>NZ_JBEZYB010000030.1:0-86169 GCF_040638285.1 Amycolatopsis sp. NPDC026612
GGCGTACGAAAACGGTTTCTTCCTGCGTCCGACCGTTTTCTCCGAGTGCACCAGGGAGATGGCGATCGTCCGGGAAGAGGTCTTCGGCCCGGTCGGCGCCGTTCGCTACGTGGGGGCAGATGCGTTGAACGCCCCGAAGGCCACCTCGGGACGCTCGCGTCAGGGCAAGGTGGCGAGGGACTGCTCGAGGGTCGCCGCGGAGAGCTCGTTGTCCACCATGTCCCCGGCGAGGTAGGCGCCGTACGCGGGCAGATCCAGGTGCGCGTGGCCGCACAGCGCCGTGAGGATCACCTTTTCCTCTCCGGTTTCCTTGCACCGCAACGCCTCCTGGATGCACGCGGCGAGCGCGTGCGTCGGCTCCGGCGCCGGGATGATGCCCTCGGACCGCGCGAACCGGACCCCCGCCGCGAAGCACTCCTGTTGCCCGACGGCGATCGCCTCGATCAGGCCGAGCTCGTAGATGTGCGAAATGAGTGGCGACATCCCGTGGTAGCGCAGGCCACCCGCGTGGATCGGGTCCGGGATGAAATCGTGCCCGAGCGTGTGCATCTTCAGCAGCGGCGTGAGCCCCGCCGTGTCGCCGAAGTCGTAGGCGTACTTCCCGCGCGTCAGCGACGGGCACGCGGCCGGCTCGACCGCGCGGATCACCGGGTCCATCCGGCCGGCCAGCTTTTCGCGCAGGAACGGGAAAGCGAGCCCGCCGAAGTTCGAGCCGCCGCCGGTGCAGCCGACCAGGAGGTCCGGGGTGTCGCCGGCCAGCTCGAACTGCTTCAGCGCTTCCTCGCCGATGATCGTCTGGTGCAGCAGCACGTGGTTGAGCACGCTGCCCAGCGCGTACCGCGTGTCCGGGTCCTGCGCCGCCTGCTCGACGGCCTCGCTGATCGCGATGCCGAGGCTGCCGGTCGAGTCGGGGTGCTGCTTCAGGATCGCCCGGCCGGACTCGGTCAGCTCCGACGGGCTCGGGTGGACGGTCGCGCCGAACGTCTCCATCATCAGCTTGCGGTAGGGCTTCTGGTCGTAGGACGCCCGCACCTGCCAGACCTCGCACTCCAGCCCGTACTGGGCGCAGGCGAAGGCGAGCGCGCTCCCCCACTGGCCGGCGCCGGTCTCGGTGGTCAGCCGCGTGACGCCTTCGGCCGCGTTGTAGAACGCCTGCGGCACGGCGGTGTTCGGCTTGTGCGAGCCGACCGGGCTGACGCCTTCGTACTTGTAGTAGATCCTTGCCGGCGTGCCGAGCACCTTCTCCAGCCGTCGCGCGCGGAACAGCGGCGACGGGCGCCAGAGCCGGTAGACCTCCCGGACCTCCTCCGGGATGTCGACATAGCGATCAGTCGTCACTTCTTGGGCGATGAGCGCCTGCGGGAACAGCGGAGCGAGGTCGTCCGGACCCACCGGCTCGCGGGTGCCGGGGTGCAGGGGCGGTGGCGGCGGCTCGGGCAGGTCGGCGATGACGTTGTACCACTGGGTGGGGAGATCGGCTTCGTCCAGGACGTATTTGGTCTGCTCAGCCATCACGCCTCCTTGGTCGGCACCCCAACTTAGGACGCTCCCGGCCGCGGAGCCATCCTGCGCCGCCTGGGCGCGTCGGACGGCGGGGTCGTCACGCCGGGGCGGTACGTCGGGACGTGGCAGCCGGGTGACGGCGTCCGGAACTCGGCCGAGCTGGCGGCCTACACGCGCGCGCTGGCGGCGCGGGTGGCGTCGGTCCGCTCGTCGGGCGGCTTCCCGGTGGTGCTGGGCGGCGACTGTTCGATCTCGCTGGGCGCGATGCTGGCGCTGCGTCGCGCCGGCCGGTTCGGGATCGCCTACCTCGACGGCCACGACGACTTCCGCCACCTGGGCATCGCCGACCACGTCGGCGCGGCGGCGGGCGAGGACCTGGCGATCATGACCGGCCGCGGCGCCGACGACCTGGCCGGTATCGACGGCCTGCGCCCGTACGTCCGCGACGAAGACGTCCTGGTGCTCGGCGTGCGGTCCGCCGAGTCCGCGCACCTGCGTGCCGCGGGGATCGCCCACGTCACGTCCGAAGAGATCATGGCTTCCGGCGTGACGATCGGGTCGGCCTTCACCGGCCTGGACGGTTTCTGGATCCACGTGGACATCGACGTGCTCGACCCGGCGTATGTGTCCGCAGTGGACAGTCCCGATCCGGGCGGCCTGGACCCTTCGGCGTTGGTTTCGGTGCTGCGCGAGCTGTTGTCGCGGCCCGGAGCGGCGGGCTTCGAGCTGACGGTGTTCGACCCCGACCTCGACCCGGACGGCCACCAGGCGGCGCTCGTCGCGGACATCCTCGAGAAGGCGTGGCCACGCTGACCAGAACCCTGGCTGCGGTGCGCTTCCGGCACCGCAGCCAGGGGGCCGGTCACTTGCTGCAGGCCGCCGCGTTGAGCTTGACGACCGAGGGCTCGCCGGACGGGCCGTTGGCGGTGAAGCCGAGCGACACGGCCGCTCCCGCGCCCAGGGACGGGCTGTAGGTCGGCGCGCTCACCGTGACCGTGGTGCCGGTCTGGGTGAAGGTGCCGTTCCAGCCGCTGCCGATGGTGGCCCCGGCAGGCAGGGTGAACACGACAGTCCACGGATTGGCCGCGCTCGTCGCGGTGTTGGTGACGGTCAACGTGCCCTGGAAGCCGCCCTGCCAGGAGTTGTCCAGCTTCCACGCCGTCTTGCACCCGCCGGTGCCACCGCCGGTCGTCGGGGTCGTCGGGGTGGTCGTCGTCGGGTCGGGGCCGCCGCCGGTGGGCGGGATGAGGTAGGGCTGGAGGATGCTCTGCTTCGCCTGGTTGACCGTGGTCCAGTCGTCGTTCAGGATGCCGCCGGTGTCCCCGGAGTTGGGGTTCCACGACCAGTAGGTGAACGAGATGCCGTTGACGCCGGTGCCGGTGTAGGCCATCAGCTTCTCCAGCCACACCTTGTCGACCGGGTTCGCCAGCGTGGTGCCGAACTCGCCCATCATCAGCGGCGCGATGTTCTGCTTGTACAGGTAACCCCAGTAGTGGTCCCAGATCGCGGTCAGGTTCGCCGGGTAGTCGGGGGCGCTGAACCACGGCTGGTTGTAGACCGAGGTGGCGTACTCGTGCGGGGAGTAGACGACCCGGCCGGGCACGGACAGCCGCACCGGGAACTCGCCGGCCTTCGACAGGTTGCCGCCCCACCAGCCGCAGTCCTCGTCGTTCGACGGGTCGCCGTCCCAGACGTTCGACAGCCCGCCGCTCGGGCAGCTCACGCCCTCCACGAAGATCAGCCAGTTCGGCTGCACACCCAGAATCGCGTTGCCGGCGCGTTCGGCGGCCAGCCGCCAGTCGCGGGCGGTGTCACCGCAGCCCCAGCACGCGCCGGTCGCGGCCGGGTTGGTGCCCTCGGCGTGCGGCTCGTTGTGCAGGTCCGCACCGATGACCGTGGTGTTGCCCGCGTAGTGCTGGGCAAGGTTCTTCCAGTCGGTGATCCAGGTGCTCTCCGGAACGCCGGCGGTGTACCAGAGAGCGGTCTGCCCCGCACTGGTCGGCCGGTGCCGGTCGAGGATGACGCGCATCCCCTTTTGCCCCGCGTAGCCGATCACCTTGTCGAGGATCTGCAGCGGCGAGAGCCCGACCAGGTCGGGATTGGTGTAGTCGTTGATCCCGGTGGCCGTGGCGCCGGGTTTCAGTGCGTCGTCGGAGAACGGCACGCGCAGGGTGTTGTAGCCCAGCTGCGCCATCTGGTCGAGCTGCTGGCGCCAGGTGCGGCTGGACCACAGGCCGTGGAAGGTCTTGTTGTCGGTCTCCATCCCGAACCAGTTGAGGCCGGTCAGCCGGACCGTCGCGCCCGTGCTGTCCAGGATCTTGTTGCCGCTGGTGTGCAGGTACCCGGTACCCGTGCCGCCGGCCGCCGCCGCCGCGACGTGGCCGGTCGCGCCGAAGGCGACCAACCCGCTCGCGGCCACCACGGCCGCGGCCAGGGCGCCGAACGCCTTTCTCCACTGCGTCATCTGCTCTCCTTTGAGCAATACGTCGTCCCTGGGAGCGCTCCCAGAACGAGGTTAGCGACTGAGGTCACGCTGTCAAGGGCGCACTCCTCGAGGTCACCACACGAAGGGGACGAGCCGGGCGCGGTTCGCGGCGAACTGCCGGTAACGGTCGCCCAGCGCTTCGCCGAGGGCGCGCTCCTCGATGCGGAGGCGGTGGCTCAGGGCGGCCAGCAGGACAGCGACCGCACCCGCCGCGCTGACCCAGTTGGCCACGACCAGGCCGCCACCGGCGAAGGTGAGCAGCAGGCCGGTGTAGCTCGGATGCCGCAGGACCCGATAGGGGCCGCGCTCCACCACGGGCTGATCTTCGGCGGTCCGCACCGTCACCGTGAAGTACTCGCCCAAGGCGGCGAAGGACCACCAGCGCAGGAGCAGGCCGAGCCACCCGAGCACGATCCCGGACGCGAACAGCCAGGCGCCGCCGCCGATGCCGGCGCCCGGAACGACAGCGCGGCCGATCGGCCACACCAGAATCGCGCCGAGGAACATCACCCGGAAGACGACCTCGGCACGCAGGTCGACGAGCTGCGCACCGCGGCGCGTGCGGAACGCCTGGACGAGTTCACCCGCGGCGAAGGCGCCGACGCTGACGACCACGACGGCACGGGCCACGTCCGGCAGCTCTCCGAGAGGCGCGAGCACACCGCCATTATCGCCCGGTCGGCTAGGGTGACCGCGTGAATCCGCCGCCGGCGAGCCCGACCGAGCGGACTCGGGCACTGTTCCGGGGTACCGGCGGGCGGCCCGGAGTACTCGTCGAGCTACCCCTTCTCCTGCTCTGGTTTCTGCTCTTCACGCGGCTCGCCGCCTTGGCGGGCAAGGACTTCGCGGCCGCCACCGCCCATGCGCTGGCCCTGCAGGCCACGGAACACGCGGTGCACATCGACATCGAGCGGAGCGTGAACGGCGGGCTGGCCGGCAATGCGGGTCTCAGCCGGGCGGCCGTGTACCTGTACCGGCTGTACTACGCGGTGATCGCCGGCGTACTGCTGTGGGTGTTCGTCCGGCACGCCGACGTCTACCGCACGGTCCGCCGGACGATGGTCGCGATGATGGTCCTCGTCCTGCCGGTCTACTGGCTCGTGCCGATGTCGCCGCCGCGTCTTGCGCTGCCGGGCGCCGTCGACGTCGTGGCCCGGTACGACATCCTGGACCAGGCCGGCCGGGAGAGCTGGGTGCATCCCGGCCACTACACGGCCATGCCCAGCATGCACGTCGGCTGGGCGCTGTGGTGCGGGTACGCCGGGTGGGTCGCGCTCCGGGGTGCGCATCCACGCGGAGCGCTGGTGGCGTGGCTGTTCCCCCTGCTCATGGTGGCGGACGTGCTCGCCACCGGGAACCACTACGTTCTCGACGTCGCGGGCAGCGTCACCTTGCTGGCCGCCGCCATCGTCGCCGCGACGCTGTGGGGTCGCCTCCCGCGCAGGTCGCCGACCGCGATGACTGTCCCGTAGCCCCGACGCTCAGCTCGCGGCAGTCGCATCGGCTCGGAGGCGGCCGTCCTCGGCGTCGGCGGTGGCCGCGTTGTCGCGCTGGGCTTCGACTTCCGCCAGCCGCTCCCGCAGCGCGCCGGTCAACAGCCGCCAGGCATCCGAGCCCAGCACCAAGCGGCGCGGCGGATCCGGCGAGACCGCGGCGCGGATGACACCCGCGACCGTGTTTTCCTGGCTGTCGGTCATCTCTTCCACCGGAATCGGCTCCTGGTCGGCCGGTCCGCCCCGGTACGGCGCGCTGACCGGTACCCGGGTGGCCGCGTCGAAGAAGCCGGTGCGGACCATGCCCGGCTCGATCAGGGTGGTGCGGATGCCGAACGGCTCCACCTCTGCGGCCAGCGCCTCGAAGAACCCTTCGATACCCCACTTGGTCGTGTGGTAGAGCGAGAACGCGGGGAAGGCGAGCTGGCCGCCCATGCTCGACATCTGCATCAGCAGCCCGCCCCCCTGTGCGCGCAGGTGCGGCACCACCGCGCGGGCGAGGTGGATCGAGCCGGTCAGGTTGGTCGCGATCAGCTGGTCGATCTGCGCGTCGGTCAGGTCCTCGGCGGTGGCGAACACCCCGTGGCCCGCGTTGGACACGACGACGTCGATGCGCTCGTGCGCGGCGAACGCCTCGTCGACCACGGCGCGCACCCGCGCGGTGTCGGTCACGTCCAGCGCACGCACCCACAAGCGGTCGCCGTGCCGGGCCGCGAGGTCGTCGAGTTGCCCGGGACGGCGCAGGGTGGCCGCCACCCGGTCGCCGCGGGCCAGTACCTGCTCGACGAGTTCGCGGCCCATCCCGCGGGAAGCGCCGGTCACGAACCAGGTCTTCGTCATGGTGGTGGTCTCCTCATCCGTTTGCTTTCCTTCCTGATCTCGACAACGTCAAGCCCAGCACCAAAAATCCATGTCCGCGATGACAGATCCGGATCGAAGCCATACGCATTGCGGATGGGTAGGGTGGCGGGCATGGGTGAGCTGACGGTGGCCGGCCTGCGGGTCGTCCGGGAGATCGCGCTGACCGGCTCGTTCACCGCGGCGGCGAGGCTGCTCGGCTATTCGCAGCCGGCGATTTCGCGTCAGGTCGCCGCGATGGAGACGGCGGCCGGATACCCGCTCTTCGTCCGCGAGGGCCGCGGCGTGCGGCTCAGCCCGGCCGGCGCCGTCGTGGTGGAGCACGCCGGCCGGATCCTGGCCGGGGTGGAGACGTTGCAGCAGGATCTGGCCGCGCTGGACGACCGGCTGGCCGGCCGGCTCAAGCTCGGCGCGTTCCCGTCCGCGACCGCGGTCCTGGTCCCCCGGGCACTGGCGCGGCTCCGTGCCGGACACCCCGGTCTGGAGGTGGCGCTGGCCGAGGGGCCGACGCCCACCCTGCTGCGGCAGCTGCGGGCGCGGCGGCTGGCGGTGGCCGTCATCGGCGTCGGCGCCGGGCTGCCGGACTACGACCTGGCCGGGCTGGAACAGCAGATCGTGTTCACCGACGGCCTGCGCGTCGCGGTGCCCGCCGGCCACCGGCTGGCCGGTACCGACGTCGTCCCGGTGGCGGAGCTGGCCGGCGAGACCTGGATCGCCGGGGCGGGCGCGGGCGGTGACCCCCAGTTCCGGGCCTGGCCCACGCTCACCGACGCGGTCATCGGCCACGCGGTGCGCGGCTGGCCCGCCCGGCTGGGCCTGGTCGCCGCGGGACTGGGCGTGTGCCTGGTGCCCGAGGTGGCCGCCCTGTCCATCCCGGCCGGCGTGGCGACCGTCGGCGTCGACGACCCGGGGTGGCTCGGCCGGCTGACCGTGGCCGTCACCTCACCGGACCCCGGCGCCGAAGTCGTCGCCGTGGTCACCGCCCTGCACCGCGCCGGTGAGGACATCCGGCTCCGCCGCGAACACCCCGCGTGACGAATCAGCCGTGCAACGCGCTGCCGGCCTGCCAGGCACTCCAGCTGATGGCCCAGTCACCGTGGCCGTTGTTGATGGACAGCTGCGGGCCGCCCGAGTTGGTGACCTCGACGACGTCGCCGACGTCGAAGGTGTCGAAGAACCACTTGGCGTTCTCGGTGTTCATGTTGAGGCAGCCGTTGGAGACGTTGTCGCTGCCCTGCACGCCGACCGTCTTCAGGTTTTCGTGCAGGTATTCGCCGTCGTTGGAGATCCGGACGTTCCAGTTCTCCGGGGCCTTGTAGTAGCCGGGATCGCCCTCGCACACGCCGTAGCTGCAGGAGTCCATGATCTTGTGGTCTTCCTTCCCCAGCACGGTGTGCGTGCCGTTGAAGGTCGGTGTCGCGCCCCGCGGCGGGGTGTCGGCGGTCTTGCCCATGCTGGTCGGCGCGGTCTTCACCAGCTGCCCGTTGTGGTACGCCTTGATCTGGTGGGTCTTGCCGTCCGCCTTGGCGATCCAGGAGTCGTGCACCTTGTACGTGGCCGAGACGTCCTGGCCGCCGTACACGCCGCCGCCGATCGGCGTGCCGAAGGTCGTGGTCTCGAGCTTCACGGTCGAGCCGGCCTTCCAGTACTCCTTGGGCCGGAAGTGCACTTCGCGCTTGCCGACCCAGTACCAGCCGCCGTCCTGGGCGGGCGAGGACGTCACCTTGAAGGACTTCTCCACCGTGGCTTTGTCGCTGATGTCGTGGTCGAACTTCAGGCCGATGATCAGGCCGACGCCGAAGTCGCCCGCCGCCGGCTGGAAGAGCGCGGGGGTGGCCACTCCGGACGGCTTGAGCGTGTGCACTTCGCCGCGCTGTTCGGTTGGCGCACCCGCCTGGTTCACCGCGGTGGCGACCACTTGGTACGTGGACCCGTACCGGAGGTGATCACTGCTGGTCCACGTCGTCTTGTCCGGCGAGAGGTCGCCCTTGACGCCGTTGCCGGTCTGCGGGTTCGTGACGGTGACCGCCTGCAACGTGCCACCGGACGCCTTGACGACGATCGGGTCCTTCGGGCTCAGCTGGTCCCCGCCCTCGAACGCCACCGTCGCGGCCGGTACCCCGGGCTGCGTCGGCGTCGCGGCCGCCCCGGCCGCTCCGACCGCTTGCGCGGCCCCCACGGTCTCGGTCGGCCCACTGCACGCAGCCAGCAACAAGACAGCCAAGCCGAGCCCGGCGATACGGATCACTCTCACGAACCATCAGACGTTCCAGACCGCCCCAAGTTGAGTAACGATCCGATCTCTTGACGCTCTGTGCCCATCTCGGCCCCGACGCCACCCATGGGCCATTCGGAGCAATCCTGGACGCGGACCGCCCGCCGGTTCGATTTCGGTGATTTCCTCGTATCCGACTCGGCGATGGGGGGCGGGCAATCGGGCTGCGGCAGGGAGCTGCTGTCCTTTGTCGTCGCCTCGTAGGAGCACATGCGCTGGACGTCGTCGGCCGCGACGGCAGGGCCCTCCGCGTAGATCGTCTGCTCGACGGACAGGCTCGCCGGATCCCGTTCGGTCCGGTCGAGCAGGGACATGCGCTCGCAGGTGATCTGGACCGCATGGTTGTTCACCACGTAGTTCTCGTCCACGCTGAACAAGTCCTTCTGGAGTCCGTCGGTCGGCACGCCGGTGACCGTGGTGAAGACCTCGGGTGACATGGCGTCGCACGGTTTTGCGGTCAGGTTGCAGGGCTCCGGGTAGCTGCGCTCAGGCATCGGCCGGGGGCCTGCAGCGATGTTCTTGGTAATGCCGTCGACGAGCTTGGCCAGTGCGTTCTCGCCGTCCGCAATCGCCGAGAAGTGACGCAGGTTGAGGGTGAAGGCGTTGGCCGCGCCGTGACCACCGTCGTCGAAGGTTACTGTGACTTCGTCGTCGCCTCGGTCCGGGAGCCTGTGGTACTCGACGCCGTTGACGGTGCCGGCCTTCCCCACTCGCGGCGACGTGGCGAGACGCCAAGCGGAAGTGCTGGAGAGCTTGACATTCAGCGTCTCGAGAGTGACTTCCGGATCGTCGCGGTGGCCGCCCGCTCGGCGGAGGTAGCCGCCGCAGGAGATCGGTTCGAACGTGGTGCCGGCCAGCTCGGGACGGTTGGCACCCGGGCTGAGACGGATGCCACCGGCAAGAGCGTGGTTGGTGTACGCCAGCCCGGCGGTGGCAATGACGTCGTCGGTGAGCACAGCACACGGGTAGTACACCGGCGTTCCGTCGTATGCGGCCACTGGCTCGCTGCTGCCCGAGCGACACGGGTACGTCACCGGCTCCGCGGGTCAAGCCGCGGCACGGACGAGCCGGGCACGCAGGTCGACCTCGGCCGGGGGTTCCGTCACCTGGGGTGGCCATGGTCTGCGCCCCGGTCATTTCCCCGCTTCTACGGCCACCACGAGCGAGAAGCACCGTTCCGCTGTAGAGCGTGCGGCCCTGCCCTGCGCTGCAGCAGCGACCGCAGCCGCGCAAGAGGACAGAATTCAGCTGATACTGATTCTCGTGGTCCCCAAGTGTTCGCCGGTGACAGCTTCGACGAACACGTCATCGGTCACCGTCGACTCGTGATCGGTGTCCCCCACGACCGTGCACCGCCAGGCGAATCCACGCGGACTGCCATCCCGGTGCTGATACACGACAAGATCGGGATTCTCGCGTGGCGGCCGGAATTCGCTGCCGTCACGGAAAAGTGCTCCGCGCAGCCGAGTGAACGTCAGCGCCAGGTCCAACGCCCCGGACGCCGTTACTTCGCGACGAGTGGAGAGGTCGACCTGCAACACCCAGTCATCACCTCGGGTGGCCACCAGGTCGCGCGGAGGCGAAACCACCGCGGTGAGCCTCGCCTGATAAATGCCGGCGGGGTTACCTTCGTTGCCATCCCACAGCGCAAACACGTCAAGGTCGCCGAGAGTGCGACGAAAGTCCACCGAGTACGCCGGCCCGCCGGCAGTATCGCATTCCGCAGGGGCGGCTATTTGATGCAGCTTTTCCTCGGGACGCAGACTCAATGTGAGGTGAATCCGACTCATCACGTTCGCGACGGCGACGGGCCATCCCAAAGCAGATCTGTCGCCGGCATCCTCCGCATCCATCAGCACCCTCCCCAAGCCCCTGTGATCGGGGAACCGGAACCTCCCACCCGCGACAAGCCACAGTAGGGTAACGCGGCGGCGTTGCCGTGGGCGACGGCTTCCCCAATGTCCTGGTCACGCCACGCCATCTCACGGCCTCTTCACGCGGGCTGCTGGATTTGAGATCGAGTTCTTCGCGCGCGGCACCAGCACCGCACTGCGGTTCACGGATGGTCAGGGACGGCAGATCGCAGGTTTTCCCTGGTGGGACGACGTTGGCCATGATCTGCGGTCGTGGACCTTGGCTGATGTCCCCCTGGGCGACGTCAGCCAGCCGTACAGCGATCTCGACCAGTCCTGGCGCATCCTGATCTGGCGGCACGCCGACCGGGTCTCCATCGCCGAGGGCGCAGACGAGCCACCGTTCCGCAGCCTGTCCTGGGTGACGGCTGCCGAGTATGCCAGCGCCTGGACTGACGCTCTGGCGCGAGCGCGGGCAATGCCGATGTGACAATCGCCTGCGCCTGGCACTACAACTCGCCTGCAGCCGATCGAGCTCGTTCTTCAGTCCCGCCTCTCAGCGAAGGCCGCCGCCGAAGCAGCCAGCACGAACTCGGATGGGACAGCTGCGGCCTGCCGTCGCCGCGCCGAGCCGTTCTCAAGACCGACACCGGCTGCGTCAGAGCCGTTTTGCGATGAACAGGGTGGTCCCGTGGACCGCGTCCACTTCCTTCCGGCCGGTCTCGGTGAACCCGAGCTTGGCCAGCACACGACGAGAAGCCGTGTTCCACTCCCAGACCGTGGCCCCTAGACGTACGTACCCGGACGATCTGGCCCAGTCCAAGATCGCCTTCGAGGCCTCGGTCGCGTATCCCCGGCCCCAGACACGGCGCAGCAGCTCGAACGCCAGCTCCGATTCCGCCTCGAGCCCCCGACCGCCGTCGATCAGCCCGCAGCAGCCGATAACGTCACCTTCGGCCTTCCGCTCGACCGCCAACAACCCGGTCGACGACGGCCGGCCGGCGCGGATCGCATCCTCGAGTTCCGCGACCGTGGGATGCCCATCCACGTCGATCCGGCGGTGCGGCGGCACTCGTGGATCACGTTCGGTCCACAGCTCACGCTGGACGACAGCTTCGGCCACCCGCCAAGGTCTGAGCAACAGGCGATCCGTCTCGAGCACGACCTCACGCCCCGGCGTCCCGGCCAAGATGCCGGGCGAAGAACTGGGCCGCGCTGCCGGCCTCGAACCTGAGCACCTCGAAATGCCCGCCTGCGTTGGCGTGCAACGTTTTGTCCGTCGAGGCGAAGGCATCGAACAACGCCAGACCGGATTGACGTTCGACGTGCTCGTCGTCCCACTGGAGCAGGAATTCGATCGGGACGGTGATCGCTGCTGCCGCCTCGGTCAGGGATTCATGCCCGAGGCAACCGAAGACCGCCGCGGTGATCCGGGGTTCTACTGCCGTCAACGGCACCCCGATCCCGGTGCCCTGCATGATGCCCCAGAAACCGACCGGTCCGTTGGCGCCGATCTCCGGCAGTTGCTGGAGGGCGTTCAGGGTCGCCTGCCATTCCAGTACGGCGCGCGCCGCCAGGTCGATGTGGAGTCTCACGATGACCGGGCTGATCGGCTCACCCGCCGCTTGAGCCTGCCGCAAGACGGCGATGTGCTGCTCGTCGGCCGCCGTTCGGGGGCGGTCGCCGTGTCCGGGCGCGTCGATGGCAGCGACATGGAAACCGCAACCGGTCACGAAGCGGTGTGCACGGCCCAGGATTCCCGGTGCTCTCTTGTGTTGGCCGCCACTGTGCGCCATCAGCACCAAGGGCGCGTGATCGGAACCGGATGCGGGCGACCAGAGCACACCGGGAACCTCACCCACAGTGAAGCTGCGTTCAGTGACACCGCTCGACGTTGTCTCCGCAGTGAAATGCACAGGTTGTTGCCTTTCGGGAGTGCCTTGTTGTCGAGGCGCTCCCGGCGACACCTACGTCAATCGCCCGGCCGTGAAGAGAAGGGAGCACCCACTCGATACAGCGTTCATGGGTCTCACCTCCTCGCGCAATGCCACGGCCTCCGAGACGCTACCAGCCCGGACGTCGTGCCGCCCAACCCATTTTCCTGCCGACCAAACGTGGCGGCCGCCAACGCCGTCACCGCTTCGCCGGCGTTGCAGGCCCTACGAAGCTGGCGGAAGCGAGTCGGACGTCGATCCTGGATCCCGCCAGAAGTAGTCTTCCCCGTAGTAGATGACGCGTGCCCAGAACTCGGCATCCTCGTGGTAGACCATGGCCAAGCCAACGATCCAGATTCGCGGAGTACGACCACCCGGGTGAGGGGCAGACCACTGCCTGTTGACGCGGGCCACCGCTTCGACGCGGGTCACACCGAGTCCTGCCACCATCTCCTCGACGATCCCGCGGCAGAACTCCAATGCTTCCGCGTCCCCCGCGCACAGGAACTCGCCGCACGACCGCAGCAACGACTCGTGAATCGTGTAGTCGTCGTCTCCGCGCCCTCCACCCACTCCTATGGTCGGCCGGAGGATGACCTTGCCATGCACGTCAGCCGAGGTGAGGTGATACTCGTCGAGGAAACGGTCCAAATACTCCCGTGGGCCTATCGACACGTAGTCGGCGTGCTCACCTGTCGGAGGTACCACCACAGCGAGACCATGCCCTTCTATGGACGCTGCCCAAATTCTCTCATGGCCGCCGAGGGGACGTCGACCGAGGCGGTCCGAACAGGACGCTCCGCGCGCCCGGCCCCAACGGGCTGCCACAGCGACCGCGTTCCGCCCGCAGCGATCCGCGCTTCCGCTCTCCACCGGCTTCGGCCCGGCCGCCCGTCACCGCTCGCCGGGCGGGGTTTTGCGCTGGTTGGCGTTGAAGCGCGCCTTCTTCTGGCGATTCCCGCACGTGTTCATGTCGCACCACCTGCGGGTGCGGCTTTGGCTGGTGTCGAAGAAAGCCGCTTGGCAGGTCGGCGATGCGCACAAGGCCAGTTTTCCGTCCCGCTCGCCGGCGATGATGCTGATCGCATCGGCGGCGATCACGCCCAGAGCGTCTTCCACGCAGGAAGCCGAGCTGAGCTGCCATCGCCGGTGGCCCTCGGGTGTCAGGACGGCCGCGGCCCGGCCCTGGATGCTGCGGTCATTGATGATCTGGACAGCGGACACCGGGAGAGCGGCTTGGACCGCGGCCGCTGTGGCGGCGGCGTGAATGGATTCCCTGAGCTCCCAAGCGAGTTCGAGCTGGGCGGAGGTGCAGGACTCCACGGCGAGGCCGTTCACCGCCAGCCAGTCGACGAGCCGCTGCGGCGTGGGAATGCGCTCCACAGCGTCGCCACGCCGCTCCGACAGCGTCCCCGTGAAGCTGGTCGCCAGCACGGTGCCGAGACGGAAGTCGGGGAACCGAGCGGGCATGGAACCACCTTAGCAGGTTGCCTGCCGGCCTCGAGCCGTGTTAGAACCGTCTTAGCCGGTTCCACGACAGCCAGGAGGTCTCATGGCCCGTCCCACCCGCGACGTGCAAGCATTCGAAGCCCACGCAACCGATGCCGATCTCGACGATCTGCGCGCGCGGCTGGCCGCGGCGCGGCTGCCGGAAGCCGAGACGGTCCACGGCGCCGCACCCGGGCCTGGCCGATGGGCGCAGGGCGTTCCTCTCGCCGACCTCGTCGAGGTCGTGGACTACTGGCGCACCGGGTACGACTGGCGGTCGTTCGAAGAACGCCTCGACCGGATCGGCCAGTTCCGCACGACCATCGACGAGCTGGGCATCCACTTCCTGCACCGCCGATCCGCGCGCGCGGATGCCACTCCCCTGATCCTGACGCACGGCTGGCCAGGCAGCATTGCCGAGTTCATCGACGTGATCGACGAGCTGGCGGACCCGGAAGATGCCGGTGCGCCGGCGTTCCACGTCGTGGTTCCGTCGCTGCCCGGCTTCGGTTACAGCGACAAGCCGGCCGTCACCGGGTGGGGAACCGAAAAGATCGCGGCCGCGTGGGTGGAACTGATGGGAAGGCTCGGCTACCGCAAGTTCGCGGCCCACGGCGGCGACTGGGGCGGCGTGATCACCACGATCCTCGGCGGCCGGTTCCCGGCGCACGTTCTCGGCATCCACACCACGACCGCGCAGGCACCGCCCGGGTTGCCCACGGACGGACTGACGGCGGCCGAGCTCAAGTGGACCGAGGAAACCCGCGATTTCTGGCGTCACCGCGCGGCGTACGCGAAGCAGCAGGCAACCCGGCCGCAGACCATCGGCTACTCGCTCGTCGACTCACCGGTGGGGCTTCTCGCCTGGATCCTCGACAAGTTCGCCGAGTGGACGGATACCGAAGACAGTCCCTTCGAGACGATTGCCCGGGACCGCGTTCTCGACGACGTCACCTTGTATTGGCTGACGCGGACCGGTGCGTCGTCGGCCCGCATCTACTACGAAAGCCACAACTCGCTCGACCCCGGCCTCCGGGTCGACGTCCCGTCGGCGATCAGTGTGTATCCCCGCGACATCGAGAAGTACCCGCGTGCCTTGGCGCAGGAGCGGTACCGGCGGATCGTCCGCTGGAACTCGCCGGAAGCCGGGGGGCATTTCCCGTCGCTGGAGGTTCCCGGGTATTTCGTCAAGGATCTGCGAGAAGGCCTCGGGGCCGTGCTGGCCGCCGATCGGTGAACGTCACGGCCGGGCGGTCGAGGTGATCGCCTCGGTGACCGCGGTGATCGCCGGCGTGGCGCCACCGGGGAGCCGGGCCACGAGAACCCGGCGGATCTCGGGCGGTGCGCCCTGGACGCTCAGGGAGATCACGCCGGGCGGGACCACCGGCGCCAAGCCTTCCGGGATCGTGGTGACGCCGAACCCGCCGGCGACCAAGTGCAGTTTCGCCAGCCAGTCGCGGGCACTGTGGACGATGCGCGCTCGCCCCGGCAGGCCGGGCCACACCCCGAGCAGTGACTCCGCGCTCGACGCGGGTGCGGCGATCCACGGGGCGTCGAGGAGTTCGTCGACGTGCACGGACGTGCGGCCCGCGAAGGTGCCGGTGGCCGGCGCCGCCACGAGGAGCTCGGTGTCCTGGACGGTCGTGGTGTGCAGGCGCGGTGACTCGCCGTCCGGTGGCCGGTGCGGTGGGCGGGAGGTGAGGACGGCGACGTCGATCGAACCGGTGCGCAACGCCCGGGCCAGGCTGGGCGTGGTGCCTTCGCGGGTGGTGACCCGCACCAGTGGCGCTGTCCTGGCGAGCCGGGCCAGCGCGGCGGGCAGCAGCACCGGTCCGGCGCTGGGGACCAGGCCGAGCCGCACCGGCTCCGTGCCGGGCGCTTCACCGGTCAGGTCGCGTCCGGCCGCGTCGACCGACTCCAGGATCGTTCGCGCGTGGCGCAGCAACGTCAGCCCGGGCTGGGTGAGCCGCACCCCGTCGGTCCGCCGCTCGAACAGGGTGGCTCCGGCGCTGCGTTCGAGGGCCACGGCCTGGCGCGAGACCGCGGACTGCGTGTAGCCGAGCTGGGCGGCGGCCGCGGTGAAGCTGCCCGACTCGGCGATCTGACACAGCACCCGCAGGCTCGCACTCGACACGTCCATGCCGACTACGCATACCAGAGATGTCGGATCAGCGCTTCCCGCATACCCCGGGTCCCCCTAGCGTGGCGAAGGACGAGCAGAAGGGTTTTTCCATGCGTGCAGCGACATTGACCGCGTTCGGCTCCCCTCTCACGGTGCGGGAGGTGCCCGACCCCGAAGCCGGCGGCGGCGAGGTACTGGTCGAGGTCCTGGCGACCTGCGTGCCGCCGTACGCGGCCGAAGTGTTCAGCGGTGAACGGCGCTATCCGGTGGAACCACCCGTCGTGCCGGGGGTCGGCGGCATCGGCCGGGTGGTCCGCGTGGGACCGGACGCGACCAAGCTGGGCGTGGGCCAATTGGTGTGGTGCGACTCGACGGTCCGCGCCCGCGACGACGTCCTGACCCCGGACATCACGCTGCAGGGCTGGAGCTCCCGCGGCGAAGGCGGCGCACGGCTGGCCCGGTACCTGCACGACGGACCGTTCGCCGAACTCATGCGGGTTCCGACCGAGAACGTGTACCCCTTGCCCGCCGGGGCGGCGGCCGATCCGGCGCGCTGGTCCGCGCTGGGCGTGCACACCATTCCCTACGGCGGGCTGCTGGCCGGCCGGCTGGCGGCCGGCGAGACGGTGCTGATCAGCGGGGCGACCGGCAACCTCGGCAGCAGCGCGGTCGCCGTCGCGCTCGCCATGGGCGCCGGGCACGTGGTGGCCCCGGGCCGCAACCGGGCTGCCCTCGACCTGCTCGCCGACCGGTTCGGCCCGCGGGTGAGCCCGGTCGGGCTCAGCGGAGACGAGGATGCCGACCGCGCCGCACTGACCGCGGCCGCCGACGGCCCGATCGACCTGGTGCTCGACCTCCTCCCGCCCCGGGCGCCCAGTTCGGCGGCACGCGCGGCCGCCATGACCGTGCGCGAGCACGGGCGTGTCGTGCTGATGGGCGGCGTCGGCATGCTCGGCGGCGCGGACTTCGCGCTGCCCTACCCCTGGATCATGCGCAACTCGGTGACCGTGCGCGGCCAATGGATGTACCCCCGCACGGCGAACGCCGGCATGATCCGGCTCATCGCGACGGGCGCACTGGACCTCACCCCCGAACGCGTCACCCGGTTCGGCCTCGACGAGGTCAACGACGCGGTCGCCTACGCGGCCGGACACGGCGGGCCCTTCGATCGCACCGTCCTCACCCCGGCGGCCTGATGCCGAGTGGGCGGCCACGGCGGTGCCGCGCCAGTCGGTCGCGCGAGCTTCCGCAGGCTCGTCCAGCAGACGGCTTCCCGGGCCCGGCCGGCTCGCCACGAGCATCTCCTCGCCCGGAACCGGACCCCGGTACCTGCGGCAAGTCAGCCCACGGTGACCACCCGCGCCCAGGCCGGTGGTGTGTCGGGTCGGTAGTAGGGATCGGTCTCGTCCGCCGGGCACTGCCGGGGGAAGAGGCCCACGATCGTCCTGGCGGGCGGGCGTGCTTCGGGCCAGGGTGTCTGGCCGTCGGTCAGCGCCACGATCACGTCCGGGCGGGGCGTGCCGCGCAGGGCCTTGGCGAAGCCGGTGCGCAGGTCCGTCCCGCCGCCGCCCACCAGCGAAATTCCCTCGGCGCGGCACAGCTCGGCCGTGACGTGGGCGGCGGCGTCGCACGAGAGCACCGACACCAGGTCGCGGCGGCCGCCGATCGCGCGGACGATCGCCGCGATTTCGAGGAGCGCGCTCCCCAGCTCGGCGTCGCTGACCGAGCCGGAGGTGTCGACGATCACGCAGACGTGCGGCGGACGGCGCCGCAGGCTCGGCAGGACCACGCCGGGCAGGCCGGCCGACCTGCGCGCGGGCCTGCCGTAGGTGTAGTCCTCGCCCGCGCCGGACATCGCCGAACGGACCGCCGCGCCCAGCAGGTCCCGCCACGGCTGCGGTGGGTGGAACGCCTCCTGCGCCCAGCGCTGCCAGCCCTTCGGGACGCTGCCCGGGCTGCCGGTGATGCCCTGGGCGACCCGGAAGCGGACGGCGTCCCGTTCCTGCGCGCTCAGCCCGTGCGCCCCTTCGGGACCCAGCTCCCAGCCGCGTTCCAGCCCGTCGGCGCCGCTGCCGCAGTCGAGCCAGGCAAAGCGGTCGGTGTACGGGCCGAGCCGGAACCGGCGCAGGTAGTCCTCCATCAGCTGCCCCTCGGGCAACCTCAGCAACGCCGGGCGGACGGCGCCCTCCGGCCGGGCCAGCCCGTCGCCGAACACGTCGTCGTTGATTTCGCAGTCCGCGGCGATGTTCATCCGCAACCGCTCGCCCGGCCCGGTCAGCTCGTGCTTCGCGGCGTACCGGTCGCTGCGCCCGTGATGGTCGCGCAGCAGGTGGGAGACCTCGTGCACCCAGACCGCCGCCAGCTCCGCCAGCGGAGTGCGGTCCACGAACGCCGGCGAAACGTAGCAGCGCCAGTGGCGGTCCACGGCCATCGTGGGGACCCACCGCGATTCCACCGTGTGCAGGGCGAACAACGCCGTCGCCAGGTACGGCCGGTTCCGGACGGCGTGCAGCCGGGCGGCGAAGAGCTTCTCCTCGTCCATGGTCCCCGGCGTCATCGGTGCTCACCCGCGCCGGCCGCGGCCCGGTCCGCCCGCCGTGACAACGACACCGCCCCGGACAGCCGCTCGATCGCCGCCGGTACCTGCCAGTCGTCGCGGCGCAGCGCGGCGAGCGTGGCCGCCGGCACGACCACCAGGTCCGGGGCGCCGGTTTCCAGTGCCTGCACCAGCAGCGACCACGCCGCGTTCCAGCGGGACTCCTCCGGCCGCTTGCGCACCGCCGCCACCACGCCGTCGAGCACCGTCTGACGCAGGTCGCCGCGCTCGGGCAGCACCGCCGCCCCGGGATCCGCGAGCAGCACCTCGGGGTCCGGCAGGTCCATCCGGTCCAGGGCGGCCAGCAGCTCCAGACCCGGCCCGTCGCCGACGGCGCCCCGCACCAGCATGGACAACACGTCCCGGGAGGCGTCCGCCGCGGTGGCGAACGCGATCAGCCGCAGGGTCATCTCCCAGCTGCGCGGCGACGGCCACGGACCGCCACGACGTGCTTCGTTCTTCGGGAGCTGGTGAACCAGGCCGGGCCGGGCCGTCAGGAGCCCGCAGACCGCGCGGCGGGCGAACGTCACGGCGCCGGGCAGCCGCTCCCGGTCCAGCCGTGGCAGCTCCGCCTTCGGCCACGTCCCGCCCAGCCCCCGCACCACGACGTCGTGGTCGTAGGTCCACTGCAGGTGGACGAACCGGTTGGCCAGCGGCGGGCTCAGCTCCCAGCCGTCGGCCGCGGAGGAACGCGGATTGGCGGCGGCCACGATCCGGACACCCGGCGGCAGCCGCAGCGCACCGACCCGGCGCTCGAGCACAACGCGCAGCAGCGCGGCCTGGACGGCCGGCGGCGCGGTGGACAGCTCGTCCAGGAACAACAGCCCTTGGCCGGCCCGGACCAGGCGCACGGCCCAGTCCGGCGGGGCCATCGGCACCCCCTGCTCCGCGGGATCGTCGCCGACCACCGGCAGACCGGAGAAGTCGGACGGCTCGTGCACGCTCGCGATCACCGTGGTCAGCGGCAGTTCGAGAGCGTCCGCGAGCTGGTTCAGCGCCGCGGTCTTGCCGATGCCCGGCTCGCCCCACAGCAGCACCGGAAGATCGGCGGACACGGCCAGCGTCAAGGCTTCCAGCTGGGTATCGGTCCGCGGCTCGGTGGTCGTGTCGTGCAGCAGGGCGAGCAGATCGGCGGCGACGTCGAGCGGCCGGACGTGCGCCGCCGGGGAAGAAAAATCCATGGCAGTAGTCAGTTTTGATCACCTTTGCGGTCGAATCGGGGGCCGGGCACCGGCCCGGCGAGGGAAATGCGGGTCAGTGACAGGTCGCGTGGCGCGGACGGGTCCGCCGCGCCCGACGGACGGTGTCCCGTGTGGACGGAGGTGGCCCGTACCCGGCCAGCCCGGCCCGGTACAGCCCGTGCGCCACCTGGCGGCGCACCGCCGTCTCCAGCTCATCGCGCAGTGCGCCGCTGCGCAGGAGCACGTCCGGGCCGAGCAGGCCTTCGACGGCGGCGAGGGCACCGGCGGTGTCGCCGTGGTCCAGCCGGGCGCGCACGTCGACGAGGCTTTCCGGATGCCGGTGTGCCTCGTCGATCGCCCGCAGGCAAGGCAGTTCGGTGCCACCCAGCGCGCCCAGCAGCTCCTCGCGGCGGATCTCGCCCGCGTCGTGGTCCAGCGGGACGAGCACCCCGTTCACCACGCCGATCCGGTGCGGGGCACCACGACACTCGACGAGGCGCGTATTGCTTGCGCCGTCCGGATTCCGTGCCGCATCGACCGGCCGGTAGGCGGGCCGGAGCGCCGACGCGACGAGCGGGTGCAGCCGGCCGGCGTCGATCAACCCGGCGTGGAGCAGCTCGAGGTCGGGCAGGACCCAGGTCGCGGCGTCGGGCAGGACCGGCGCCGCACGGCCGTCGGCTGCCTCACCCGGCGAGCCCAGGTTCAGCAGCAGCCGGTGCCGGCTGGTGAGCCGCACGGCGACGACGTCGCCCCCGCGGCCCTCCGCGCGCAGCAGCAGCGCCGCCTCGGCCAGCCACCGGTCCACGGCGCAGGCGCCCACCCCGGCCGGGATCCGGTCCCGTGCGAGCCGGCCCTCCGGCGGCCGGGGACCGGCCCGCTCCCGCAGCTCACCGGCCCGGCGCACGTCCCACAGGTGGCGGTGCAGGTCGAGGCGGAAGCGCCGGTCGGGACGGGGATGCGGGTGCAGACCCGCCGCCCGCTGGGACGGCACCCACAGCGCGAGGCTGATCCGCTGACCGGCATCCGCCCACGCCGGGGGCGTCCGCGCCACGAGGTGGATCGCGCCGCGATCAGCCGGCGAACCGTAGCGGGCCAGGGAAACCGTGAGACCGGGCCGCAGCAGGCCGGCCGGGCCGATCCGCGGAAAATGCCAGCGAAGCAGGTCGGGAGCCAGCTGACGCAGATCGGCGCGCACCTGTGCCGCCAGCCCATGGCCATGGGTGCGCCGCACGGCTCGCAGGTTCAGATCCACGTCGACGCGGGCGGCGGCGCAGGCCCCGGCCCAGTCGCCCGCCACCCGGCGGGCTGTCGCTGACTCGATCATCGACGGCGGCACGGCGAATTCGCGCACGCGCGCCCAGAAACGGAGGCGGGAGTCCTCGTTCGCGGTCAGGAAGTGCATCAGCACTCACCTGTGGCGAACGGAACCCCCGATCTGTTCGAGTAGGTAGTCATCGCGGCAAGCGTAGCAGGATCTTCCCTGGCGGCTAACGCAATTGGTCGCGGCGGCGGATCAGGGACGCCGTCTCGGCGGTGTTCCCGGCCAGCTCGATGGCTTTGTCGTACGCCGCCCGCGACGGCTCGCTTCGGCCCAGCCGGCGCAGCAGGTCGGCGCGGGTGGCGTGGTAGGCGTGGTAGCCGGCCAGCTCGTCCCCGAGCCGGTCGACGGCCGCCAGCGCCACCTCCGGGCCGTCGAGCTCGGCGATCGCGATGGCCCGGTTGAGGGCGATGATCGGCGAGGGGTCGAGCCGCACGAGCTGGTCGTAAAGGGCGGCGATCTGGGACCAGTCGGTGTCGCGGACGTCGCGGGCGGAGGTGTGCACGGCGTTGATCGCGGCGAGGATCTGGTAGCGGCCCGGAGCGACCCCGGCGGCGGCCGCGGCGAGGCGTTCGCGCACCAGCCGGTGGCCCTCGGCGACCAGTTCCGCGTCCCAGGCGCCGCGGTCCTGCTCGTCGAGGGTGACCAGTTCGCCACCGGCCGAGACCCGGGCGGTGCGCCGGGCTTCGGTGAGGAGCATCAGGGCCAGCAGCCCGGCCACCTCGCCGTCGTCCGGTAGGAGGGCCCGGATCAGGCGGGTGAGGCGGATGGCCTCGGCGGTCAGGTCGTGCCGCACGGGATCGGTGCCGGGGCCGGTCGCCAGGTAGCCCTCGTTGAACACGAGGAACAGGGCGGTGAGCACGCTGGAGACGCGGACCGGGAGATCCTCGGCGGACGGCACGCGATAGGGGATGCGGGCCGCCTTGATCTTGGCTTTCGCGCGGGTGATCCGCTGCTCCAAGGTGCTCTCGCGCACCAGGAAGGCGCGGGCGATCTCGGCCACGGTCAGCCCGCCGACCAGGCGCAAAGTGAGCGCCACGCGAGCTTCCACCGCGAGCGCCGGGTGACAGCAGGTGAAGATCAGCCGGAGCCGGTCGTCGTCGATGGCGCCGAGCGGCTCGGGCGGGTCGTCGTCGTGCACCATCCGAGCCTCCTTGTGCTTGTCGTCGCGCTTGTTCTCTCGCCGGATCCGGTCGATGGCCTTGCGGTGCGCGGTGGTGGTCAGCCAGGCACCGGGGTTGGGCGGCACGCCGTCGGCCGGCCACCGCTCGACGGCGGTCGCGAACGCCTCGGCGGCCGCTTCCTCGGCGACGTCGAGGTCACCGAAGCGCCTGGTCAGCGTGGCGACCACCCGCGCCCACTCGGTGCGGTGGACCCGGGTGATCGTCTCCTCGACGTCGCTCACCGGAACGGCCGCACCTCGATCTTCCGATCGCAGACCTTCGACGCCTCGGCGGCGAGCTCGAGCGCCACATCCAGGTCGGGGGCCTCCCACACCCAGACGCCGGCGAGGTATTCCTTCGACTCCACGAACGGCCCGTCGGTGAACACCGCCTGCCCGCCCCGGTTGTCGATGACCGTGGCCGCGTCGGTGTCCGCGAGCCCGCCCGCGAAAACCCAGTAGCCCTCGGCGATCAGTCGATCGTTGAACTCGCTGATGGCAGGCTGCCGGTCCGTGCTGCCGGGATTGCTCTTGTCATCGATCACGGAAACCAGGTATTGCATCCGGCCATCCTCTCCTTCGGGGCGCCGTCCCCGTGCGGGCGGCCTCACCCCTGCTACGAACGCCGCCACCCCGATCCGACACCGCGTCCCGGATTTCTTTTGAAGAACTTACGCGCGGATAGGGTCGTGGCCCATGGACCACGGTGCGCGGCTGCGGCTTGCCTCGTCGTTCGGCGCGGCGGCGGCCGGCTACGCCGAGCACCGCCCGGACTACTCGCCCGCCGCCGTCCGCTGGGCACTGGCGCCGGCGCCCGGCCCGCGGGTGCTGGACCTCGGGGCCGGGACCGGCAAGCTGACCGGCACCCTGGCGGCCCTGGGCGCCGACGTCATCGCGGTCGAGCCCGACCCGGCGATGCTGGCCGAGCTGCGCCGCGCGCTGCCCGCTGTCCGTGCCGTGGCGGGCAGCGCCGAGGCGATCCCGCTGCCGGACGCGTGCGTCGACGCCGTCCTGGCCGGGAACGCCCTGCACTGGTTCGACATGGCCGTCGCGGGACCCGAGATAGCCCGGGTGCTCGCACCCGGCGGCACCCTGGCCGACCTGTGGAACGTCGTGGACGACCGGATCGGCTGGGTGGCCGGACTGCAGCGGGTCGGCGGCAGCGCGGCCATCGGCCCGCGCGACACGTTCAGCGGTTGGCGTTCCGCGACGGCAGGCCTGCACCGGCCCGGCTCCGGCCTGACCGCCCGGTCCGGCTCGGCGGAACAGGCCGAATTCCCGCACGGGCAGCGTCGCACCGCCGGTTCCCTCGTCGCGACCCTCGCGACGCGCGCGGGGGTGCTCGTCATGCCGGAGCAGGAACGGGCGGCCACGCTGAGCCGGATCCACGCTTTCCTCGTCGGACGGCCCGAAACCGCCGACGGCGAATTCGTCCTCCCGCTGCTGACCGGCGTACTGCGCGTCCGGCTGCGGTGCCCCTGACCCCGAGCTCCCGAGTCGCCTACCTTCGCCACCAGCGCATACGCTGAGTCCGACCCGGACAGACACGCGGAGGATCGCCATGCCCCAGACCGTGGACTTCGACACCGTATCGACCGACGGCCTGGAGTCGTCGCCGGTCGCGGGCGCGCTCGCCGGGCTGCGGGCGAACGAGGCCCGGTACTTCAAGAACAAGTACGACCACGTCTTCACGGTCGAGCCCGCGGACAAGGCCCAGCCGATCATCGATCTGGTGCACCGGATTCTCGAGGAAGAACGCGGCATCGTCATCACCTCCCGTCCGCTCGAGGCGACCGCGTTCCAGGTCGAGGACATCCGGTTCAGCTATGTCTTCTACGAGAACGGCCTGTCGATCAACGTGCTGTACACCGTCGGCGAATCCGGGAAGCGCGCGGTCGGCTTCAAACTCTCCGAAGGGATGGAAATCCCCGAGGAACTCTCCTCGTTCAAGTTCGCCCGCCAGAAGTCGAAGCTGGCCGGCACCATCCGCGGCTCCTACTTCGTCATCAAGAAGCGAGTACTGATCGAGCGGTCGGGCGCGAACCGTCGCCGGAGCCGGAGCCCTGGCGACGATTCGCCTACCCGGTCCGGCGCACTAGGTGCGGTAGCGGAACAGGATCCGGCCCCGGTTCAGGTCGTACGGGCTCAGCTCCACCAGGACCCGGTCGAACGGCAGGATCTTGATGAAGTTCTTCCGGATCTTGCCGCTGATGTGCGCGAGAACCTTGTGCCCGTTCTCCAGCTCCACCCGGAACGTCGCGTTGCGGAGGCACTCGACGACCGTGCCCTCGACTTCGATGCCGCCTGCGTTGTTCGCCATCAGCGCAGCACCAGCTCGAGGTTGCTGCTCACCCGGCGGGCTCCGACGCCCTCGAACAGCGTGGTGGCCGCCGGGTTCGCTTCGTTCACTTCGGCCGATGCCGTCTGAATTCCCTTGTGGTACAACGCATCCAGCACGTGGGTGAGCAACGCGCGGGCGATTCCGCGACGCCGGCGGTCGGCGCGGACCGCGAGCAGGCCGATCCGCGGCTGCCGGGTCACCGCCACCACCCGCGCCAGACCGACGTAACCGCCGGGTTCCGCCGCGACCACGTACTTCGCGAGGTCCAGGCCGCCGTCCGAGCGGCCCAGCACCTCCGCGGGCATCTCCGGCCAGCCGATCGTGGCCTCGATTTCGGCGCGGATCACGTCGTCGAGCGAGCGCAGCAGCTCCTGGTCGGCCGCGGGCACGATCGTCACCCCCGGCGGCGGGAGGACCGGGCCCGGCGCCGTGGGGACGACGTATTCCCACTCGCGGCGCCGGGTCGTGAAACCGGCGGATTCCCACCGGGATCTGAGACCCTCGTCGGCTTCGTCGACCACTGTGTACAGCGGCCTGGGCAGTGCGGGCAGCATGGCGCCGGCCAGCCGCGGGAAGTCCGCGTCGAGCCACGTGTCGATGCTGAGGAAGAGCCGGCCGTCGGGCCGCGGAGACGCTTCGCCTCGGCCGACCACCCGGCCGTCGTCGAGAGCGTGCCAGTGTTGCTCCGCGACGCGGGTGACCACCGGCTCGTGGTGCGTGAAGTTCATGGTGTCGCCTTTCGGGAGTACCTGATCGAGGCGCTCCCGGCGACACCTAAGCCGGCCGCCCGCCCGTGACGACGAGGGGGAGCACCCACAGCGCTACAGCGTTCACGGGTCTCACCTCCTCAAGCCGGCTCACGGGTCTGCGGCAAGCTATCAGCCCGCCGCCCGGCCGGCCAAACCCTTTTCGCGGCGGCGGCCCGCCGGACCGGTCAGGAATCGAGAAGCGCCGGTCAGCCGGCCGGACCTAGCGTTACCGGCATGACGAACATCGAAACCATCACCCTCGAAGTTGCCGACACCGCCGCCGCCGAGCGCTTCTACGCCGACGCCTTCGGACTCACCACCCAGCTGCGCTTCCGGGCCTCGGCGGAACCGAGCACCGGCTTCCGCGGGTTCACCCTGTCCCTCACCGTGCCGGAGCCCGCCGACGTCGACTCCCTGATCGGGACCGCCATCGCGGCCGGGGCCACAACGATCAAGCCGGCGACCAAGTCCATCTGGGGCTACGGCGGCGTAGTGCAGGCCCCGGACGGGACGATCTGGAAGCTCGCGACCTCCGCGAAGAAGAACACCGGCCCGGCCACCCGCAAGATCGACGCCGTCGTGCTCCTGCTCGGCGTCGGCGACGTGGCCGCGAGCAAGAAGTTCTACCTCGACCGCGGCCTGACCGTCGGGAAGAGCTTCGGCCGGATGTACGTCGAGTTCGACGCCGGGGACAGCCCCCTCAAGCTGGCGCTGTACCGGCGCAAGGCGCTCGCGAAGGACGCCGGCGTCGCCCCCGACGGCAGCGGCTCGCACCGGATCGCGGTCGGCGGCGCGGCCCAGCCGTTCACCGACCCGGACGGGTTCGCCTGGGAAACCCCCGCGTCGGCGAGCCTCTCCTGATCGGCCGCGGGTCACGCGGCAGGCGGCGGCCGGATGAGCTTCACTGGTCGGGTGCCCGAACTCCCCGAAGTGGAACTCGCCCGCCAGGTCCTCGCCGGTGCGCTCGGCCGGACGATCCGGGAGGTCGACGACCACGACGACTGGGTCTGCCGCCCGCACGCACCCGGCGACATCGCCACCGCGCTGCGAGGCGGCCGGCTCACCGAAGCGCACCGGCGGGGCAAGACACTCTGGTGCGAAACGGAAAACCGCGACGGGCGGCCCGGCCCCCACCTCGGTCTGCACCTCGGGATGGCCGGGCAGCTGCGGTTCGCGGGCGAGAGCGGCCCGCCGGGTCCGCAGCGCTTCAGCGGCCGCGAAGAGAAACCCGAGTGGTTCCGGTTCGGGATCACTTTCGCCGACGGCGAACAGCTGCGCCTGTTCGACACGCGGCGGCTCAGCCGGGTGCGGCTCGACCCGGATCTCGACGCGCTCGGCCCCGACGCCGGGGAGATCTCGCGCCGCGACTTCGCCGACCGCGTCGGCCGCGGGCGGGCGCCGCTGAAGGCGCGGCTGCTGGACCAGTCGGTGGTGGCCGGGATCGGCAACCTGCTGGCCGACGAAACCCTCTGGCAGGCGGCGCTCCCCCCGGCGCGGCCGGTGCACGAGCTGGCCGGCACCGACCTCACCGACCTGCACAAAGCACTGCGGAAGGCGTTGCGCGCGGCGATCCGCCACGGCGGCGTCCACACCGGCGAGATCATCGGCCACCGCCGTCCGGGCGACCACTGCCCGCGCTGCGGCGCGGAGATGAGCCACGGCACGGTCGGCGGCCGGTCGACCTGGTGGTGCTCGAAGGAACAGGCCGGCTAGCGCGGCCCGAGGCCGGTCCGGCCGTCGAGCAGCTCCCGCACGACGTCCAGGTGGCCGGCGTGCCGCGCGGTCTCTTCGATCATGTGGAGCACCACTCCGCGCAGGTCGGCGGTCTGCGCTCCGAGCGGACCGGGGTGCCGGCCCCGCGGCGGCGCGGACAACGGTGTCGCGGCGAAGATCTCGTCCGACCGGCGGCATTGCGCGCGGTAGTAGGCGAAGACGGCGGCCGGGCTCCGCGGCGTGCTCGGCGGCTCGTGCTCAGGCCAGGGCCGGGGATCCGCGGTGCCGGTGACGATCTCCTGGAACCAGTGCCGCTCGGCGTCCCCGAGGTGCTCCACCATGCCCAGCGGGGTCCAGCCGGACGGCAGGACCGCGGTCGTCAGCGCGGCCTCGCCGAGTCCGTCGAGGATCGCCAGGACGCTCTCGCGCTGCGCACGCAGGAACATCAGCAACGTGGATTTCTCGGTGCCAGCCACGTCGCGGACCTTAGCGGTCGTCAGCGCACCCTGGCAGACGGTTTTTGTCGGTGCCGTTCGGTAACGTCGGGGACATGGCAACACTGGTCACCTTCCACGCCCACCCGGACGACGAGTGCCTCCGCACCGCGGGCGTCATGCGCAAAGCTGTCGAAGAGGGGCACCGGGTCGTGCTCGTCGTCGCCACCAAGGGCGAGGTCGGCGAAGTACCCGAAGGCTTTCTCGCCGAGGGCGAAAAACTGGAGGACCGGCGCGTCCAGGAGTCGCACGCGGCCGCGGAGATCCTCGGCGTGGAGCGCGTCGAGTTCCTCGGCTACCGCGACTCGGGGATGATGGGCGAGCCGACGAACGACGACCCGGCGTGCTTCTGGCGCGCCGACGTCGAAAAGGCGGCCGAGCAGCTCGCGGCGATCCTGCGCGAGGAGTCCGCCGACGTGCTGACGGTCTACGACGACAACGGCGACTACGGCCACCCGGACCACATCCAGGTCCACCGCGTCGGCGTCCGGGCCGCCGAGCTGGCCGGCACGGCCCGGGTCTTCCAGGCGACGTTCAACCGCGAGTTCATGCAGCGCGGCTTCGAAGCGGCCGTCGAGCAGGGCCTGATGCCCCCGGAGGCGGCGCCGAAGCCACCGGAGAACGTGGAGTTCGGCAAACCCGAGGCGGAGATCACCGCGGCGGTCGACGTGTCGAAGTACGCGCCGGTGAAGCGCGCGGCGATGCGGGCCCATCCGAGCCAGATCAGCGAGGACATGTTCATGCTCGCCATGCCGGACGAGGCGTTCACGGTCGCCTTCGGCACGGAGTGGTTCATCCGGGCGGGCCAAGGGCCGGGGATCACGGAGACGGACCTGCTGGCAGGTCTCTGACACCGCGTGTCGTCCACCCAGGTACGCGAGTCCCGTGATCGAGCACGTCACTCGCGTGATTGAGCACGTCACTCGCGTGATTGAGGACGTAACTCGCGTGACTGGATGCCGTTCAATGGTGTCGACGACATCATTGCCGGGTTCGGGAGGCCGCGTGCGCAGGACCATCGACTGGGCTGACGGCGCCATCGTCATCGTCGACCAGACCGCGCTGCCCGCCGAGTACCGGCTGCTCGAGCTGCGGACCGTCGGCGAGCTGGTCGACGCCGTCAAACGGCTCGCCGTCCGGGGCGCGCCCGCGCTCGGGGCCGCGGGTGCCTTGGGTGTCGCCCTGGCGGCCCGGTGCGGCGGGGACGTCCGGGGCGCTGCCGCAGTGCTCGCCCGCGCCCGGCCGACCGCCGTCAACCTGGCCTGGGGCGTCGGGCGGGCCCTCGCGAAGCTGGACGAGGGCGCCGACGCCGTCCTCGCGGAAGCGCTGGCGCTGCTCACCGAAGACGAAGAACTCAACAAGACCGCCTCGAGGCACGCCGCCGAAATCGTGCTGGCCGAGTGCCCACGCCGGCCGCTGCGGCTGCTCAGCCACTGCAACGCCGGACGGCTGGCGACCGTCGGCTGGGGCAGCGCGCTCGGCGTCGTCTGGCACCTGCACGAACGCGGGCTCGTCGAAGAAGTCCTCGTCGACGAGACGCGGCCGCTGCTCCAAGGCGCCCGGCTGACGGCGTGGGAGCTCGCGCAGGCCGCGGTCCCCTACCGCGTCCAGCCGGACTCGGCGGCCGCCGCCGCGATGGCCCGCGGGCTGGTCGACTGCGTGCTCGTCGGCGCCGACCGGATCGCGGCGAACGGCGACGTCGCCAACAAGATCGGCACCTACGGGCTGGCGATCGCCGCGCGGCACCACGGCGTGCCGTTCGTCGTCGTCGCGCCCTCGTCCACAGTGGACAGCACGCTCGCGGACGGCACGGGCATCGCCATCGAAGAACGCGACGCCCGCGAGCTCACCGAGTACGCCGGGGTGCCGATCACCCCGCCCGGCGCGGGCGTCTTCAACCCCGCCTTCGACGTCACCCCGCACGAACTCGTCACGGCCGTCGTCACCGAGCACGGCCGGTTCACACCCTAAGGACGCGGGCCGATCTCTCGCCCGCCGTCGGTCACCGTGATCGCCATCGCCGGACAGGAGTCCGCCGCGTCGAGGACCGTTTCGTCCGCTTCGACGGAAGACGTCACCGGGTGCGCCACCGCGCCGTCGAGGGTGAACACCCCGGGCATCAGCGCGGCGCACATCCCCGAGCCGATGCAGGTGTGTTCGTCGACTTCCACGTGCCAGCTCATGGCCACCTTCCGCGTCACCATCCGATGGGCATCGACCGCGGTCCGCGGACGAGCATCTGCGTCTTCCACACGATATCGCCGGCGAGGTGCAAGCCCGGCATTCCGGTGACCAACGCGCGCAGCGCCTCCTGGAGCTCCAGCCGGGCCAGCGGCGCGCCGAGGCAGTGGTGGACGCCGTGGCCGAAGCCCAGGTGCGGGTTCTCCGGGCGGTCGAAGCGCAGCTCGTCCGCGTCGTCGAACCGGAGGCCGTCCCGGTTGGCCGCCCCGACCGCCACCAGCACCGGCTCGCCCGCCCGGACGAGCACGCCGCCGACCTCGACGTCTTCGGTGGCGTACCGCGGGAATCCGGCACCGGCGCCCAGCGGGACGAACCGCAGCAGCTCCTCGACCGCGGCCGGGATCAGGCCCGGGTCGGCGCACAGCCGCTCCCACCGGCCGTCCTGGTCCAGCAGCGCGTAGACGAAGTTCGGGATCTGGCTCGCGGTGGTCTCGTGCCCGGCCACGAGAATGCCGACGCACAGGTCGACGAGCTCCAGCTCGGTCAGCCGGTCGCGGACGTCGCGGGCTTCGATCAGCGCCGTCATCAGGTCGTCCTGGGGCCGCGCGCGGTGTTCGGCGATCAGGCCGCGCATGTAGTCGCGCAGCTCCTCGCGGTTGCGTTCGAACTCCTCGGGCGTCAGCCCGCTGGTGGACAGCGCCGCGTCGCTCCACACGCGGAACTTCGGCCGGTCGGCGACCGGAACACCGAGCAGCTCGCAGATCACCGCCACCGGGATCGGCAGCGCGTAGGCGTCGACCAGGTCGGCGGGCGCGCCGGCCGCCTTCATGCCGGCGATCAGCTCGGTCGCCAGCGCGGCGACGCGCGGCCGGAGCAGCTCGACGCGGCGCATGGTGAACGCCTTGGCGACCAGCGTCCGCAGCCGCGTGTGGTCGGGCGGGTCCATCTGCAGGATGCCGCCGTCCCGGACCACGGGCGAGCGGCGCGGAGCGTCCCTTTCCTTCTCCATCGCCCGCGAGAACCGGCGGTCGCCCAGCACCAGCCGGGCGTCGGCGTAGCGGGTGGCCAGCCACGCCGCCTCCCCGTAGGTCATCTTCACCCGGACCAGGCCGTCGGCTTCCCGGGCCGCCGCGTACGCCTCGTTCAGGTCGAGCCCGGCCTCCTCGTTGAAGGGGTAGGAGAGCGGTTCGGTGTGGGTGACGGTCATGCGAACCCCCGTGCTCCAGCGTTGTAAGCAGACGCTTACAACGCTACACAGTTTCTTTCCACCTGTCACGATCCGCCATTGCCCGGTCACCGGATACTAGGTTACGGTGACCTAGGTGTGGATCGAGATCCTCTTGCTGTCCAAGCTGGCCACCGCGCCGATGCACGGCTACGAACTGCGCAAGGCCGTGGAGGCATCGACGGGCCACACCTTGTCGAACAACTCGCTCTACCCCACGCTGCGGCGCTTCGTCGACGCGGGCGCGGTGAGCCGCAGCGCGGAGGAGCAGGAAGCCAAACCGCCGCGGCACGTCTACACGATCACCGAAGTGGGGCGGGAACTGCTGCACGACATGCTCGCGGACTTCCCGGCCGACCTGGCGCTCAACGAGCCGGAATTCCTGGCCCGCGTCGGGAACTTCGCCTGGCTGCACCCGGCGGAACGAGCCCGCGTACTCGAAGTCCGCACCACCGCGCTGACCGCCGAGCACGCCCGGCTCACCGGGCTCGCCGCCGGGCAGGCCGATCCGTGGAGCCGCGCCGCGCTGCACCACGTGCTGGGAAAGTTCGACGCCGAGCTGCGCTGGCTCGCCGACCTCAAAACCGATCCGAGGGGAACCGCATGACCACCACCGAAGAAACGCCTCGCCTCCCCTTCGCCCGTGCGGACGCACTCGCGATCGCCCGGGACTACGCGGCCCTGCGCCGGCAGGCGCCGATCAGCCGGGTGCTCACCCCGGCCGGCGACCCGGCCTGGCTGGTGACGTCCTACGAGGAAGCCAAAGAGGTCTTCCGCGACCGCCGTTTCGGGCGCTCGCACCCGAAACCGGAAGAGGCGTCGCGGATTTCCTACGCCGCGCTGCAGGACGGCCCGAGCGGCGACTTCGAAACCGAGGAGCAGGTGCACAAGCGGATGCGCCGGGTGCTGGCGCCCGCGTTCTCCGCGCCCCGCATGCGCGCCCTCGGCGACCGCATCGCGGAGCTGACCGACCGCTGCCTCGACGACCTCCAGGCCGCGCGCGACGCGCACCCCGGCGAACCCGTCGACCTGACCGACTTCCTCGCGTTCCCCTTGCCGGTGCTGGTGATCTGCGAGCTGCTCGGCGTGCCGTACGCCGACCGTGAGCACTTCCGCGCGCTGTCCGAGCGGATCGCGGTGATGGACGGCGGCGAGGACGCCCAGGCGGCGATGGCGGAGTTCATGGCGTACATGACGAAGCTGGCCGACGCCAAGCGCGCGGACCCGCAGCCGGACGTCATCTCCGACCTGGTCGCCGTCCAGGCCGACGACCCGACCTTCACCGACGACGACCTCGCCCGGTTGGGTGCCGGGCTGCTGTTCGCCGGCCACGAGACGACGTCGACGCGCATCGCGATGGGCACGCTGTTCCTGCTCTCCGACACCGCCCGCCGCGACCGCTTCGCCGCCGACCCCGACGGCCAGGTGAACCAGACCGTCGAGGAGATCCTGCGGCTGACCGCCACCAGCGGCACCGGCCTGCTGCGCTACGCCCACGAGGACGTCGAAATCGCCGGGACGCGGATCATGCGCGGCGACGCCGTGCTGATCTCCAGCGACGCGGCCAACCGGGACGAGTCGGTGTTCACCGACCCCGACGGGTTCGACCCGGACCGGACGCCGAACGTGCACCTCGCCTTCGGCACCGGCGCGCACGTCTGCATCGGCGCCAACCTCGCCCGCACCGAGCTGCGGACGGTGTTCCCGAAGCTGTTCCGCCGCTTCCCGGGTCTGCGGCTCGCCGTCGGGCTCGCCGAGATCCCGGTCCGCACCAACCGCGTCGCCGGCGGCGTCGAGCGCGTGCCCGTGGAGTGGTGAGCGTGAAGATCACCGTCGACCCGGGAAGCTGCGTCTCGTCCGGTCAGTGCGTCCTGCTCGCGCCCGCGACTTTCGACCAGAGCGAAGACGACGGCACGGTCGTTCTCCTCGCGGCCGAGCCACCGCCCGGTGAGGAGGAGGCGGTCCGGCAGGCCGAACTGACCTGCCCGGCCGCCGCGATCCGCCTTTCCGCCACCGCGTAGGGCCGTCGCGCCCGCGTCCGGTTTGCCGGTTAACCTGCTCCGATGACGGCACAGAGCGAAGAGCCGGGCCGCAAACGGGACGCGGCCGCGACGCGGCAGGCGTTGCTGGACGCCGCCGCGAAGCTGTTCGCCGAGCGCGGGTTCGACCGGACGACCGTGCGGGACATCGCCAAGCTGGCCGGGGTGAACCAGTCCCTGCTCTTCCGCTACTTCGGCAGCAAGGAAGCGCTGTTCGAGGCGGTCATCGCCCGGTCGGGACGCGAGCAGCTCGCCGCCACCCCGGCCGAGCGGCTCTTCAGCACGTCCCTGCGCAGCATGCTGGACCCGGCGGGCCAGCCGAACCGGGCGCTGGAGACCTACCTGCGCTCCTCGGGCAGCGACGGCGTCGCGGCCACGATCCGGCACGAGGTCGGCCGCGAGTACGCCGGGGTCCTCGCCACCCTGACCGACGCCCCGGACGCCGAACTGCGCGCCGACCTGGCGCTCGCCTGGCTCATGGGCATCGCGCTGGTCCGCGAGATCTCCGGGCTGGAACCCCTGGCCGGCGCCGATCCCGACGACATCTGCCGGCTGGTCCTCGCCGCGACCAAGACGTTGCTGGAGCGCAGCGAGTAGTCACGGCAGCGCGCGGCGCAGCAGTTCCGCCAGGTGCACCGGCGTGCGGCCCGACTCCTGGGCGATCTGCGTCCGGCAGCTGAAGCCGTCCGACACCACCACCGTCTCCGGGGAGGCCGCGCGGATCGCGGGCAGCATCCGGTCCTCCGCCACCGCCTTCGAGACGTCGTAGTGGCCACGCTCGAAGCCGAAGTTGCCGGCCAGGCCGCAACAGCCCGAGTCCAGCGTCGTGTTGCGGACGCCCGCGGCCGCCAGCGCGGACTCGTCGGCGCCGAAGCCCAGCACCGCGTGCTGGTGGCAGTGCACCTGCGTGATCGCGTCGACGTCGAGCGCCGCGAACGGGATCGGCGCCCGCTCCAGCAGTTCCGCGAACGTGAACGTGCGGGAGGCCAGCAGTTCCGCGCGCGCGTCGCCCGGCATGAGCGCGGGCAGATCGCCGCGGAACAGCGCCGTGCAGCTCGGTTCGAGGCCGGCGACCTCGTACCCGTCCGCCAGGTACGGCGCCAGCACCTCCAGCGTCCGGTCCAGCACCCGGCGCGCGACGCCGAGCTGGCCCGTCGACACCCACGTCAGTCCACAGCAGACTCCCCGGTCGGGCAGCACGACGTCGTACCCGGCCGCGGTCAGCACTTCGTGGGCGGCGTCGAGCACCGAAGGCGTCAGGAAGTTGTTGAACGAGTCCGGCCACAGCACCACGCGACGCTCGCCCGTCGCCCAGCGGCGCAGGTCCGCCCGCGCACGGGTGAACGGCGCGGGCGCGAACTCCGGCAGCGCGCGCTCCGGCGCGATCCCGCCGAGCCGTTTCACCAAGGGCGCCAGGGGCGACCGGGCGACGGCGTTGGCCAGGCGCGGCAACCGCGCGCTGAGCCGCAGCCACAACGGCAGCCAGCCCATCGAGTAGTGCGACGCCGGGCGCAGCCGGCGCCGGTAGTGCTGGTGCAGGAACTCGGCCTTGTACGTCGCCATGTCGACATCGACCGGACAGTCCGAAAGGCAGCCCTTGCAGGACAGGCAGAGGCCGAGGGCATCGCGGACTTCGGCCGAGCGCCAGCCGTCGGTGATGACCTCGCCGTTGATCATCTCCGCGAGCAGGTGCGCCCGCCCGCGCGTCGAGTGCTGTTCCTCGCGGGTGGCCCGGTAGCTCGGGCACATCACGCCACCGCCGCCGGTGTTGCGGCACTTCCCCACCCCGACGCAGCGCCGCATCGCCTGCCCGAAACTGCCCCGGTCCTCCGGGTAGCCGAGGAAGACAGCCGCCTCGACGGACGGCGAGGCGGCCCGGACGCGCAGGTCCGCGTCGACCGCGCGGGGCGCCACGAGGATGCCGGGGTTCATCCGCCCGGCCGGGTCGAAGATCGCCTTGAACCGCGCGAAGAGGGCCATCATCTCCGGGCTGTACATGCGGGACAGCAGCTCGGACCGCGCCTGGCCGTCGCCGTGCTCGCCGGACAGCGAACCGCCGTGCGCGGCGACGAGGTCCGCGGCTTCTTCCAGGAACCGCCGGAAGTCCGCCACGCCGGACGCCGACAGCAGGTCGAAGTCCAGCCGCAGGTGCAGGCAGCCTTCGCCGTAGTGGCCGTAGACGACGCTGCGCCGCCCGTGCGACCGCATCAGTTCCTTGAACTCGCGCAGGTACGCGCCGAGCCGCTCGGGCGGGACGGCGGCGTCCTCCCAGCCGGGCCACGCCTCCGAGCCGTCGGCGAGCCGCGTCGCGAGCCCGGCGCCGTCCTCGCGGATGCGCCACAACCGGCGTTGCGCGGCCGGGTCGTCGAGGATCGTGAACCCGGTCAGGTCGAGCGACGCGGCCAGCGCGCGGGCCCGCCCGGCCGGATCGTCGCCGGCCAGTTCGACGAAGAGCCACGCTCCGCCCGGCGGCAGGTCGCCCGCCCGTGCCGGGAGCATCGCGACGAGCTCGGCGTCCACGCCCTCGACGGTCAGCGGGGACCACGGCAGGATCGAGGGCACCGCGTCGGCCGCGGCGATGTCGGACGGGAAACCCAGCACGGCCAGCACCCGGCGCCGCGGCAGTTCGGCCAGCGCGACCGTGGCTTCGAGCACCGTGACGCAGGTGCCTTCTGAACCGACGAGCGCCTTGGCGACGTCGAAGCCGTTCTCCGGCAACAGGTGTTCGAGCCCGTAGCCGGAAACCCGGCGCGGCCACGTCGAGAGTTCCTTGCGGAGCAACGCCAGGTTGTCGCGCACCAGCGCGCGCAGCTCGTCGAAGATCCGGCCTTCGGCGGGCTCGCCGGGGCCGACCCGCAGCCGGGTGCCGTCGTAGAGCAGGACCTCCAGCGAGCGGACGACGTCGACCGTGCGCCCCCAGGCCACCGAGTGCGAGCCGCACGCGTTGTTGCCGATCATCCCGCCGAGCGTGCACCGGCTGTGCGTCGAGGGATCCGGGCCGAACCGCAGGCCGTGCGGGGCCGCCACCGCCTGCAGGTCGTCGAGCACCGTGCCGGGCAGGACCCGCGCGAGCCGTGCCCCCGGGTCCAGCGAGAGCACCCCGCCGAGGTGCCTCGACGTGTCGATCACCAGCCCGGGCCCGCACGCGTTCCCGGCGATGCTCGTCCCGCCGCCGCGCGCGATCACCGGCAGGTCGCGCGCGCGGGCCTCGGCGACCGCCGCGACGACGTCGTCGACGGTCTCCGGCAGCACCACGCCGCGGGGCACGTGGCGGTAGTTGGACGCGTCGGTGGTGTACAGGGCGAGCGTGGCGGCGTCGGTGAGGATCTCCACGCCCCCATTCAAGTCGACCGGACGTCGTCGTGCCGAACCCGTGCGACGATCCGGCGCATGACGATCGACCTGCACACGCACAGCACGGCCTCGGACGGCACGACGCCACCGGCGGAGCTCCCGCGGCTGGCCGCCGCGGCCGGGCTGACCGTCTTCGCCCTCACCGACCACGACACGTTCGCGGGCCTGCACGCGGCCGCCGCGGCCGCCGCGGGGGTCGAGGTGCTCCCCGGCGTCGAGATCTCGTGCCGCCTCGACGACGCCGAGGTGCACCTGCTCGGGCTGTTCGCCGATCCCGGCCACGAGCCGCTGGCCGCGGAGCTGGAGCTGATCCGCACCGACCGGGACCGGCGCGCGGTGCGGATGGTCGAGCGCTGCCGCGAGCTGGGTGCGCCGATCACCCTGGCGCAGGTGCGGGCGATCGCCGGGGGCGCCCCGCTCGGCCGCCCCCACATCGCCGCCGCACTGGCCGCCGTGGGCGTCACCGACGCCTTCACCCCCGCCTGGATCGCCGACGGCGGCCGGGCCGACGTGCCGAAGCACGTCCTGTCCGCGGTGGAGGCGATCACGCTGGTCCGCGCGGCCGGGGGCGCGGCGGTGCTGGCCCACCCACGCTCGGTCAAGCGGCGCGCCGAGGTGTCGGACACCCAGCTGGCCCGCCTCGGTGCGGCCGGGCTGGCCGGGATCGAGGTGGACCACCCCGAGCAGCCGCCGGAGGTCCGCCACCGGCTGCGCGAAGTCGCCGCCGGGCTGGGGTTGCTCGCGACCGGGTCCAGCGACTTCCACGGCGACCGCAAGCCGGTCCGCCTCGGCGAGTGCACGACGTCGCCGGAGGTGCTGGCCGCCCTGCGCGAGGCCGCCCACCGAAGCTAGGGAGCCCCCGCAGCGAGCCGTCGGGTGGCCAGCGCGGCCGCCTCGTGGAACGGGGTGGTCCCGTTGGTCTTCGCGGCCTGCAGCAGGTCCCCGACCGTCCGTTCGATCGTCTCGACGCGGGCCAGCGCGGCGTCGTGGTCCAGGCCCTCGGCTTCCCGCGAGAGCGTGTAGAGGATCCCGCCCGCGCTCGCCACGTAGTCCGGGATCCACCGGATGCCGCGGGCGGCAAGGGCGTCGGCGACGGTGTCGTCGGTGAGCTGGTTGTTGGCCGGCCCGACGACGAGCGGGGTGTCGAGCCGGGCCACCGTCTCCGGGTCGAGCACGCCGCCGACCGCCGCCGGGATGACGACGTCGGCGGTGAGAGTCAGCGCTTTCTCCGGCTCGGCCCAGGTCAAGCCGCAGTGCTCGGCTTCGGCGCGCTTCGCCGCGTCGATGTCGGAGACGACGACGTCGGCGCCGGCCGCGTGCAGGCTCGCCGCGAGGTGGGCACCCACCGAGCCGTAGCCGCTGATCACCACCCGGCGTCCGGTCATGTCCGCCGAGCCGGCCGCGGCCCGGAGCGCGGCGAGCACGCCGACGGCGGTCGGGCCGCTGGAGGAACCGGTTCCGCCGGCGGCCTCCGGCGTGCAGAACGCGTACGGCGAGGCCTCCCGGAACACCAGCATGTCGGCCGGTCCGGTGCCGACGTCCGGCCCCGCCCGGTAGCTCCCCTCGAACTCGGCGATGAGGTCGGCGTGGTCGAGCAGGACAGCGCGGCGCTCCCCGGGCGAGAGCACGCGCCCCGGCTCCAGCGCGATGACGCTCTTGCCGCCCCCGAACGCGAGGCCCGCGACGGCGCACTTCGCCGTCATCGCGGCCGACAGCCGTAGGACGTCGTCGACGGCGTGGGTCAGGTCCGGATAGGGCCGCAGGCGGCAGCCGCCGACGGCCGGGCCCAGCGCGGTGGAATGGATCGCGACCATGGTGGTGATGCCGGATCGACGGCCACGTCGGGCCACGAGTTGCTCATGTGCGGTCATGAGCGTTGAAATTAGGTCGGACAACGGCGGACTGATATCGCTGCCGAACGAAATTCGGAAGGGACCCGGAGGGCACCATGCTGGACGAACTTGATTCGGCGATCGTGCGGCTTCTGCAGGAAGACGCGCGGCAGACCAACCGGGACATCGCCCGGAAGGTCGGCATCGCGCCGTCGACGTGCCTCGAACGCATCCGGCTCCTGCGCGAACGCGGGGTCATCCGCGGCTACCACGCCGACATCGACCTGCCGAGCCTCAACCGCGGCGTCCGGGCGCTGGTGACGGCGCAGGTGCGGCCGCTGAGCCGGGCGGTGATCGATTCCTTCCAGCGGTCGATCACCGAACTCCCGGAAGTGCTGGCGGTGTACGTCACGGCGGGCAACGACGATTTCCTGATCGAAGTGACCACTCCGGACATCGACGGGTTGCACGCATTCCTCACCGACCGGCTGGCGTTGCGCCGGGAGATCGTCGGCTTCCGCACGTCGATCGTTTTCCGGCACCTGCGCAAGACGACGCTTGAACCGCTCCCGTAGGGGTATCCCGTAACCGGGCGACACGCCACCCCTACGTGTACCCCTGAAATACCCGGGTTCGCACGCTCGGAGGCGGAAACTGTCGGTGGCGGGGCGTCTAATGAGCACGACGGGAAGGAGGCGCCGCCATGATCACCACATTGAACCATCGTGAGCGGGCCACATTGAGAGCCGTGGCCGGGGGCCACGCCGAGATCAGCTGCAGCTGCGAGCCCGACCTCTTCATCGACGGCCTGAGCTGCTGCGACCAGTCCACCGTGCACCGGCTCGCCCGGCTCGGCCTGATCGCGCCGGCCCGGCCCGGCAAGTGCGGCGAGCGCGTGCCCGCCCTGCTCACCGAGGACGGCTCGCGGGCGCTGGGCGAGGTCTTCGCCGCCGCCGCGTAATCGCGTTGCCACACACCGGGGTTACTGCCAGCATCATCCGATGCACGTATTCCTCGAAACCGAGCGGCTGATCCTCCGCCGGTTCACCGAGAACGACGCGGACGCGCTCTACGCGCTCTACAACGACCCCGCCGTGATGAAGTACCTCAATGGGGGACAGCCGGCGGACCGCACCGAGATCGTCACGTTGGATCTCCCCGCGTTCCTCGATTACTACGAGCGTTTCCCCGGTTACGGGTTCTGGGCGGCGATCGAAAAGCGCACCGGCGCCTTCCTGGGGTGGTTCCATTACCGTCCGCGGCCGGCTGATCCGCCCGACGAGCCCGAACTCGGCTACCGGCTGCACCAGGCGGCCTGGGGCCAGGGGTACGGCACCGAAGGTTCGGCGGCACTGCTCGCGAAGGGGTTCACCGAACTGGGGGTCACCCGGGTGACAGCCGCCACCATGGCGGTGAACGAGCGCTCGCGGCGAGTGATGGAAAAGCTGGGGATGAGGCTCGTCCGGACCTACTTCGAGGAGTTCCCGGAGCACGAACGCGCCCCGGGCAGCGAGCACGGCGAGGTGGAGTACGCGATCACCCGCGAGGAGTGGGCCGCCGGCTCGTGAGTGGTAATTCGGGTTCTAACCCGAATTACCACTCACGACAGCTGCGGCAGACCGCTCAGCCGTACACTTCGAACTCGTAGATCCGCGCAGCGCCGTTGCCGTCGTTGGCCGGGGTGCCGAGGTTCAGCTTCACGTACCGGGCCGAGCGCGTCGTGATCGGGTGGTAGGTGCGGCTGGCGCGCGACCCGGTCACGGACGCGACCGTCGTCCACGTCGAGCCGTCGGCCGACGTCTGGATCGTGAACGCGCCGGTGTTCCAGCTCGTGGTCTCCCCGCCGAGGCCGGCGTGCTTGACCACGAACGAGGACACGTTCTGCGCCGACCCGAGGTCGACCTGGAGGAACTTCGTCGCGGCTGCGGTGCAGAACTTGCTGTTGCCCGCCAGGCTGCCGTCGAACGCGTTGGCCGCGCCCTCGGCCGAGTTGCACGGCGCCGAGCCCGTGGCCGTCCTGCCCTGGGCCAGGTTCGTGCCGAGCGCCGGCGCGGCGGGTGGCGGCGTGAACCCGTCGTTGTACGACGGCGGCACGTCCGCCGCGCTCGTGCCCCACGTCCCCGGGGACGAACCCATCGTGTAGTCCAGCGTGGACGCGCCCGCGATGTCGCCGTAGCGGATCCACGACCTGGTCGTCGAAACGCCGTTGACGCTCAGGTTCTGCACGTACTGGGCGCCCTGGCCCGCGCCGGTGCCGGTGATCCGGATCGTCCCGCTCGGCCGGACGATCGAGGCCGACGGGAACAGCGGGCCGTGCAGGGCCAGGACGTCCGCGCCCGGGGTCGCCGGGTACATCCCCAGCGCGGCGAAGACGTACCACGCCGAGGTGGCACCGAGGTCGTCGTTGCCGGGAAGCCCGCCCGCGCCGGTGGTGAACGACTCGTTCAGCACGCGCCGCACCGCCGAACTGGTGCCCTGCGGGTGGGCGGCGTAGTTGTACGCCCACGGCACGCCGTGCTCGGGCTCGTTGCCGATGTAGAAGTACGGCTGGGTGAGGCCGCCGTTGAGCTGGGTGAAGTGGTGGTCCAGCCGCTGCACGGCGGTCTGGCGGCCACCCATCAGGTTGATCACGCCCTGGTAGTTGTAGGGCACCATCCACGTGTACTGCGAGGGATTGCCCTCGGTGTAGCCGCTGTTGCTCGACGGCACGACGGGCCACGCCCAGTTCCCGTCACTGCCCCGCGGCTGGATGTAGCCGGAGTCGGGGCCGAACACGTTCTGCCACCACTGGGCCCGCTGCATGTAGGTGGTGTACTTCGCGGTGTCCCCGACGGCCTTCGCGAACTGCGCCACCGCGAAGTCGGACGCCGAATACTCGAGCGAGTCCGAGGGGTCCTCGTAGACGTAGTGGCGGCTGAGGTAGCCGCTTTCCCGGCCGCGGATCGCCTGTCCCTGCGTGGTGCCACCGCTCGCGCTCTTGTCCATCAGCGTCAGCGCCGCCGCGGTGTCGAAGCCGCGGACCCCGAAGGCGTACATGCTGCCCACGATGATCGGCCCGGGATCCCCGGTCATCACGAAGTGCTCGTTGCTGTTGTGCGACCACTTGGGCAGCAGCCCGCCCTGCTGGCCGTCCAGGACCATCGACTTCGCGATGTCGCTCGCTTCGTTCGGCGCGATCAGCCCGATCAGCGCGGCCCACGACCGGTAGATGTCCCAGCCGGAGTAGTTCTGGTAGACGGTGTGGGACGCGGTGTGCACGGCTTGGTCGAACCCGCGGTACTGGCCGTTGGTGTCACTGGCGATGTTCGGGTTCTGGAACACGTGGTACAGCGCGGTGTAGAACTTCTGGAGGTCCGCGGCGGTCCCGCCGGCGACCTGGACGCGGTTGAGGACGTCGTTCCAGCTCGTGTCGGCCGAGGCCCGGACCCCGGCGAAGTCGAACCCGGGGTTCTCGGCGGCGAGGTTCGCCTGCGCGTTGGCCAGGCTGACGAACGAAATGCCGACCTTCGCCTGCACCGTGGTGTTGGTGGAGGTGTCGAAAGTGACGTAGCCGCCGGAGTTCGTGCCACTGGTGCTCGCGGAACCGGCGTTCACGGTGCCGCCGAGCCAGGTGCCGAACCCGCTGGGCGCGCGGTCGAACTGGATGACGTAGAAGATCTGGTACGTCTTCGAAGAACCGCAGAACCCGCCGCCGGTCACCGAGCCGGTGACCTGGCTGCCGTTGATGGCGATCGACCCGTTCCGGCTGCCGGTCGCGCTGCGGCTCGTGTTGACCAGCAGGCGCGCGGACGTCGTGTTCGGATAGGTCAGCTTCATGGCGCCGGACCGCTTCGTGGCGGCCAGCTCGACGGTCGTGTTGTAGGTGTCGAGCTTGTTCTTGTAGTAGCCGGGCGCGGCCGACTCGTTCGCCTTGGTGTAGTGGCCGGCGTACCCGGTCCAGCCGGTGCCCGGCGAGGTACCGAGCGCGCCGGTGATCGGCAGCAGGCCGAGATCCTCGTTGTTCGCGCAGCCGGCGCCGTTGAAGTGGGTGAGGCTGAACTCTTCGATGCTCGTGTCGCTGTAGCGGTAGCCGGACGGCGACGCCGTCGGGGTGTCCGGGCTGAACTGCACCATCCCGAACGGCACGGCGGCACCCGGGTACGTGCTGCCGCCGGCGCCGCCGGGCACCGGGTTGGGCGAGTTGCTGTTGTCGGTGCCGATGAAGGGATTCACGTACTGGGTGAGGGCGAGCGTGGCGGCGCCGGCGGGCGTGGCGGGCAGCGCGGTGAGCCCCGCACCCACGAGGACCGCGGCGAGCACGGCCGCGCGCAGACGTCTGGCGAGTGGTCCGGACATGGAACCTTTCCTCTCCTTGTCGCACGCGAACGCCGGGCGACAACGTTGTCGGGCGTGGTGACAACGTTGTCAGCGCGGCTTGCGCCGTGCTGACAACATCCAGGGGATCGAAGTGGTACCGGAACTCGGTGGCACGACATGGTGGCACGAGAGGACTCCTTCGCGGTAGCACCAAAAGTTCGTTGCCCGGCAAAGGGATTCCGCGACCGGACCACTCAGCGGCCGTGGACCACCCGGTGACCGAAGCCGGGACTCGCGTGACCGAAGCCGGGACTCGCGTGATCAGGCCCGTAACTCGCGTGACCGAGGCCGGATCTCGCGAGTTACGGGCTCAGTCACGCGAGTTACGGGCTCAGTCACGTGAGAGCCGGCCCGGATCACGGGACCTGGACCCAGGTCTCGCCGAGTTCCGTCGTCGTCGCTTCGCCGTTCGTCAGGTCGGCGAGCCAGCTCGCGAAAGCCGGCGCCGCACCCGGAGGCAGACCGATCTCGAAGCGGGCCCGCTCGTCGAAGCGGGTCGCGTGCACCGGGTACGGCGACGCGCGCAGGTCGTTCTCCAGCCGGCCCGCGCGGTCGTAGCCCACCGCCACCTCGACCAGATCGAGACGCCGGTGTTCTAGTACACCGACGACTTCCAGAGCATCCGAAACGGACTGACCGTACGCGCGGATCAGTCCCCCGGCCCCGAGCAGCACTCCGCCGAAGTACCGCGTCACCACCGCGACGGTGTCGGTCAGCTCACGGCGGCGCAGCACTTCCAGCATCGGCGTGCCCGCGGTGCCTGCCGGCTCACCGTCGTCGCTGGAGCGCCGGGTCCGCCCGTCCGGACCGAGGACGAAGGCGTGACAGTGGTGCCGCGCCCCCGGATCCGCGCGGCGGCGGGCGGCGATGAACTCGCGTGCGGCCGCCTCCGACGACACCGGCGCCAGCGCGCACCGGAACCGGGAGCGCTTGATCTCGATCTCGTGGACCCCTTCACGAGCCACGGAGAGATAACGATCAGTCATCGGACGAGTCCGCCATGCACCCAGCTTCGCACCCTGGACCGGGGTCGCGACAGCCACCCCAGGCCACTTGGGGCAGACGTTTCCGCAGGTCAGACCGGTTCGCGATCGTTATTCGGGAGACCCGGTCCGGCATATGGGACTACCCCGGGCCGCGTCAACGCCAGCGTGGCATTTCCCACCCGGGCGCAACGACGTATGTCGATAACAGCGAATTCACACTATCGTCATAAGACCCGGCGAACCCGGGAGTAACACCGCGCGCTCCGGACGGCTCCCCACCACAGTGGCCGCTCTGTGCGCGCACGCAGGACCCGGCATGTTCGGCTGCCCAGCGTTGTGCGGCCTCCCAGATGACCCGCGTCCGGTTTCCGGCGGTGCGAAGACGAACCGTCCGGCAAATCCCGCGCGGCATCTTGCACTTCGAAACCGACAACGCCGACAACAGCAGCGCCGACGACAGCAACTGTTCTCGACTGACCATCGCAGTATCGGACCACTTCGTTAACCGGTTCAGTTCGAACCACCCGATGGAGTGAGTACCGGTCGCGCCAACGCCTTGGGAGGCGGCCAGCCGTGACCCACCGTGCCAGTTCCCTGTTCCCGTCCGGGGAGCAGCTCAGCAACGCCGAGGCCGAGGGCCTCTACCGGAGCGATTACGAACACGACGCCTGCGGTGTCGCCTTCGTCGCCGACCTGACCGGGCGCCGAGATCATGCGATCGTCGCCAAGGCCCTGGTCGCGTTGCGCAACCTGGAACACCGCGGGGCTCGTGGCGCCGAACCGGACACCGGCGACGGCGCCGGCCTGCTGATCCAGATTCCGGACGAGTTCTACCGCGAGGTCGTCGGCTTCGAGCTCCCCGAGCCCGGCACGTACGCCGTCGGCACGGCTTTCCTGCCCCAGGACGAAAAGCGCCGCGGCCGGGCCATGACGACCATCGAGCGCATCGCGGCCGAAGAGGACATGCGCGTCCTCGGCTGGCGCGAGCTGCCGGTGCACACCGAGCACTGCGGGCCGACCGCGGCCGAGACCATGCCGCACTTCACGCAGCTGTTCCTCGCCGCGCGCCGCCCGAAACCAGAACACTCCGACCCGCTCGCCATCGAGCGCAGCGCGTTCTGCGTCCGCAAGCGCGCCGAGCGTGAGCTCGCCGAGGAGGACGTCTACTTCCCGTCGCTGTCCTCGCGCACGATCGTCTACAAAGGAATGCTCACCGAGCCCCAGGTCGAGCGGTTCTTCGCCGACCTGACCGACGAGCGCGTCACCAGTGCCATCGGCCTGGTGCACTCCCGCTTCTCCACCAACACGTTCCCTTCGTGGCCGCTCGCGCACCCGTACCGGTACGTCGCGCACAACGGCGAGATCAACACGTTGCGCGGCAACCGCAACTGGATGGACGCCCGCGAGGCGCTGCTGGAGACCGACCTGATCCCGGGCGACCTCAAGCGGATCTACCCGGTGATCACCCGCGGCGCCAGCGACTCGGCGTCCTTCGACGAGGTGCTGGAGCTGCTCCACCTCGGCGGCCGCTCACTGCCCCACGCCGTCCTGATGATGATCCCGGAGGCCTGGGAGAACCACCAGGAGATGGACCCGGCGCGGCGCGCGTTCTACGAGTTCCACTCGACGCTGATGGAACCGTGGGACGGCCCGGCGCTCGTCGCCTTCACCGACGGCAGCCAGATCGGGGCGGTCCTCGACCGCAACGGCCTGCGCCCCGGCCGGTACTGGGTGACCGACGACGGCCTCGTCGTGCTGGCCTCCGAGGTCGGCGTGCTCGACCTCGACCCGGCGACGATCGTCCGGAAGGGCCGCCTCGAACCCGGACGGATGTTCCTCGTGGACACCGTCGAGGGCCGGATCGTCGAAGACGACGAGGTCAAGAACGAACTGGCCACCGCGCACCCGTACGACGAATGGGTCGAGGCCGGCCTGGTCCACCTGGAAGGCCTGCCGGAGCGCGACCGCGAAGTGCCGCTGCACGCCGCGCTCGTGCGCCGCCAGCAGGCGTTCGGCTACACCGAGGAAGAGCTCGAAGCCATCCTCGAGCCGATGGCCCGCACCGGCGCGGAGCCGATCGGCTCGATGGGCAACGACTCGCCGATCGCGACGCTCTCCAGCCGCCCGCGGCTGATCTTCGACTACTTCATCCAGCTGTTCGCTCAGGTCACGAACCCGCCGCTGGACGCCATCCGCGAGGAGCTCGTCACCGCGCTCGGCACGCAGATCGGCGCCGAGCCGAACCTCCTGGCCGGCAACGCGGCCAGCTGCCGCCGCATCGTGCTGCCGTTCCCGGTGCTCGACAACGACCAGCTCGCCAAGCTGGTGCACGTCAACGACGACGGCGACCTGCCGGAGTTCCAGGCGGTCACCGTGCTCGGCCGGTACAACGTGCACGGCGGCGGCGACGCGCTGATCAAGCGGCTCGACGAGATCCGCGCCGAGGTGTCGGAGGCGATCGAGGACGGCGCCCGGCTGATCGTGCTGTCCGACCGCGGTGTCGACGAGAACCACGCGCCGATCCCCTCGCTGCTGCTGACCGGCGCGGTGCACCACCACCTCGTCCGCGAGAAGACGCGCACGCAGGTCGGCCTCATCGTCGAGGCCGGCGACGCGCGCGAGGTGCACCACATCGCGCTGCTCATCGGCTACGGCGTCGCCGCGGTGAACCCGTACCTGGCGATGGCGACCGTCGAGGAGATGGCCCACCAGGGCCTCATCCCCGGCGTGACGCCGAAGCAGGCGACGCAGAACCTGATCAAGGCGCTCGGCAAGGGCGTCCGCAAGACGATGTCCAAGATGGGCGTTTCGACCGTGGCGTCCTACACCGGCGCGCAGATCTTCGAAGCGATCGGGCTCGGCGAAGAGGTCATCGAGAACTGCTTCACCGGCACGACGTCCCGCCTCGGCGGCGTCGGCTTCGAGACGCTCGCCGACGAGGTCGCGAAGCGGCACGCATACGCCTTCCCCGCCGACGGCGTCCGGGCCGCCCACCGCGAGCTCGAGACCGGCGCGGACTACCAGTGGCGCCGCGAAGGCGAGCCGCACCTGTTCAACCCGCAGACGGTGTTCAAGCTCCAGCACTCCACGCGGGCCGGGAAGTACGAGGTCTTCAAGGAGTACACGAAGGCCGTCGACGACCAGGCCGAGAAGCTGCTGACGCTGCGCGGGCTGTTCGACTTCAAGTACGGCAAGCGCGCGCCGGTGCCGATCGACGAGGTCGAACCGATCTCCGAGATCGTCAAGCGGTTCGCCACCGGCGCGATCTCCTACGGCTCGATCTCGATGGAGATGCACCAGACGCTCGCCATCGCGATGAACCGCCTCGGCGGCAAGTCCAACACCGGTGAGGGCGGCGAAGACGCGGAGCGGCTGTACGACCCGGAGCGGCGCAGTGCCGTGAAGCAGGTCGCGTCGGGCCGGTTCGGCGTCACGAGCGAGTACCTCGTCAACGCCGACGACATCCAGATCAAGATGGCGCAGGGCGCGAAGCCCGGCGAGGGCGGGCAGCTGCCCGGCGCGAAGGTGTACCCGTGGATCGCGAAGACGCGGTTCTCGACGCCGGGCGTGGGGCTGATCTCCCCGCCGCCGCACCACGACATCTACTCGATCGAGGACCTGGCGCAGCTGATCCACGACCTCAAGAACGCCAACCCCAACGCGCGCATCCACGTGAAGCTCGTGTCCGAGGTCGGCGTCGGCACGGTCGCCGCGGGCGTCTCCAAGGCGCACGCCGACGTCGTGCTCATCTCGGGCCACGACGGCGGGACCGGTGCGTCGCCGCTGTCGTCCATCAAGCACGCGGGCGGCCCGTGGGAGCTCGGCTTGGCCGAGACGCAGCAGACGCTGCTGGCCAACCGGCTGCGCGACCGGATCGTCGTGCAGACCGACGGCCAGCTCAAGACCGGCCGCGACGTGATCATCGCGGCACTGCTCGGCGCCGAGGAGTTCGGCTTCGCGACCGCGCCGCTGGTGGTGTCGGGCTGCATCATGATGCGCGTCTGCCACCTCGACACCTGCCCGGTGGGTGTCGCGACGCAGAACCCGAAGCTGCGCGAGAAGTTCAGCGGCAAGGCCGAGTACGTCGTCAACTTCTTCGAGTTCATCGCCCAGGAGGTCCGCGAGTACCTGGCGGAGCTGGGCTTCCGGTCGATCGCCGAGGCCGTCGGCCACGCCGAGTTCCTCGACAAGCGCAAGGCCATCGACCACTGGAAGGCGGCCGGGCTCGACCTGTCGCCGATCTTCCACGTGCCCGCGGTGGCCCCGGCCGGGCTGCGGCTGCAGCAGACGAAGCAGGACCACGGTCTCGAGAAGGCGCTCGACAACACGTTGATCCAGCTGGCCGAGGGCGCGTTGAACTCCGGCGACAAGGTGCGGCTGGAACTGCCCGTCCGCAACGTGAACCGGACCGTCGGCACCATGCTCGGCTCCGAGCTGACCAAGCGGTGGGGCGGCGAAGGCCTGCCGGACGACACCATCGACGTCACCTTCACCGGCACGGCAGGCCAGTCGTTCGGCGCGTTCGTGCCGAAGGGCATCACGCTGCGGCTCTACGGCGACGGCAACGACTACGTCGGCAAGGGTCTCTCCGGCGGACGGCTGATCGTCCGGCCGCCTCGTGAAGCGCAGTACGTCGCCGAAGAGCAGATCATCGCCGGCAACGTCATCGCCTACGGCGCGACCAGCGGCGAGATCTTCATCCGCGGCAAGGTCGGCGAGCGGTTCTGCGTGCGCAACTCCGGCGCGCTGGCCGTCGTCGAAGGTGTCGGCGACCACGGCGGCGAGTACATGACCGGCGGCCGGATGGTCGTGCTCGGCCCGATCGGGCGCAACTTCGCGGCCGGCATGTCCGGCGGCGTCGCGTACGTGCTGGACCTGCCCGCGCACCGCGTCAACCCGGAGATGGTCGACCTCGACCCGCTCGACTCCGAGGACGCGGACTTCCTGCGGGAAACGTTGGAAAAGCACTACAACGAAACGGAATCCGCGGTCGCGCGGGAACTGCTGGCCGACTGGGACGCGGGCGTCGACCGCTTCGGGAAGGTCATGCCGAAGGACTACAAGCGCGTGCTCGCCGCCCAGGTGCAGGCCGAGCGGGACGGGCGCGACGTGAACGAGGCGATCATGGAGGCCGCACATGGCTGACCCCAAGGGCTTTCTGACCACCACCCGCGAAGAGCCGACGCGGCGTCCGGTCGACCTGCGGCTGATGGACTGGCGCGAGGTCTACGAAGACTTCGCCACCACGAAGCTGGAGAAGCAGGCCGGCCGCTGCATGGACTGCGGCATCCCGTTCTGCCACCAGGGCTGCCCGCTCGGGAACCTCATCCCGGAGTGGAACACCCTCGTGTGGCGGGACGACTGGCGGCAGGCGATCGAACGGCTGCACGCGACCAACAACTTCCCGGAGTTCACCGGCACCCTGTGCCCTGCCCCGTGCGAAACCGCGTGCGTGCTCGGGATCAACGACGACCCGGTGACGATCAAGCGCGTCGAGATCTCCATCGTCGACCGCGCCTTCGAAGAGGGTTGGGTGACCCCGCAGCCGCCGACGTCGAAGACGGGGAAGAAGGTCGCGGTCGTCGGGTCCGGCCCGTCGGGACTCGCCGCGGCGCAGCAGCTCACGCGCGCGGGCCACAGCGTCGTGGTCCTCGAGCGAGCCGACAAGATCGGCGGGCTGCTGCGCTACGGCATCCCCGAGTTCAAGATGGAGAAGCACCGCCTCGACCGCCGTCTCGCGCAGATGGAGGCGGAAGGCACGGAGTTCCGGACGTCGGTGCACGTCGGCGTGGACGTCTCCGCTTCGGAACTGACGGCTTCCTACGACGCCGTCGTGCTCGCAGGCGGTGCGACCGACTGGCGCGACCTGCCGATTCCCGGCCGGGAGCTGGACGGCATCCACCAGGCGATGGAGTTCCTGCCGCCGGCCAACCGGGTCGCTTCGGGCGAGCTGGCCGAATCGCCCTACTCGGCCGAGGGGCTCGACGTCGTCGTCATCGGCGGCGGCGACACGGGCGCGGACTGCGTCGGGACGTCGCACCGCCAGGGCGCGCGTTCGGTGACGCAGCTGGAGATCATGCCCAAGCCGCCGGAGGCCCGTTCCGACGCCCACCCGTGGCCGACGTACCCGATGATCTACCGGGTGTCCTCGGCGCACGAAGAAGGCGGCGAGCGGCTGTACGCGGTGAACACGCAGGAGTTCCTGGGCGACGAGGCCGGCCGGGTCCGGGCGTTGAAGCTGGTCGAGGTGCGCAACGAGGGCGGCAGGTTCGTTCCCGTGCCCGGGTCGGAACGCGAGCTGCCGGCACAGCTCGTCCTGCTGGCGATGGGCTTCCTCGGACCGCAGAAGAAGGGCCTGCTCGAAGACCTCGGCGTCGAGCTGGACGCGCGCGGCAACGTGGCGCGCGACAAGGCGTTCAAGACGAGCCTGGACAACGTGTTCGTGGCCGGCGACATGGGCCGCGGCCAGTCGCTGATCGTGTGGGCGATCGCGGAAGGCCGCTCGGCGGCGGCCGGGGTGGACGCCTACCTCACCGGGCGTGGCTTCCTGCCCGCGCCGATCGCGCCGACGGACCGGCCGATGGCGTAAGACCCGGCGCCGGCGGGGGTGTCACTGTCGCCACCCCCGCCGGCGCTGTTCCCCTTCTCAGCCGCAGCAATCGTTTTCACGGTCGTCCGGCTGCGCGGGCCACGCCCGGCGGCGCCTGGTTCACCGCCGCGCTGCGACGAACCGGCGTCAGCTGTCCAGCAGTGCGCTTCCCAGCGGGGTCAGCGAGTGCAGCACCGTGTTGCGCTCCCGGTGCGTGATGATCAGCCCCGCCCGCCGGAGCACCGTCGTGTGCTTGCTGGCCGCCGAGGGCGTGACCCCCAGCCGCGCCGCCAGTTCGGAGGTCGAGCACCCGACCGCCAGGACCGTCAGCGCCGCCGCGCGGGTCGGGCCCAGCAGGGCCGCCAGTGCGTTGCCCGGGGCCCTTCGGGCGCTCGGGCTCGCGAATCCCGCGGGGTGCACGGCGTGGCGGACGCACGGGTAGTGCAGCCGGGGCGTGCCACCGGGGGACGGCGGAACGAGGGCCGGGCCCACCGAGAAGTACGTCGGGACCACCAGCAGGCCGGTGCCTTCGGAGGGAACCGTCCCGGCGATCCCGTCGTCGGTCTCGAGGACCGGCGCCGCCCAGTGCACCTTCGGCCGCAGGCCGGTCAACAGTGCTTCGACCCCGCCGTGGAGCAGCACCTGCGTGCGCATCCCGAGGTCGGCGTCCACCTGCGCGCACACGATGTCCCAGCACGGTGCGACGGCGAGGTCGTGGTACTCCTGCAACGCCTGCACCAGCCGCGGCAGGCCCGCGGTGTCGCCGTCGGCGAGCGCGGCCGCCCATGCGGGCAGGTCGCGCTCGACCGGGGCGGTGCGCAACGCGACCTTGAGGCTCACCGATTCGGTCTTGAGCACCGCGGCGAGCCCGGACTCCAGGTCGTAGCGGCCCGCGGCGGGCAGCAGGAACTCCGGGATCGGCGCGTCCGGGCGGCAGAGCCACATCAGCACCGACGCCGAGTCCGGCAGTCCTTGCCACACCCGGTGGCGCCACCGGTTGAACGCCGCCGAGGCCGCTTGGCGGCCGCCGTCACGCCGCTGCAGCACCTGCAAGCTCGCGGTCAGCTCCCCCATCGGATCGGCCGCGGCCGCGAGGGCGACGCGGACGAGGTCCGGCAACGTCAGTCCGATGCGCACGTTCCCCCCCGGAGTGTCTGCCCGTCCATCGGCCGATGATCTCGTTCCGTTACACCGCTGACCTGTGTCTTGGCCTCTCCCGGAAATCTCCTCGACGGCGGGCGGAAGGCCCTGAATGATGTCTGGAGAGACCGCTTTCGGGGGTTTGACGGTCTCGACGAGGGGGAATCGCCGGCACGACCACGCGCCGGGTCCACTGTGGCCCGGAGCCGGTTGCCGCATGCTTTCTCCCTTCGTCGTCACGGGTGAAGCGACGATAAGGGGAACCATGACGAAGATGACGCGCCTGATGGTGACGGTCGCCGCGGCGGCAGGGCTGTTCGGCCTGGTGGCCGTTCCGCAGGCCGGTGCCGAGCCGGTCGACGGCAAGGGGGACGTGCAGGTCCAGGCCCTTGCCGGGGGCATCAAGCTGCGGCCCTCCAAGGTCGCTGCCGCGCAGCGCTCCACCGCCGGGGTCGCCGGCGCCCAGGTCGCCGAGGCCGACGCCTACCTGATCGAGTCGGCCGCCTTCGGCCGCTGCTGGGACGCCGACCTGAACACGATCGGCGGCAACGGCACGATCATGGCGCTGTGGGACTGCAACGTGTACGCCGCCAACCAGGCGTTCTACGTGACCCGGAACCCGGAGGGCTACCTCCGCTTCCAGAACGTGCAGAGCGGCCGGTACCTCGAGGCCGACCTGACCACGATCGGCGCCAACGGCACGAAGGTCCAGCTGTGGGCCTACAGCCCCGGCGGCAAGAACCAGCAGTGGATCGACACCGTGAACCCGGAGGGTTACCTGCGGCTGCAGACCGTCGCGAGCAACCGCTACCTGACCGGTGAGGGCTCGGTCGGCGGCAACGGCACGCGGATGCAGCTGTGGGACTTCATGGCGGGCGCCAAGTCCCAGTGGTGGTTCTGATCCGGCAGGCAAGGTGAAAACGCGGGCCCCGGCCGGGGCCCGCGTTTTTCTTTTCCGCGAACAATTTCGCGCTCAACTTAAACTTTCGTGTGAAACCGGCGGACGGGTGGCACACCCCGCCCCCGGCACTGCACCCTGTAGTCAGGGGACCCGGCCGGCCGAGGGGGGATTCGGTCGGCCGGGTGCCCGCCGAAAGGCGGGCTTTTCACACGGGAGGGGACCCGAATGAGTATCGATCTGTCCACCACGCTGTCCTGGACCACGGTGACCGGTGACGCCGCGACGACGCTCGGCGAACTGCAGCCGAACATCCTCAAGGCCCACGTCCGCGATCACCTGTCCGCACTGCTGCTCACGTTCGGGAACGAGGCGGAAGCGCGGGCCTTCCTCGTCTCGATCACCGGGAAGATGAAGTCCGCCAAGGCCCACCTCGACGAGGTCGCCGCGTTCAAGACCGGCGGTGGCGCGGGGACGCCGTACGTCGGCGTCGGGCTCACCGCGGCCGGCTACCGCGCTCTCGGCGTCGAGAACTTCCCGCAGGACGAAGCGTTCCTGCGCGGGATGACGGCACCGGAGACGCGGCGGAAGCTGAACGACCCGCCGCGCTCGACGTTCGATCCGGGCTACCGCGGGGAAGTCCACGCCGTCGTGCTCGTCGGCGACGCCACCGACAAAGCAATGACCGCCCGCCGCACCGAAATCCTCGGCCTGCTGCCGGACTCGGCTACGGTGCTCACGGAGGAAACCGGCCTCGGCCGGGTCAACGCGCGGGGCGAAGGCATCGAGCACTTCGGGTACGTCGACGGCCGCAGCCAGCCGCTGTTCCTCACCGAAGACGTCGACGCGGAGAAGAACAACACCGACGGCATCAACGTGTGGAATCCGGCGGCACCGCTCGAGCAGGTACTGGTGCCCGATTCCGCGGCGCCGGATCCCCTCGTACATTTCGGCAGCTATTTCGTTTTCCGCAAACTGGAGCAGAACGTCCGGCGGTTCAAGCAGGCCGAAGCGGATCTGGCCGACACGCTCGGCCTGACCGGCGAAGACCGCGAGCGGGCCGGGGCGATGATCATCGGCCGGTTCGAGGACGGCACGCCGCTGACCACCCAGCGGGAAGACGGCGCGGAAAGCCCGGTGTCGAACAACTTCACCTACGACAGCGACCGCGCCGCGCTGAAGTGCCCGTTCCAGGCGCACATCCGCAAGACGAACCCGCGCGGCTCCGGCAGCGCCGAAGATCCGGCCGGCGAGCGGCGGCACCTGATGGCCCGCCGGGGCGTCACGTACGGGGAGCGCCCGGACGACCCGAACGCCGACGTGCCGCCCGCCGTCCGGCCGAGCGGCGGGGTCGGGCTGCTGTTCATGGCCTTCAACTCCGTGCTGGACAACCAGTTCGAGTTCACGCAAGCGCTTTGGGCGGACAACCCGGGCTTCCCGATCGTCGACGGCGTCACGCCCGGGCTGGACCCGGTGATCGGCCAGGGCGAGCGCGGATCGTCGGACTACACCGTGGACTGGGGTGGCGCCGCCCAGCGCACGGCGGGCCCGGTACCGCAGGCGGTGACGCTGCGGGGCGGCGAGTACTTCTTCATGCCGTCGCTGGCGTTCCTGCGGTCACTCTGACGCTGGGGGTGCGGAGGCCACCACCGGACGACCGGTGGTGGCCTCCGGAGCATCAAGCCTCGAGCAGGTCGAAGGCCAGCAGGCCCGCGCCGAGGCGGCCGGCTTCGTCGCCCAGCTCGGCGATCCGCAGCTCCGGCATCTTCTGGAACGTCAGGTGCGCGGCCAGCCACTCCCGCACCGGCGCGAGCACGTAGTCGGCGGCCGTGAACAAGCCACCGCCCAGGACGATCACCTCCGGGCCCAGCAGCGTCAGCAGCGTCCGGATCCCGTGGCCGAGGCCGTCGAGCGCGTCCTGGACCACCGCCACCGCGACCTCGTCCCCGCGGCGGGCGAGCTCCACCACCTCGCGGGCGCCGTCGGCCGGGCGACCGGTGCGCTCGGTGTAGCGGCGGGCGATCGCGGCCGCCGACGAGATCGCCTCCAGGCAACCCGTCGCGCCGCAGCCGCACCGGCCCGGGTGGCCCACGTCGATGTGACCGACCTCGCCGGCCTGCCCGTGCGCGCGGTGGATCCGGCCGTCGAGCAGCAGCGCGGCCGCGATGCCGGTGCCGACCGGGATGAACGCCGCGTTCGCCGCGCCCCGGCCCGCACCGACGCGGAACTCGGCGATGCCACCCGCGGTGACGTCGTGGCCGAACGCCACCGGCAGCTCGAGCCGGTCTTCGAGGAGCTCGCCGAAGGGCACTTCGCGCCAGTCGAGGTTGGCCGAGAAGTGGCAGACGCGGGTCTGCTCGTCGACGATCCCCGGCACCACCACGCCGACCGCCGCCGGCCGCCCGGTGCCCGCCTGGTCCGCCAGCGCGGCCACGATGTCCGCGACCTGCGCGGCCAGCGCCGTGCCGTCCGCGCTGCGTGCCGTCTCCGCGCGCAGCGCCGCCTTCGGCTGCAGCTGCTCGTCGAGCAACGCCGCTTTGATCGTCGTCCCGCCCACGTCCAGGGCCGCCACCATTCGAGTCACCGCGGCATTGTCACATTGACGCGGCCCGAACGGCGGACCTACGCTCATCCGGCCAGACGACGGATTCCGGAACGCGGTGCAAGTCCGCGCGGTCGCGCCACTGTGACCCCCACCCGGGGGAAGCCAGACCCGGACCGTCGTGACCGACCCCGATGAGGCCGCGAAAGCCCGAGGAGGCCACGCTCATGACCCACACGGCAGCTCCCGCCGTTCCGCTCCCGATCCGCATCCCGATCCGTGAGATCGTGCCGTGGGCGGTGTTCGTGGTGCTCCTCGCCCTGATCGCGCTGTACTTCGTGAGCGCCGAGCAGGGCGCCACCGCGGTGTTCGCGAACATGTACGTCCACGAGTTCGTGCACGACGGCCGGCACCTGCTGGCCTTCCCCTGCCACTGATCGGCGGGCACGACTTCCCATGATGAAGACCCTGCTGGTCCGCGGCATGCTCGCGGGCCTGGTCGCCGGCGTGCTCGCGTTCGGGTTCGCCTACGCCTTCGGCGAACCGTCGGTGAACGTCGCGATCGGGCTCGAGGAGTCCGGCGGCCACGCACACTCCCACGAAGATTCCGCTCCCGCCGCTTCCGCCCCCGCCGCCGAAGAGGAAGAGCTCGTCCCCCGGGACATCCAGAGCACCGTCGGGCTGCTGACCGGCGTGCTCGTCTACGGCGTCGCGATCGGCGGCCTGCTTTCGCTGGCGTTCGCGTTCGCCCAGGGCCGGCTCGGCTCGCTGCGCCCGAGGGTGACGGCGCTGCTGCTCACCGCGGGCGCGTTCACCGTGGTGTTCCTGGTGCCGTTCCTGAAGTACCCGGCCAACCCGCCCGCGGTGGGCCGAGCGGGCACGATCGGCTCGCGGACCGAGCTGTACTTCGGCTTCGTCGCGGTTTCGCTGCTCGCCGGCATCCTCGCCACGGTGTTCGGCCGCAAGCTCGCGGACCGGCTCGGCGCGTGGAACGGCTTCCTCCTCGCCGCGGCGGGCTACCTCGTGGTGATCGGCGTCGTGGCCTGGCTGATGCCGGTGGTCGACGAGGTCCCGGCGACGTTCCCGGCGTCGACGCTCTGGAGCTTCCGCACGGCGTCGGTCGGCACCCAGGTGACGCTGTGGCTGGCGCTGGGCCTGGCGTTCGGCGCGTTCGCGGAGAAGGCGCTGACCCGGCGGACCGCCGTCGCCGCCTGACCGAATCGTTAACCCGACGGCCGGTTCGTCCCCTTAGGCTCTCCCCACGGGAAGTCTCCAGGGGGAATCTTGACCGAGCCTCAGTCAGCCGTACCCGCCAAGCGCGACGGTGTCGCGGTCGCGTCCTTGATCTCCGGGGTGCTGGGCTTCTTCGGGATCACGGCGTTGCTGGGCATCGCCCTCGGCATCGCCGCGCTGGTCCGGATCCACCGGACCGGCGAGCGCGGCCGCGGGCTGGCGATCGGCGGGATCGCCGCGGGCGCGGTCTGGGCGCTGGCGCTGCCGATCGCGGCCATCGTCCTGCTGGCCAGCCTGCTGAGTGCGTCGAACGCACCGATCGCGGCGCTCCAGGTGGACAACTGCTACAACACGGCCCGCCCCGGCCACGACGCGGCCCGCGTCCCCTGCGAGGACGAGCACGACGGCGTCGTGCTGGACGCGTTCACGATGGCCGACCCGCAGGCGTCGTACCCCGGTGACCAGGAGGTCAAGACCGCGGCGGACCGCAGCTGCCGCCTGCGGATGGCCAGCCTGTTCGGCGGCGGTGTCACGATCCCGCCGGGACTGGTGCTCGTCGGCTACGCACCGGACGAAGACGCATGGACGGCCGGCGCCCGCGTCGCGACGTGCGGACTCCAGGCGTCCTCCGGCCGGCTCACCGGCCCGTTGCCCCGCTAGGGCGGTCCGCGGGCCCGGAAGCGGGTCGGCGCCTCGCGGCGCCCCGGACAGCCGGAACCGGGCGGGTCGGCAACGCTCCCGGCCTTGGCGCGGCTAGGGCGCCCCCGGTGGGACGAATGGCAGGGCCGGTGGCGCGCCGTGGTCCAGTAGCGTTTGCAGGAGCTGCGTGTCCAGGTGCTCGTCGACCGCGTCCGCCAGCTTGTCCAGCATCTGCTCGCGCAGGTCGCCGAAGGCGGGCGCGTCCGGTGCCGGGGCCCAGGTGATTGCCGCCTGCCTTGCCGCTTCGGTGAGCCACGCGCGGCGGAATGCGTCGTTCTCGAACGCGCCGTGCCACATCGTGCCCCAGACCGATCCGGCGCACAGACCGTCCAGAAAGGACTCCGCCGGGGTCGTGGTGGTCACCGAGCCGTGGTGGATCTCGTAGGCGTCCACCGGATGGCCCCGCCACGTCCCCGCGGGGCGGGCGAGGACCTTCTCCGCGGTGAACGTCACCCGCGCGGGCAGCAGGCCGAGGCCCGTCACCTCGCCCGCGCCGGATTCGACGTCGTCCACAATGGACTCGGACAGCATCTGGTAGCCGCCGCAGATGCCGAGCACCGGGCGGCCCGCGGCGGCCCGGGCGGCCACCGCCGTGTCGAGACCGCGGGCCCGGAGCCAGGTCAGGTCACTGACAGTCGCGCGCGAGCCGGGCAGCACCACGACGTCCGCCGCCGCGACCACGTCGGGGTCGGCGGTCAGCGTCACCGTGACCCCGGGCTCGGCGGCCAGGGCATCCACGTCGGTGGCGTTGGACGCGCGCGGGAACCGGACGACCGCGACGGTGAGGCCGGTGCCGTGCGCTTCCCGGCGCCAGCCCGCCGCGGCGAGGGCGTCCTCCGAGTCGATCCACACCCGGTCGAGCCAGGGCAGCACGCCGAGCACCGGCCGCCCGGTGAGCTTCTCGAGGCTGTCCAGGCCCGGCCGCAGGAGCCTGACGTCGCCGCGGAACTTGTTGACCACCCAGCCCGCGACCAGGGCCTGGTCCTCGGCCGACAGCAGCGCGAGGGTGCCGAACATCGCCGCCAGCACGCCGCCGCGGTCGATGTCGCCGACGACCAGCACCGGCAGCCCGAACCGCCGCGCGAGCCCCATGTTGACGTAGTCGCCGCCGCGCAGGTTGATCTCCGCCGGGCTGCCCGCGCCTTCGCAGACGACGACGTCGTAGCGCGCGGCGAGGTCTTGGAAAGCGCCGAAGGCGATCTCGGCCAGCCCGGCCCGGCCGGTGGCGTACTCCCCCGCTTCGAGGGTGCCGAACGGCTTCCCGAGCGCGACGACGTGGCTGCGCCGGTCACTGCCCGGCTTGAGCAGCACCGGGTTCATCGCCGCCTCGGGTTCCACGCCCGCGGCCCGCGCCTGCACCCACTGGGCGCGGCCGATCTCGGCACCGTCGCCGCAGACCATGGAGTTGTTGGACATGTTCTGCGCCTTGAACGGAGCCACCCGCACACCCCGGCGCGCGAGCCAGCGGCAGATCCCGGCGGTGACCAGGCTCTTCCCGGCATCGGACGTCGTACCCGCCACGAGCAGGCCGCTCATCGGGCCGCCACCCCCGCGGCCAGCGCGACCGCGGCCGCTCCCACCCGGCGCGACAACCGCACCGCCCGCCTCAGGTCCACCGGTTCCGGTTCGCGGCCTTCGCCGAGCCGGGCCCGGCTCTCCACCTCGCCGCCGTAGCTGTTCGTCCCGCCGAGCCGGATGTCCAGCGCGCCCGCGAACGCGGCCTCGACCTGGCCGGCGTTCGGGCTCGGGTGCCGGCCGCCGTCGCGGCGCCACACCCGCCAGGACGCCCGCGCCCGGCCACCCGCGCACCCCGCCGTGAGCACCGCCCCGATCCGGGACGGCACCAGGTTGACGACGTCATCGGCGCGGGCCGCGGCCCAGCCGAAGCGGCGGTAGCGCGGCGAGCGGTAGCCGACCATCGCGTCGAGCGTGTTGAGCGCGCGGTAGCCGAGAAGGCCCGGCATCCCGGCCACGGCGCCCCAGAACAGCGGCGCGACCACGGCATCCGAAGTGTTCTCGGCGATCGATTCGGTGGCCGCGCGCGTCAGTTCGGCGGAGTCGAGCGCCGTCGCGTCGCGCGCGCAGAGGTGCGAGAGCCGTTGACGTGCTCCGGGCACTTCGCCCGCTTCGAGCAACCGGGCCATTTCGGTGCCTTCGGCGGCGAGCCCGCGTCCGCCGAGCACTACCCACGTGCAGACCGCTGTCGTTGCGAAGCGCGCGAAGGGATGTCGCCGCGTCGCCGTCTGAAACGCGACGCCGACGCCTACGGCGCCGAAGGTGCACAGCGCCGCGTACACGGCTCCGCGCGGCTTCGAATCCGCCCAAAGACGGTGCTCGAGGCGCCCGGCGGCGGTCCCGAACAGCGCGACCGGGTGCCCTGTTCGGGGGTCACCGAACAGAGCGTCGGCGATGTATCCGGTAACGAGTCCGGCCGCGGTTGTCCCTAGACGGAGTGGCACGTGGCGCACGGTAGCGCGTGCACCAGAATGCCGGTATGACGAAGCTGACCCACCGGCTCGCCGGGTACCTCGAGACCCTGGCCCGTACCCTCCGCCGGTACGGACGCGACGAAGGCAAGGTGCTGGTCCTCGGCGGGGTCCGGTCGGGTAAGTCCCGGCACGCCGAACGGCTCGTCGCCCGCCACCCGCACCTCGTCTACGTCGCGCCCGGCCTGCCCGCGGGCGAAAACGACCCCGAATGGGCCGCGCGGGTGGCCGCGCACCAGGCGCGGCGGCCGGCGAACTGGAAGACCGTCGAGACCACCGACCTGGCCGGGATCCTGCGCACCGCGACCGAGCCGCTGCTGATCGACTGCCTCGGCACCTGGCTGTCCCGCGTGCTGGACGACGTCGGCGCGTGGCAGCAGAAGCGGGGCTGGGAGCACCGCCTCGACGACCGGCTCGAAGACTTCCTGGCCGCCTGGGCCGCGGCGCGGGTGCCGGTGGTCGCGGTCAGCAACGAGGTCGGCAGCGGTGTGGTGCCCGCAACGTCGTCCGGACGGCTGTTCCGTGATGTGCTGGGCGCACTGAACAACCGGGTGTCCGCCGACGCCGACCGGGTCGTGCTGGTCGTCGCGGGCCGGGCGCTCGACCTGTAGCCAGGAGGCGCCCGTGTTCGACGTACCCGTGCCCGACCCCGCCGCTCGCGCCGCCGCGCTGGAGCGGCTCGACGGCCTGGTCAAGCCGCTCGGCGCGCTGGGCAGGCTGGAGGAGATCGCGGCCTGGCTGGCCGCGGCGCACGGCACCGTGCCACCGCGGCCCCTGGACGACGTCCGCGTGGTCGTCTTCGCGGGCGACCACGGGGTGTCCGCGCTCTCGGCGTACCCGCGCGAGGTGACCGCGGCGATGGTCCGGGTGTTCCTGGCCGGGAAGAGCGGCGTCAACGTGCTGGCCGCCCAGGTCGGGGCGAAGGTCCGGGTGGCCGACATCGGCGTCGACTGGGACGGCGCGGACGTGCCGGCGTCCGTCACGGCGCACAAGATCCGCCGCAGCTCGGGCTCGATCGACGTCGAGGACGCCCTGTTGCCGGGCGAAGCGCAGGCGGCGTTCGAGGCGGGCCGGGCGATCGCGCGGGAGGAGCGCGAGGCGGACGTGCTGATCCCGGGCGACATGGGGATCGGCAACACGGCGATGTGCGCGGCGCTGGTGGCGGCCTCGCTGGGCCTGCCCGCGGCGGAGGTGGTCGGCACGGGAACCGGCGTCGACGCGGCGGGCCTGGAGCGCAAGACGGCGGCGGTCGCGGCGGCCTTGGCGCGGACGGCGGGCCGGACGGAGGACCCGTTCGAGCGGCTGACGGCTCTGGGCAGCGCGTGCGTCGCGGCGACGGCGGGTTTCCTGGTCGAGACGGCGGTGCTGGGCATCCCGGTGCTGCTGGACGGCGTCTTTTCGGGGGCGGCGGCCCTGGTGGCGCGGGACATCGCGCCGGGGGCGGAGCAGTGGTGGCTGGCCGGGCACCGGTCGACGGAGCCGTCCCAGGCGTTCGCGCTGAAGGCGCTCGGGCTGGAGCCGATCCTGGACTTCGGACTGCGGCTCGGTGAAGGGAGCGGCGCGGTGCAGGCGGTGCCCACGCTGCGGGCGGCGCGGGCGATCGTGGCCGACATGGGCTTGCTGGCCGACCTGGCGTGAGCCGCTGGGGTGATGCGGCGCGGATGGCCGTCGGGACGCTGACCACCGTGCCGGTTCCGGCGCCGCGGGTCATCGATCGGCGGGTTGCGGGCCTTGCCATGGTGCTCGGACCGCTCGCGGCGATTCCCCTGGCCGCCGCGGCCGGGGGGATCGTCTGGGCGGGCTCCGCTGCCGGGCTGCCCGCGCTCGCCACCGCGGCCCTCGCCCTGGGTGCCGTCGCCCTCGGCAGCCGCGGCCTGCACCTCGACGGGCTCGCCGACACCGCCGACGGGCTCGGCGCCTCCTACGACCGCGCGAAGGCGCTCGACGTCATGCGCCGCGGCGACTCCGGGCCGACCGGCGTCGCGACGCTCGTCTTCGTCCTCCTCGTCCAAGTCGGTGCACTCACCGGAGTGCACAACGGGATCACGGTGGCCGCCGCGATCCTCGTCGGCCGGTGCACGCTGTCGATGGCGTGCTCGCGGGGCGTTCCGCCGGCGCGGCCGGAGGGGCTCGGCGCCACCGTCGCCGGTTCGGTGCCCCGCACGGCCGCAATCGCCGTCGGGGTGGCCGCCGCCGGGCTCGCCGGGCTGCTTCCCGGACTGCCCTGGTGGCGCGGGCCGCTCGCGGTCGTCCTCGCCTACGCCGTCGCCGGAGCACTTCTGTGGCGATGCACCCGGCGGCTCGGCGGCATCACCGGTGACACCCTCGGCGCCGGTGTCGAAGTCGCCGTCGCGGCCGCTCTGCTCGCGCTGTCGACCTAGACGAGTAGAGCATGAGTCCGGGTGGTGACCGGAGACGAGGCGAAGGCCGACGGCCGTGTTCGCGGCCGCCTCGGCCACGAGGTCCGGTTCCGCCTGCGGCCGGGGCGACCGAGCTCAAGCAGCTCTGCGATCGGCCCGAACTGTCGTACCCCCCTTCTAGAGTGATCCGCGTGAACCGGACCGATCGTCTCTATGCCCTCGTCGAAGAACTGCGGGCCGTTGCGCCGCGGCCGCGTAGCGCGCGCTGGCTCGCGGGCCGGTTCGAGGTCAGCGTCCGCACCGTCGAACGGGACATCAGCGCCCTGCAGCAGGCCGGCACGCCGATCTACGCCGAGCCCGGCCGCACCGGCGGGTACTGCCTCGACAAAGCGCGCACGCTGCCGCCCGTCAACCTGACCCCCGGCGAAGCCGTCGCCATGGCACTCGCCCTCAAACGCCTCGACGGCACCCCGTTCCGCGCGGAAGCGGGCTCAGCCCTGCGCAAGCTCGTCGCGGCGATGCACAAGGACGACGCCGCCGCGGCCCGGGAACTGGCTGCCCGCGTCCACATCCTCGACCCGGCTTCGCCGCCTCCGATGCCACGCAAGATCGCCGACGCGCTCGACGCCGGCCGTGTCCTGCGCATCGGCTACGCCGACCGGGAAAGCGCCGTGACGCAGCGGGAGATCGAACCGCTCGCCTACCTCGGCAAGCCGACCCACTGGTACCTCGTGGCCTGGTGCCGGCTGCGCGACCAGGTCCGGGTCTTCCGCACCGATCGGATCTCGTCGGTGACCGTCACGGCCGAGGTGCCGACGTTCCGCGGGCTGCGGCGCGAGGACCTCGACATTCCGTACGGCGTTGTCGAGCAGCTCAGCTTGGCGGGGTGAACACCGAGAAGTGGTTGCCCGCCGGGTCGAGCAGGTGCGCGAACCTCACCCCGACGGGATTGACCGCCGGTGGTCGCTGCACCCGGCCACCCGCCGCCTCCGCCCGTTTGCACGCTTCTTCGACGTCCTCGACGAGCACGGTGAAGACCGCGTAGCCGGGCATTTCGCCCTTCGTCGCGAAGAGGCCGCCGCGCGAACCGCCGGTCTCGATGACCCGGTAGGCCGCATCGGTGCTGGCCGACGAGTCCTGGGCGACCTTCCAGCCGAAGACGTCGCCGTAGAACCGTTCGGCGGCCGCCGGGTCCGCGGTACCGATCTCGAACCAGGCGACGTCGTTGAATCCGGGCATGTCGTTCCTTCCGCTGCACGCCGGGTGCTTCCCGGTCTCCGCCCACTCTCGACCTCGGCGGCGACAACCCCCTGTCGGTGTTTAGGAAACTTCGCGCACCGCGGTCAGGAACGCGTCCGTCGTCGCGCGGTCGCGGACCGCCACCCGCAGGTGGTCCGGGCCCAGGCCGGGGAAGGTGTCTCCCCGGCGCACCGCGTAACCGGCCTCCCGCAGCCGCTCGCGAAGCGCCGCCCCGCCCGGGACGCGGACCAGCACGAACGGGCCACGCGGATCGCCCAGCACGTCGACACCCTGCGAGGCCAGGCCGGACACCAGGTACTCCCGGTCGGCTTCCGCGGCCACCGCCAGCTTCTCGGCTTCCTCCAAAGCGGACGGACGGCAGCACGCCACGGTCGCCACCCCGGCCAAAGTGGACACCGACCACGGCACCTGGACCGCCCGCAGCCGCGCGACGACGGCCGGCTCGGCGAGCACGTACCCCGCCCGCAGCCCGGCCAGCCCCCACGTCTTCGTCAGGCTACGCAGGACGACGACACCCGCGTGCCCGGAGGCCAGGCTCTCGGCCTCGCCGGGGACCGCGTCCAGGAACGCCTCGTCGACCACGAGCAGCCGCCCGGGCCGGGCCAGCGCCCGCAACGACGCAGCCGGGTGCAGTACCGACGTCGGATTCGTCGGGTTGCCCACGAACACCAGGTCGGCGTCGGCCGGGACCAGCGACGGGTCCAGGACGAAACCGTCCGCTTCGGACAGGAGCACGCGCGAGACGGCGTGCCCCGCCGCTCGCAACGCCGCTTCGGGCTCGGTGAACTGCGGGTGCACGACCACCGCCCGCCGTGGTCGCCAAGCCGACGCCAGCAGCGTGAAAGCCTCAGCCGCACCGGCGGTGACGAGGACTTCCGCGGACGGACGGCCATGACGCCCGGCCACCGCGCGTTCAGCGTCCACAGTGGACGGATAAGCGGCCAAGGAGTCCAAAGCGGACGCCAGCTCCTGCCGCAACCACGCGGGAGGCCGCGGCAGCCGGACGTTCACGGCGAGGTCGACCAGCCCAGGCCCGACTTCGCGGTCGCCGTGGTGGTGCAGGTCGTACTCACTCATACGCCCGGACCCGCGCCGCGAACCGCTGAGCCAGCTCAGGATACCCGGCCCAGTGGACGTGCAGGTAGGACGCGTGGAGCGTCGGCGACGCGAAGCCGTCCAGCTGCCGGTCCCAGCCCCACGCCGCCGAGGCGCCGTGCGACGGCGTCACCTCGGTGCGGTGGAATTCGTGCCCGGTGACGCGCTGACCGGCCGCCGCCAGCACGTTGTCCTCGACGGCGACCGCGCGGCGGTAGCCGAGCTTGCCGCGGGCGGTCATCTTGGCGTCCGCGGGCACCGCGCCGACCATGGGCACGCCGTCCAGCGACTGGCACAGGTACAGCAGCCCCGCGCACTCGGCGCTCACCGGCATCCCGCGGTCGATCGCGGACGCCACTTCCGCCCGCAACGCCGTGTTCGCCGACAGTTCGGCCGCGTGCACCTCGGGAAACCCGCCGCCGAAGTAGAGACCGGCGCATCCGTCGGGCAGAGCCCGGTCCCGTAACGGGTCGATGTCCACGACCTCGACCCCGCAAGCGGCCAGCAGCTCGATGTTCTCGGTGTAGCGGAAGGTGAACGCCGGGCCGCCGGCGGCGGCGACCGTCACCCGCGGACCGTCCGTACCGTCCACACCGGACGGTTCCCACGCCGGGGCCGAAAGCCGCGGAGCTCCCGACGCGATGCGGACGATCGCCTCGAGGTCGACGCCGTCGGTCACCCACGCGGCCAGGGAAGGCAGCACGCGCTGCGCCTCCGCGGCTCGTTCCGCCGCCGGGACCAGCCCGAGGTGACGGCTCGGCGCGTGGATCTCTTCGTTGCGGTACAACGCTCCCAGCAGCGGGACGCCGGTGGCTTCCAGCGCGGCCGCGATCTCGTCGAGGTGCCGCTGCGACCCCAGCTTGTTGAGGACGACCCCGGCCAGCCGCACCCGGGTGTCGTAGGACGCGAACCCGAGCACCGTCGCAGCGACACTGCGCGAAGCCGCCGACGCGTCCACCACCAGGACCACCGGCGCGTCCAGGAGCCGGGCCACGTGGGCGGTCGACGCGTACCCCTCGGTGCCGAGCGCACCGTCGAAGAGGCCCATCACGCCTTCGATCACGGCGATGTCGGCGCCGCGGGAACCGTGTCGCAGCAGGGGAACCAGCCGGTCCTCGCCCTGCAGGAAGGGGTCCAGGTTGCGCGCCGGCCGTCCGGTGGCGAGGGCGTGGTAGCCCGGGTCGATGAAGTCCGGCCCGACCTTGTGCCCGGACACCCGGTGCCCGGCCGCGCGCAGCGCCGCCATCAGCCCGGCGGCGATCGTGGTCTTGCCGTGCCCGGAGCCGGGCGCGGCGATGACCACGCGCGCTACCACTCGATCCCCCGCTGGCCCTTCTGGCCGCTGTCCATCGGGTGCTTGACCTTGGTCATCTCGGCCACCAGGTCGGCGGCCTCGACCAGCTCCGGCGGAGCGTACCGGCCGGTGATGACGACGTGCTGGTGCCCGGGCCGCGCGACCAAGGTGGACACGACGTCGCCGACGTCGAGCCAGACCCACTTCAGCAGGTAGGAAAACTCGTCGAGGACGTAGAAATCGTGCGTCTCGGCGGCGAGGCGGCGTTTGATCTCCGCCCAGCCTTCACGCGCGTTCTCCGCGTGGTCGTCTTCGCTGCCGGACTTGCGAGCCCAGCTCCACCCTTCGCCCATCTTGTGCCATTCGACCGGGCCGCCCTGGCCGGTGTCGTCGTGCAGTTTCCCCAGCGCGCGGAACGCGGCTTCCTCGCCGACGCGCCACTTCGCCGACTTGACGAACTGGAACACGCCGATCGACCAGCCCTGGTTCCAGGCGCGCAGCGCCATCCCGAACGCGGCGGTCGACTTGCCCTTCATCTCGCCGGTGTGCACGGCGAGCAGCGGCCGGTTGCGGCGCTGGCGGGTGGTCAGGCCGTCTTCCGGCACCGTCGACGGTTTTCCCTGGGGCATCAGGCAGCCCTCCCGGTCCGGGCGCGGACGGCGCCGGCCAGCGATTCGGCGGCGACCTCGCCCAGTGGCACGTGCTCGGCGCCGAGACGGGTGGCCAGGTCGGCGGCCAGCCCGAGCCGCATCTTGCCGCTCTCGCAATCCATCACGACGGAGGTCACCCCGCCCAGGAGCCCGGCCGCGGCCTGGGCGCGGGCGACGGCGTCCGGGCCACTGGTGGCGCGCCCGTCGGTGACGACGACGAGCAGCGGGCGGCGGCGGGGGTCGCGGATCTCCTCGACGCGCAGCACCCGGGCGGCCTCCAGGAGCCCTTCGGCCAGGGGTGTCCGGCCGCCGGTGGGCAGGCCGTCGAGGCGCGACGCGGCCGCGTCGACGCTGATCGTGGGCGGCAGCGCCAGTTCGGCCGCGTTGCCGCGGAAAGTCACGAGCCCGACCTTGTCGCGGCGCTGGTAAGCATCGAGCAGCAGCGACAGGACCGCGGACTTGACCTCGCGCATCCGCGCCTTCGCCCCCATCGAGCCGGACGCGTCGACGCAGAAGAGCACGAGGTTGCCTTCGCGCCCTTCGCGCAACGCGAACCGCAGGTCTTCCGGCCGCAGCTCGAGCCCGGCGCCGGCCCGGCCGCGGGCTTTCTGGTGCGGGGCCGCGGCTTTCACGGTCGCGACCAGGTGCGGCCGCCCTTCGCGAACACTCACGGGCTGGACGCCGATGGTCCGGCCGCTGTCGGTGATCGCGCGCGAACGGCGTCCGCGCTCGCCTTCACCCATGCCCTTGACGCGGAAGACACGCGCCTTGAACGTGTCGCCGGCGCCGACGGTCTGCTGCCGGCCGCCTGCGTTCTGCTGCGGCTCGCCCTGCGGCGCGCCGGCACCGCCCTGCGGCGTGTCGCCACTCCCTTGGGGCAGGGCAGTCTCCTCCGGCGGCGTCGAACCCGGGCCGGGGCCGTCATCCTCGGGTCCCGGGTCCGGTTCGGCGTCCTGAAGAGCCTGCTCGAGCTGCTCTTCCGAAATGCCGGGGGCGTCGAACGGGTTGCGGCGGCGCCGGTGCGGCAGCGCGAGCCGCGCGGCGACGCGGACGTCGTCGGTGGTCACCTCGTCGCGGCCGGCCCAGGCCGCGTGCGCGACCGCGGTGCGGGCGGTGACGATGTCCGCGCGCATGCCGTCGACCTCGAACGACGCGCAGACCTCGGCGATCCGGCGCAGGGCTTCGTCAGGGAGCTTGACGGCGGGCAACAGCCGCTGTGCCGCTTCGATGTCCGCGGCCAGCCGGGCGTCTTCATCGGCGTAGCGCGCGGCGAAGGCGTCGGGATCGGCTTCGTAGGCCAGGCGCCGCCGGACGACCTCGACGCGCTGGTCCGGATCGCGGCTGGAGGCGACCTCGACGGTGAGCCCGAACCGGTCCAGCAACTGCGGCCGCAGCTCACCCTCTTCGGGGTTCATCGTGCCGATCAGCACGAACCGCGCCGCGTGCGACACCGAAACGCCTTCGCGTTCCACGGTCGCGCGGCCCATGGCGGCGGCGTCCAGCAGGGTGTCGACGAGGTGGTCGTGCAGCAGGTTGACCTCGTCGACGTAGAGCAGCCCGCGGTGCGCCGCGGCCAGCAGACCCGGCTGGAAGTCCGTGACGCCTTCGGCCAGCGCCCGTTCCAGGTGCAGGGAGCCGATGACGCGGTCTTCGGCCGCGCCGACGGGCAGCTCGACCAGGCGGGCCGGCCGCCGGTGACCGGGGGCGCCCTCGTGCGGGCCCTCCGGGCAGAGGGGGTCGGGCGCCGCGGGATCGCAGGAGAACCGGCAGCCGTCGACGACGTCGACCCGCGGCAGCAGACCCGCGAGCGCGCGGACCATCGTCGACTTCGCGGTGCCCTTTTCGCCGCGCACCAGCACGCCGCCGACAGCGGGCGAGATCGACGAGAGGACCAGCGCCAGGCGCAGGTCGGGCAGCCCGACGACGGCGGTGAACGGGTACGGCTTCAACAGCGCTCCTCCAGCTCGGCGACCGGCCGATCATCGCACAGGGCCTGCCTCGCTTAGGGTGGGAAATCGTGCGCGAAACATCACCTCTGACGGTCGTCGGGATCGGCGCCGACGGCTGGTCCGGCCTGTCGGAGCAGGCGAAGGCCGCCGTGCTCGCCTCCGACGTCGTGCTCGGTGCGCCCCGGCAGCTCGAGTACCTCCCCGAGGGAGTCCGCGGCGAACCGTGGCCGACGCCCCTGCTGCCCGCGCTGGACGCGGTCATCGCCGAACACGAAGGCGCGCGGATCTGCGTCCTGGCCAGCGGCGACCCGTTTTTGTCGGGGGTCGGCACCACACTGGTGGCCCACGGGTACGAGGTCGAGGCGCTGCCCGCGGTTTCGTCGGTGACCCTGGCCAGGGCCCGGCTGGGCTGGTCCGCCGAGGAGACGGAGGTGGTCACCATCGTCGGCCGGTCGTCGGCCCGCGTCGCCCGGGTACTGGCGCCGCGCCGCCGGGTGCTCGTCCTGGGTGCCGACGCGCCCGCGCTGCGCTCCCTGCTCACCGTGCGGGGGTACGGCGAGAGCGAGCTGATCGCGCTGGAGAACCTGGGCGGGCCCGACGAGCGCGTCACCGACGGCTGGGACGGCGATCCCGGGCCGCTGACGGTGTTCGCGATGGAATGCGCGGGTCCGCCGTTGCCGCTGATCGGCATCCCGGACGACGTGTACGCCCACGACGGCCAGCTGACCAAGCGTGACGTGCGGGTGTCGGCGCTCGCCCGGCTCGCGCCGAGTCCCGGCGAGCTGTTGTGGGACGTCGGCGCGGGCGCGGGCAGCGTCGGCATCGAATGGTCGCGGCTCCACGGGCTGAACCGCGCGATCGCGATCGAGCGCTCCGCCGAACGGGCCGAACGGATCGGGCGGAACGCGTTGGACCTGGGCGTCCCGGAGCTGCAGGTGGTGACGGGCGAGGCACCGGAAGCGCTGAGCGCGCTGCCCACGCCGGACGCGGTCTTCATCGGCGGCGGCCTGACGGTGCCGGGCGTCCTGGACGCGTGCGTGGCCACCGGCGCGCGAGTGGTGGCGCACGGGGTGACGATGCAGGCCGAGCAGGTCCTGGCGCGCGCGTACGAGGAACACGGCGGGGACCTGCTGCGGATCGGCGTGGAGCGGGCGGAACCGCTGGGCGGGTTCACCGGCTGGACGCCGGCGCGGGTCGTGACGCAGTGGTGCAGCCGGTGACCGTGCACTTCATCGGCGCCGGGCCCGGTGCCGCCGACCTCATCACGGTGCGGGGCCGGGACCTGCTGGCCCGCTGCGGTGTCTGCCTCTACCCCGGCAGCATGACCCCGCCCGACCTCCTCGCGTACTGCCCGCCCGGCGCCGAGCTGGTCGACACGGCGAACCTCAGCCTCGAGCAGATCGTCGCGAAGCTGGTCGAGGCCCACCACGCCGGCCACGACGTCGCGCGGCTGTGCTCCGGGGATCCGTCGCTCTACAGCGCCGTCGCCGAGCAGATGCGGCGGCTCGACGCGGCCGGGGTGCCTTACCGGATCGTTCCCGGCGTGCCCGCCTTCGCCGCTTCGGCCGCGGTCCTGCAGCGGGAACTCACCGTGCCCGAGATCGGGCAGAGCCTGGTGATCACCCGGGTCCAGGCGCGCTCCACCAAAATGCCCCCCACCGAGACCCTCGCCGCCTTCGCCGCGACCCGGGCCACCCTCGCGCTGCACCTCGCGATCAACCACGTCGAACGGGTGGCCGAGGAGCTGAAACCACACTACGGCGCCGATTGCCCCGTCGCCGTCGTCGCGCTGGCGAGCCAGCCCGGGGAAACCGTCGTGCGTGGCGTGCTCGGCGACCTGCCGGTGCTGGTCCGCGAAGCCGGGCTGACGCGCGCCGCCACCATCTTCGTCGGCCGGGTGCTCGCCGCCGAGGGCTTCCCGGACAGCTTCCTCTACTCGAGTGCCCGTGACCGGGCGAACCAACCGGAGTCGTTGTGACGGAACTGCGCTGGGGCCTGCTGGCCGCCGGGACGATCGCCGCCCACTTCGCCGCGGGCGTCGACGACAGCAAGCACGGCGTACTGGCCGCCGTCGCGGCACGGGACGCCGGCCGGGCGCGGGAGTTCGCCACGCGCTTCGACATCCCGAAGGCCTACGGCAGCTACGAAGAGCTCCTCGCCGACCCGGACATCGACGCCGTGTACGTCTCGACACCGCACGCGCTGCACAAGCAGTGGGCCATCGCCGCCGCCGAAGCGGGCAAGCACGTGCTCTGCGAAAAGCCGTTGACGATCTCCGCGGCCGACGCCGAGGAGGTGATCGCCGCGGCGCGCGAGCACGACGTCTTCCTGATGGAGGCGTTCATGTACCGGCTGCACCCGCAGACGCGGCGGCTGGCCGAGCTGATCTCGTCCGGCGCCATCGGCGAGGTCCGCGCGGTGGACACGACGTTCTCGTTCGACAGCAACCCGGAGGAGACCGCCCGGCTGAGCGACCCGGCGCTCGGCGGCGGCGGGATCCTCGACGTCGGCTGCTACTGCACGTCGCTGGCCCGGCTGGTCGCGCAGGCGGCGACCGGGCAGGACGTCGTCGAGCCGTCCGAGGTCAGCGGGATGGCGCACCTGTCCGCCACCGGCGTCGACGAGTGGGCGACCGGCCTGCTGCGGCTGCCCGGCGACATCCTCGCGACCATTTCGTGCGGGATCCGGCTGGCCCGCGAAGACGGCATCCGCGTCTTCGGCTCGCGCGGGCAGATCCACATCCCGCAGCCCGCGTGGATCCACCCGCTGCGCAAGCCCGGCGTCTCGCAGATCATCCTGACCCCGGCCGGCGGCGAGCCGGAGGTCATCGAGGTCGAAGCCACCCAGGGCGTCTTCGCGCGCGAAGCGGACCACGTCGCCGCGCACGTCGAAGCGCGCCAGGCGCCCGAGCTGACCTGGGCGGAGACCCTCGCCAACCTGCGCACGCTGGACCGCTGGCGCGAAGCCGTCGGCTACGGGCGTCCCTCGTGATCCTCATCCTCGGCGGGACCGGCGAAGCCCGGCAGCTCGCCGAAGCGCTCAACTCCCGCGAAGTCCGCGTCGTCTCTTCGCTGGCGGGACGCGTCGCCCGGCCGAGACTCCCCGTCGGCGAAGTACGCGTAGGCGGCTTCGGCGGTCCGGAAGGTCTCGCGCGGTACTTGCGCGAAAACCGCATCGAAGCCGTCGTGGACGCCACACACCCCTTCGCCGAGCGCATCGGCGCGAACGCGGCGAAGGCGGCCGAGCTGACGGAAACGCCTCTCCTCCGGCTCGCGCGGCCCGGCTGGCAGCCAGGCCCCGGCGACGTCTGGCACTGGGCCGACGACCTCGCCGACGCCGCCCGGAAGCTCCCCGGCCTCGGCCGACGGGTCTTCCTCACCAGCGGCCGCCAGGGCCTGCCCGCCTTCGCGCACCTCGACGACCTGTGGTTCCTGATCCGCTGCGTCGACCCGCCCGAGCCCCCGCTGCCGCGCCACCACGAGCTCATCCTCGCCCGCGGGCCGTACGAAGTGGCCGCCGAGCGCGAGCTGCTCCGCCGGGCCGACGTCCTGGTCACCAAGGACTCCGGTGGCCCCCAGACCAGCGCGAAGCTCACCGCCGCCCGCGAACTGGGGCGGCCCGTCCTGCTGATCAAGCGGCCGGCACGCCCCGGGACCGCGACCGCCGAAACCGTCCCCGAAGCCGTCGAATGGGTCCTGCGCCGATGATCGAAGAGTTCTACGAAGTCCTGCACAAGCGGCGGGACGTCCGCGGCGAGTTCACCGGCGAGCCCATCCCGCCGGCCACGCTGACGCGGATCCTCGAGGCCGCGCACGCCGCACCGAGCGTCGGGCTGACCCAGCCGTGGGACTTCGTCCTGGTCGACGACCACGCGACGCGGGAGAAGTTCGCGAAGCACGTCCACGACGAGCGTGCGGTCTTCGCCGGGCAGCTCGGCGAAGACCGCGCGAGCACCTTCGCGAACATCAAGATCGAAGGCATCCTGGAGGCGAGCCTCGGCATCGTCGTCACCTACGATCCGGCGCGCGGCGCGCCCGACGTGCTCGGCAGGCACGCCATCGCCGACGCCGGGCTGTACTCGGTGTGCCTCGCGATCCAGAACCTCTGGCTGGCCGCGACCGCCGAAAGCCTCGGCATCGGGTGGGTCAGCTTCTACCGCGAGCCGTTCCTCGGCGAGCTGCTCGGCATCCCGGACGGCATCCGGCCGGTCGCGTGGCTGTGCGCCGGGCCGGTGAGCAAGCTCGAAACCGTGCCCGACCTGGAGCGCCACGGTTGGCGCAGCCGTCGTCCCCTGACCGCGGCGCTCCACCACGGACGGTTCACCCCGCGTGACCCGGGGGCTGCGTCAACCCCGGACGTCTGACCCGTTAGCGTTGCGCCGATGCGTCTGATTGCCGTAGCGCTGGGGTTGCTCTCGGCCTTGTGCGCGCTGGCTTTCCCCTTCCTGCCGGTGGTGCAGGACACGGCGGAGGTCGTCTGGCCGACCGGCAGCGACACCCGCTCCGTCAACGCGCCCTTGACCGGGTACTGGGCGCAGGACCTGCGCGCCGAACTGCCGTGCGCGGCCATCCGCTCGGTCGACGCCCGCACGAGCGGTCCCGGCCTGCTGTTCGCCACCGTGCCGGACGGCCGCACCGACCCGAAGTCCGGCAACGGCGTCGGCCTGCAGCTGCGCATCGACAACGGCGTCCTCCTCGCCTCCAGCCAGGGCCAGCAGATCGCCCAGCAGCCGCTGCCCGCCGAGAAGTGCGACATCGAACTGGACGTCGACGCGACCCAGATGACGCTCGCCGTCGCCGGCACGCCGGTGTTCCACGCCGACGGCGACGTCCGGCCCCGCGTCGTCGGCATCTACTCCTCGATCAACTCGAGCAAGGACCCGATCGCCGGCCTGCACGTCTCGGTCGTGCCGGACACGCGGTACCAGACGTCGCCGACCGCGCTGAAGATCATCGTGGGCGTGCTCGCCGTGCTGTCGCTGATCGGCTCGATGGTCGCGGTCTGGCGCCGCGACTCCGGGTTCGCCCGCCGCGCCCCGCGCTGGGCGCCGGTCGGCTGGTGGCGGCTGACGCTGCGGGACGCCACGGTGATCGCCGCGCTCGGCGCGTGGGTCTTCATCGGGCCGGTGACGTCGGACGACGGCTACATCCTGACGATGGCCCGGGTCACCGAGCAGACCGGGTTCCTCACCAACTACCACCGCTGGTTCGGCGTCGCCGAGGCGCCGTTCGGCTGGTTCTACCACGTCTTCGAGCTGATGACGCACGTCAGCACAGTGCCGCCGTGGATCCGGCTGCCGTCGTTCCTGCTCGGCGTGCTCAGCTGGCTGCTGATCAGCCGCGAGGTGATGCCGCGGCTGGGCACCCAGATCCGCACCAGCCGCCCGGCCAGCTGGGCGGCCGCGACGGTGTTCCTGATCTGGTGGATGCCCTACAACAACGGCGTCCGCCCGGAACCGGTGGCGGCGCTCGGCTCGCTGCTGGCGATCTGCGCCGTCGAACGCACCCTGGTGACGCGGCGGCTGCTGCCGCTGTGCCTCGGCCTGACCGCGGCCGGGTTCACCCTGGCCGCGACCCCGACCGGGCTGATCGCGGTGGCCCCGTACCTGGTCGCCGCGCGCCCGCTGTTCAAGCTGATCCGCCAGCGCGCGAACGAGAACGGCTGGCTGCCGGTGCTCGCGCCGGTCGCCGCGGCCGGGCTGCTGGTGCTGGTCGTGGTGTTCGCCGACCAGACGTTCGCGACGGTCCAGGAGGCCACCCGGATCCGCACCCAGGTCGGGCCGAACCTGTCGTGGTTCCAGGAGCTCGCGCGCTACCAGCTGCTGTTCGAGAACCTGCCGGACGGCTCGGCGCCGCGCCGCTTCCCGGTGCTGCTGGTGCTGCTGTGCACCGGCGCCTGCCTCGTCCTGCTGCTGCGCCGCGGCCGCATCCCCGGCGCGGCACTCGGCCCGGCACGACGGCTGATCGGCACGACGGCGCTGTTCTTCCTGCTCCTGGCCCTGACGCCGACGAAGTGGACGCACCACTTCGGCGCGTTCGCCGCGGTCGGCGCGTCGATGGCGGCGCTGACCGCCCTCGCGACCAGCTCGACGGTCCTGCGGTCCAAACGCAACCGCGCCGTGTTCCTCGCCGGGCTGCTGGTCGTCGGCGCGCTGGCGGCGACCGGGCCGAACACCTACTGGTTCGTCTCACGTCTCGGCGTCCAGTGGACGAACGTGGCGCCGTCGATCGGCGGCATCGGCCTGTCCACGATCCTGCTGGTGGCGGCGGCGGTCGCCGGGATATACGCGTTCGTCGAGAACGTCCGCGCGCACCGGCCGGGTGTGCCGGACCCGCCGCAGGAAGGCCGGCTGCGCGCGCTGCGGCTCGGGTCGCTGTCACTGGTGGTGGTCTGCGGCCTGGTGGCGGCGGGCGAGTTCATCACGATGGCATGGGCCATCCACAACCAGGCCGGCAGCTACAGCCTCGGCGCGGCGAACATCGGGCACCTGTTCGGCAAGAGCTGCAACCTCTCCGACCACGTGATGGTCGAGCGCGACGCGGCGACGAGCATCCTGCACGAGCAGTCCGAGCAGCGGACGGTCGCGGACAAGCCCAAGGAGCCGGAGAACTCGCCGCTGCCCAACCCCGACCGGGACAACGGCCGCGTCCAGACCGGCTTCCACACCCGCCCGGTCGACGACAAGGACCCGCTGGCCGAGCCGCCGCACGGGTTCACCCCGGACAAGGTGCCGATGTGGTCGAGCTTCCTCGACCCGGAGACGCGCGCCGGCCGGCTGCGCAGTGACTGGTACGCGCTGACGGAGAAGCCCGCGGACGGCCAGATCGTGGTCGCGACGGCGGGCGCGGCCCGGCGGCCGACGTCGGTCAGCCTCGACTACGGCGTCAACACCCCCGAGGGCGTGAAGATCCTGCGCAGCCAGTTCATGCTGCCGCCGGGCTCGGGCACCAACGGCTGGAACGACACCCGCATCAACCTGCGCGACCTCCCGCCGGAGACGAACGCGGTCCGCATCGACATCGTCGACAACGACCTGACGGAGGACGGCTGGATCGCGGCATCGGCCCCGCGCGTGCCGACGTTCACGACGCTGACCGACCGGATCGGCTCGAAGCCGGTGTACGTGGACTGGCCGGCGTCGTTCGTGTACCCGTGCGTCCAGCCGGTGACGTCGCACGACGGGATCTCGCAGGTCCCGGACTACCGCATCACGGCGGGCGGCCTGGCAGACGAGGCCCAGTGGGCGTCCTCGACGAACGGCGGGCCGATCGGCTGGCTCGAGGAGCTGGCCGAGGAGCCGGAGGTGCCGAGCTACCTGATCGGCCAGCCGAGCCAGTCGTGGGGCCAGCTGCTGCAGATCGAGCCGTTCACCGAAGGCATCGCGCCGACGGTGGTGCACGGGGAGAAGACGGTGCCGGGCTGGTGGTCACCGGGCCCGGGGCCGCGGCAGCCCAATGGCAAGGACCCGACGCGCTGAGTAAAGGCCGGGCGTAGACTTTCCGAAGTGAGTAGCCAGGAATCCGAGTCAACTGACTCGAAAACCTCGGGTGTGAGCATCGAGTCGGTCACACTCCACAACGGCCAGCAAATCCCATTGGTGAAGCACGGGGTCACCGCGGTGGTCGGCGGCAACAACGCCGGAAAGTCGACCCTGCTGCGGCAAATCAACAACGCCGTGACTCAAGGCCACCCCACGCCCGGGACACCGGGTCAATTCCGCATGGTCTCGAGCCTGACGGCGACCAAAACCGGCACCGTCGAGGACTTCTCGGCCTGGTTCCGGGACAACGCGGTCTACCAGCGGCCACATCCCGCGAACCCGGGGCTCGCCGAGGGCTATGTACGAGTGGGAGCCGGCCCCGTCTACCCCCAGCACCTGCCGACAATGTGGGCACAGCTCGACTCCGGCAACTTCGGGCAGCTGGCGCCGTTCCTCGTGAACTACGCTGCGGCCGGGTCACGCGCCGGGATCGTGTTCAACACCGGCCGCCGGGTGCGTCCGGGCGACGCGCCCACGGATCCGCTGCACTACATCGAAGACGACCCGGTCTTGCGCCGTACCGTGTTCGCCTTGTTCAACGATGTCTTCGACCAGGACCTGACGCTGGACAAGCTCGGGAACCAGGTCTCGCTCCGGGTCGGGGTGCCGTCCGGGGACATCGCGCCTCCCGGCTACGAGGACAGCGAAATTCCTTACCGTCTCGAACTCGACAAGCTGCCGCTGCTCGGCGATCAAGGCGACGGGATGCGGTCGTTGCTGGGGCTGGTGCTCCCCGTCGTGACGGCCGCGCATTCGATTGTCCTCATCGACGAGCCGGAAGCCTTCCTGCATCCGCCCCAGGCCGTGAAACTGGGCAAAATACTGGGAGAATTGGCGGCCGGTTCGGGTACGCAGGTGGTGCTCGCCACGCACGACCGGAACATCCTGGTCGGCTTGCTCGAGAGCAGCAGCCCTCTGTCGGTGGTCCGCCTCAGCCGGGTCGGCGACGAGACCAGGGCCGCCCAGTTGCAGCCGGAGAAAATCAAGGAGATCTGGTCGGATCCCGTACTCCGGTACACGCATGTCCTCGACGGTCTGTTTCACCGGGCCGTCGTGCTCACGGAGAACGAACGAGACTGTACCTTCTACGCGGCCGCTTCGGATGCCGCGAGCAAGAAGGACCTGCTCCCCTTCCCCGCCGGCGAACTGCTGTTCATCCCCACGAGCGGGAAGGACGGCATGCCCGTCGTCGCGGCGGCGTTGAACGCGCTGAACGTGCCCGTGGTCGCCACGCCGGATATCGACATGCTCGACGATCGCACCAAGATGAAGAAGATCGTCGAATCGCTGGGAGCGGAGTGGATCGAGTTCGACGCGGAATACGGGTTCGTGACAACGCCCTTCCGGACACCGAAACCGACGGTTACCGTCGCTCAAGTCGCCAGCCATATCGACACATATCTGAGTGACGTACTCAAGAAGAATCCGAAACGGGTTTGGGACAATGAACTCCGAGACGAGCTGCGCGCACTCGCCCGCTCGGGCGAGAGCCCCTGGGAGCCGTTGAAGAAGCACGGCTTAGCCGGGTTCCCGCCGGCTCAATCGCATCGCGCAGTGAAATTGCTCGACTCCCTGGACGAGATCGGCTTGGTCTTGGTTCGCATAGGCGACTTGGAGGCTTTTTCGAAGACCTTCGATGTCGTGGCGCGGAAGGGACTCGGCTGGCTCGAAGCGGCACTCCATAATCACGTGCACGAAGGTCCCGCCGCCGAGGAGCACGTACTCCGGGTCTTCGCGGCGGCTCAGGCTATCAGCGGCAAATCCACCGGGAGCACGTCTCAGGTGGCGTCCGCGGCGGTGGACGCCACCTGAGACGTCAGTAACTCCGGGGCGTCCAGACGATGCCGTTCTCCGCGCGGGTCTTCGACGAGCCCACGATCAGCAGGCACCGCATGTCCACAGTGGATGGATCCAGCTCGCCCAGGGTCGTGATCCGGATGTCCTCCTCCGGCCCGCCGACGTCCCGGGCCACCACCACCGGCGTCTCCTCGGAACGGTGGCGCAGCAACACCTCACGCGCCGAAGCCAGCTGAGTCGTCCGGGTGCGGGACGCCGGGTTGTACAGCGCCAGCACCAGGTCCGCCGCGCCTGCCGCGTCGAGGCGCTTCTCGATGATCTCCCACGGCTTCAGCCGGTCGGACAGCGACAGCACGCAATAGTCGTGCCCCAGCGGCGCCCCCACCCGCGAAGCCGCGGCCTGGGCAGCGGTCACCCCGGGCACGATCCGGACCCGGACACCGGCGCCGTGGCCCGCGGACACCTGCTCCAGCACCGCCGACGCCATCGCGAACACCCCCGGGTCGCCCGAGGAAACGACCGCCACGCGGGAACCGGCCGAAGCCAGGGACAGCGCCTCGCGTGCCCGGTCGGCCTCGACCCGGTTGCCCGAAGCGTGCCGCTGCTGGCCCGCCTTCTGCGGCACCCGCGCCACGTATGGCCCGTACCCGACGATGTGCTCCGCCGCGTCAAGCTCCGAAGCAGCTTCGGGCGTCAGCCACTCCGGGCCCGCCGGACCGAGACCCACGACGACGACCTCACCACCGGGAACCGGGACAGCAGGAACCTCAGGAGCGGGCGAAACCCGAGCCGCATAAGCCGGCGAAGGCAGCAGCGCCAAGGAAAAGTACGGCACCGTCGACGGATCGACCGAAGCCAACGGCTCGATCCGCTGCTGCCCCCACGTGGCGCGCTCGACGTACACCGCGTCGTCCAGCTTCCCCGCCTCCGCGAACGCCTCCCGCACCGACGAGAACGTCCGGCCCAGCTTCAGCACCGCCGCCGCGTCCGTGTCGGCGAGCCGCCGGGCCAGCTCCGGCGCCGGCAGCGTGCCCGGGAGCACCGTCAGCACCTCGTCGCGCTGCACCAGCGGCCGGCCGAGCACCGACGACGCCGCGCTCACCGACGTCACCCCGGGGACGACGACCGCCTCGAACCGGCCGGAAAGCCGCTCGTGCATGTACATGTACGAGCCGTAGAAGAACGGGTCGCCCTCGCAGAGCAGGACGACGTCGCGGTCCGCGTCGAGGTGCTCGGCGAGCCGCTTCGCGCTCAGCTCGTAGAAGTCGGCGATCGCGCCCTCGTAGCCACCGGGGTGGTCGGTCGTCTCGGTGGTGACCGGGTAGACGAGCTTCTCCTCGATCTGCCCCTCGCGCAGGTACGGCTCGGCGACCGAGCGCGCGATGCTCCGGCCGTGCCGCGCGCAGTGGTAGGCGATCACCGAAGCTTCGGAGATCAGCCGGGCCGCCTTGACCGTCATCAGTTCCGGGTCGCCGGGGCCGAGCCCGACGCCGTACAGCGTGCCGGTCATTCTTCCGCGCTCGCGAGGGCGTTGATGGCCGCGACCGCCATGGCGCTGCCGCCGCGCCGGCCGTGGACCACCAGGTACGGTGCCGGAGCCCGCTTGGCGAGCTCCACTTTGGACTCCGCCGCGCCGACGAACCCGACCGGGACGCCGATGATCGCCGCGGGCGCGCCGACGCCTTCGTCGAGGATCTCCAGCAGGCGGAACAACGCCGTCGGCGCGTTGCCGATGGCCACGACCGAACCGGGCAGCTTGGCGCGCCACAGTTCCAGCGCGGCGGCCGAGCGCGTGGTGCCCATCCGCTCGGCCAGACCGGGCACCGAAGGGTCCGACAGCGTGCAGAGCACCTCGTTGCCCGCGGGCAGGCGGCGGCGGGTCACGCCGCTGGCGATCATCTGCGCGTCGCACAGGATCGGCGCGCCGGCTTCCAGCGCGGCGCGGCCGGACTCGACGACGTCGAGCGTGTACCGCAGGTCGTCGACCAGATCGACCATGCCGCAGGCGTGGATCATCCGGACCGCCAGCCCGGCCACGTCGCCGGGCAGGATCGCCAGGTCCGCCTCCTCGCGGATCGTGGCGAACGAGTGCCGGTAGATCTCGGCACCGTCCCGCAGGTAGTCGATCACAGCTTCCCTTCCATCTCGTCGAGCGGCACCCACCGGCCGTCGATGCGGTAGCCGCCCGCTTCGGCGACCACGTCCACATGGGACTGCGACGGCTTTCCGCACCGCCGTTCGCAGCCCGAGAAGTGCGCGCGCAGGCCGGGCCGGAACACCGCGTCGGCCCGGACGTCGGCGCGCGACTTCGCGCAGCCCGGACGGCCGATGCACGCGGTGGTCCCCCAGGCGACGCCACCGAAACCCATCCGCTCGAAGACGTCGGCGGGCACGTCCGGCAGCACCAGCGACTTCCACGGTGTGACCAGCGCCGGGCCGAACTCCGCCACCGCCCGGGCCTGCGTCGCGGACAGCTGCCCGAAGCGCGGGACGACACCTGCCGCGAAGCCGCCGTCCCGGTCGATCAGCCCGACCGGGACCTCGACCGGCGTCCGCGGCACCGGCGTCCCCCGCCAAGCCGGGTCGTCGAGTTCGGCAACGCGCCAAGCGGACCCGCGCACCCGGCCGAACTCCAGCGCGACCTCGGCCAGCGCCGCGACGGCGTCGGCGCGAACCACCCGCCGTCCCGTGTCGCCGCCCGCGAGCAGCAGCGTTCCCGAGGCAGGGCCGGTCGCCCGCCAGCAGACGTCGGGGCCTTCGCCGGCGATGTCCCCGCGACCGTCGTCGAAGGCGAAGAGGAACCGTCCGGGCAGCGCCGCCAGTTCCGGCGTCGAACACAGCACGAGGTCGAGCGAAGCCGCCAGGCCGCGGACGTCGGCGAGGCCACCGCGCAGCCCGCTCAGCGGCGAGGCGAGGACGTTCCGGACCCGCTCGTGCGACGGCGACGGCAGCAGACCGGCGTCGGTCAGCCGTTCCGCGAGGCCGGGCCGGGTGACGCCGCGCAGCTGGACGTTGCCGCGCGAGGTGAGGTGGAGGTCGCCGTCGCCGCACGCTTCGGCCGCGTCGGCGAGCGCGCGCAGCTGCACTGCGGAAATCGTGCCGCCGGGCAGCCGCACGCGGGCCAACGGCCCGTCCGCGGCCTCGTGGGGTGCGAAAACACCGGGGCACGCGTCGGCTCGCGCACGTGCTGGGGTCGGCATGGGGTCACTGTAGCTGGCGGTTCTCCGGCTCCGGCGGGTCCGAACGCGCCCGGATCCGGGCGATCCCGGCGTCGAGGTCCACGTCACGCAAGGGTGGCGCCCCTTCGGCATCCTGCTCGACGAGCATCGACATCGTTTCCCGGTGTTCCAGCTCACGCCGCTTGGTGCCGTACAGGAACGCGGTGGTCTCTTCGAGGTAGGTCGAGGACAGCCGCGCCTTGAACCGCGAGCCGTTCTTGCGCGGCCGCAGTTCGACCGCGGCCATGACCAGCAGGATCACGACCCCGCCCGGAAGGGCCAGGCCCAGCCAAGTTCCCATGCCCCGCGAACCGGATGACCGCCGGTCAAGTTCCCGGGACAGCAGAAGTCTCATCGAATGTAGTAGGTGTGCTACATTAGATCGCATCAGTCAGATGGGGGTGACCGGGATGAGAGACCCAGCGGAGCCTGTCGTCCGCGTGCGCGGGCTGCGGATGCGGTACGCCTCGATCGACGTGCTCCACGGCGTCGATTTCGAGGCCTACCGAGGCGAGGTCGTCTGCCTGCTCGGGCCGAACGGCGCGGGCAAGACGACGACGATCGAGATCCTCGAAGGCTTCCGCATGCGGTCGGCCGGCGAGGCCAGCGTGCTGGGCGTCGACCCGGCGCACGGCGGCGAGGACTGGCGGGCGCGGCTGGGGGTCGTGCTCCAATCCTGGCGCGACCACGGGAAGTGGCGCGTCCGCGAGCTGCTCGCGCACCTCGGCCGGTACTACGCGCCGTACTCGACGGCTGCGCGCCCGCGGCCGTGGGATGCCGACGAGCTGATCGCGACGGTCGGGCTGACCGAACACGCGCACAAGAAGCTCAAGCAGCTCTCCGGCGGCCAGCGGCGGCGGCTCGACGTCGCGATCGGCATCGTCGGCCGTCCCGAGCTGCTGTTCCTCGACGAGCCGACCGCGGGCTTCGACCCGGAGGCGCGGCGCGAGTTCCACGACCTGGTGCACCGGCTTGCCGATCAGCTCGACACGACCGTCCTGCTGACCACGCACGACCTCGACGAGGCCGAGAAGCTGGCCGACCGGATCCTCATCCTCAACGGCGGCCGCATCATCGCCGACGGCTCGGCCGACGCGCTGTCCCGCCAGATCGCCGGCGAGGCCGAGGTGCGCTGGACGCTCGGCGGCCGGCGCTTCGTCCACTCGACGACCGAAGCGACGAAGTACGTCTACGACCTGTTCAAGCAGCACGGCGAGGCCATCGCGGACCTCGAGGTCCGGCGGGCGTCGCTGGAGGACACGTACATGGCGCTGGTGCACCGCGCCGAGACCGGCGGCGAGACGGAGCTCGGGCTCCAGGAAGCGGGTGCGCGATGAACGCCAGGACCGCCGCCCTGCGGGCCGGGCTGGCCCGTGGCTGGATCGAGTTCAAGCAGACGTGGACCAACCGCGACGACGTGTTCGGCCAGCTCGTCTTCGTGGCGCTCTTCCTCGGCACGCTGTTCTTCATGCGGAACGCGACGCTGCCCGGCACGTCGTTCTCGCTCGGCGCGGCGACCGTGCCCGGCGTGCTCGGCGCCGGCATCGTGTTCAACGGCTTGACCGGCGCGGCGGGCTACCTGGCCATCGACCGCGAGGACGGCACGCTGCTGCGCGCGAAGGCGACTCCGAACGGGATGCTCGGGTACCTGGTCGGGAAGACGACGGCGCTGTCGCTCGCCCAGCTCACCGGGCTGGCGGCGGTCCTGGTCCCGTGCCTGTTCGCGTTCTCCGCACTGGCACCCGACGGCGTCTGGTCGTACCTGCACCTGCTCGGGGTGCTGCTGATCGGCATGGCCGCGACGATGCCGATCGGCGCGGCGCTGGGTTCGCTGACCAGCAGCCCGCGCTCGATCGGGCTGATCACCCTGCCGGTCATGGCCCTGGGCGCGATCTCGGGGATCTTCTACCCGATCACCGCGCTGCCGGGCTGGCTGCAGGACGTCGCGCAGGTGTTCCCGATGTACTGGCTGGGTCTCGGGATGCGCTCGGCGCTGCTGCCGGACAGCGCGGTCGTCGTCGAAATCGGGCAGTCGTGGCGGCCGCTGCCGACCCTGGCGGTGCTCGTCGCGTGGTCCGTGATCGGATTGGCGCTGGCCCCGGTCCTGCTCCGCCGCATGGCGCGGCGCGAGGCGGGATCGTCGGTGGCCGAACGTCGGGAGAAGGCCATGCAGCGTGTGGGGTAGTCATGAGTGAGGTCGTCTACAACCGGATCGCGATGCTGCGCGCGGAGCGGTCGATCTCGCGGCGGCAGCTGGCGGAGGCCCTCGGGGTGCACTACCAGACGATCGGCTACCTGGAGCGCGGCGAATACAGCCCTTCGCTGTACCTCGCTCTGCGGATTGCGGAGTTCTTCGAGGTCTCCGTGGAGGTTCTGTTCTCGACCAAGCCGTTTCCCCGGCTCGGGGAACGCTCCGCCTGAAACCACCCGGCAAAAGAACGGCCACCGGTGTAACGACGGCTTTCGCATTGCACGGAACCACGGTTCACCGCCGGCCAGATGCGACGAACGCAGCAACGGCAGACCTCCGAACGGGTTGACCTCAAAAGATCTCTTGACTTGCACCGCCAAGAGGTAACAAGGTGGGTGGTCGGGTTCTCCGGGGGTGGACACGCATTGACGGGAAATCAAGCTGTGGCCGGGAAAAGCGATCTTGTCGTGGCGCCGCCGCGCTGGTCGTCCGCATTCTTCGGGATAGCCGAGCAGGAGCTGGAACAGCACCTCGAGCCCCTTCCGGAGCGGCTCAGCGCGTTCGCCGAATCCTTTCAGGGCCAGGTGTCCGCACTGAGCGGAACCGGTCTGGCGCAGGCGTTGCGAGACTACGAAGAATTCTTCACGCCCTTGCAACAGGGCACGGTCTACGCGGAGGCGAGGCTCGCGGCCGACTCCGCCGACGAAGGAGCACGGAAGCTCCTCGATCGATGCGAAGAGCTTTGGGAAATGGCGGCCACGAAGGCGGAGTTCTTCGAACGCGAATTCGGGGAACTTCCCGAAAAAGCAGCCGGAGAACTGCTCGCATGTCCGGTTCTCGCCCAATACCGCAACCATCTGCGGCAGGTCCGCGCGGCCGCCGCGAACAGCCCGTCCGCCGAAGTCGCGACCGTACTCGCGCAACTGGACCCGGTCGCGGGCTGGGAACGCCACGCCCGGCGGCTGCTGGACCGCGTCACGGTCGTCGACGACGGGGCACGGCTGGCGCTCGGTGCTGCGCTGCCCGTGCTCTACCAGGCCGATCGCGGCCGGCGGAACCAGCGCTGTGCGGCCATCTCCGCCGCCTTGGCGCCGGAAGCGGACCTGCGAGCCTCGGCGCTGACCGAGCTGACGCGGGCGCGGCTCGCCAGGCAGCGGTTGTGCGGGCAAGCCGGCTGGCTGAGCGAAGAGAACGCCAACAACCAGCTCACCGGCGACGAGGTGAGCGCGTTGCTCGACGCGGTGGGCGCCCGGCGCGAACTCGTGCACCGGTACTACACGGCCAAGGCCGCGCTGCTCGGGCACCCGCTGACCGATGCCGACCGGTACGCCCCGGTCAGCGCTTCCGCCGACGAACTGACCTGGCCGGAAGCGGTGGAGGTGGTGCTCGGCGCGTTCGCCGCGCTCGGCCCGGCCGTGTCCGCCGCCGCGACGGACCTGATCGAGCGCGGCGCGGTGGACGCGGCCCCCGGCAAGGGGAAACGCCGTGGCGCGCTGACCTTCAGCGCACCCGGCGGGCACTCCTGCGTTCTCCTCACCTTCACCGGCACGCAGCGGGACGTGCTCACGCTGGCGCACGAGCTCGGCCACGCCGTGCACGCCGCCTTGTCGGGGCGCCTCGGTGTGCTGAGCTTTTCCCCGCCCACGGTGCTCGCCGAGACCGTCGCCCTGTTCGCCGAGGCGATCACCATGCGCCACTGGCTGCACCAGGCCGGCGCGGCCGCGCGACCGGGGCTGCTCGCGCGGTGGCTGGAGGACCAGCTGGTCACGGCGTTCCGCCAGCTTTCGGTGCACGAGTTCGAGTCCACCGTCCACCGGGCCGTGGCGGCGAGCGAGCCACCGGACGCCGACGCACTCGGCGACCTCTGGCTTTCCGCACAGGGTGCGCTGTACGGGCCGGCCGTGTCGCTCACGCCCGGGTACCGCCTCTGGTGGAGCTATCTCGACAACCTCTACTTCGCACCGGGCACCCGTTACGCCTACGCGTTCGGGCAGCTCGCGGCGACGTCGCTGCTGGCGCGGTCGGAGGAACGCGATTTCGGTGCGCGCTTCGAAGCACTGCTGCGGGCCGGGGGCGGCGGCTCGCCCGCCGACCTGCTCGGACCGCTCGGCTTCCGGCCGGCCGAGCCGGACAGCTGGCAGAGCGGGCTGGCCGCGCTCGAGGCCCAGGTGGGCGAGTTCGCCGTCACCGTTTCGTGAACGCCCGGACAGCCACAGGAACCAGGGACAGGGGTTGCGGATGGACGCGCAGATGCTGCCGAAGCTCAAGCACATGACACCGGTCTTCCCGGTCGACGGCACGTTGTACGTAGGCGGGTACGGGCAGGTGGCCGAGATCCCGGACCCGGACGGTGCCATCGGCCGGCTGTTCGAGCTGCTCGACGGCACCCGCACGATCGAGCAGGTCCACCGCGAGCTGGCGGCCGGCTTCCCGCACGTCACCGCCGAAGAGGTCGCCGCCGCGATCGAGCAGTTCGACGAGGCGGGCTTCCTGCTCGACGAAGGTGCCTCGGCCGAAGGCCTCCTCGACGAGTACGAGCTGGGCCGGTGGGCCCGCAACATCAACTTCTTCGGTTCCTACAGCAGGCTCGCCGACAACAAGTTCCGCAAGCAACGCCGGCTGCTGGACGCGCGCGTCACGCTGCTCGGGCTGGGCGGACTGGGCTGCCACCTGCTGCAGGACCTCGCCGCTCTCGGCATCGGGCACCTGCGGGTGGTCGAGTTCGACCGGGTCGAGCTGTCGAACCTCAACCGCCAGGTGCTCTACCGGGACGGCGACATCGGGCAGCCGAAGATCGACCTCGCGGTCGAGCGGATCCAGGCGTTCAACCCACGGATGGAGATCGAGAAGATCCCGCGCCGGCTCGGCTCGACCGAGGACGTGCTGGCCGCCGTCGACGGCAGCGACCTGGTGATCTCGGTCGCGGACCGGCCGAAGATGGAGATCAACCACTGGGTCAACGAGGCGTGCGTGCGCGCGAACGTGCCGCTGGTGACCGGCGGCCTGGACACCCAGCGGCTGGTCTACTTCACCATGATCCCCGGCGTGACCGGCTGCATCGAGTGCTGGCGGCTGGGGGTGTTCCGCACCGACGACGTGTCCGCGGCGTTGCTCGCGGAGAAGCGGGAACGGCAGATCGGCGGGGACAACGCCGCGTTCGTCCCGCTGGTGACCATGACGACCGGGCTGCTGCTGGGCGAAGCCGTGCGCCTGCTGACCGGGATCGCGCCGCCGGTGGCCGCGGGCAAGCTGGTGCAGGTCCGCTTCGACGACTACGAAACCAGCGTGCACGAAACGTGGGACCGGCTGCCCGACTGCCCGGTCTGCGGCCCATCCGCCGTGCCTGCCCAGGACCACTCCGCCGCCGCTTCGGGCGGCTGAGTTTTCCCTTGTCGCCGACCGCAGGGAGGAGGTGAACAGCCATGACCGTGACCGTCCGCATCCGCAAGACCAGCATCGCCTCGGGCGCCGTCGAAGGCTGAGTCCGCCGATGGAGCCGCTGATGGACGGCCGGACGGCCGCCCACCAGCGGACCGGGCCGTTTTCCGTCGCGTCCTACCACAGATCCGGCGGAGTACGGCTGCGGAACCAAAGGTAGCAAGTACGCCGGGCGGCGGCGCCCGGGGCGCCGCCCCGGGCGGGGGGGGCCGAAAAATAGGGGGCCCAACCAGAGCCACCCCCCCCACAACC
>NZ_JBEZYB010000031.1:0-86165 GCF_040638285.1 Amycolatopsis sp. NPDC026612
GGTGTCGGGGGTCCGCTGCTCTTCGCGTGCTACACTTTCGGACGCCCAACGGGTGCTTTTGGTTGCGTTGAACGCACCGAAGGCCACCTTGGGTGCGTTGAATCAGCACTGCGGCGCTTGGACCCCAGCCGCGCTGACTACTCAATTCACGACGAACGTCCGAATGCTGCGAGCAGGCAGCTGAGTGTTGAACGCCCCGTTCGAAATGGTGACGTCGTTGTAGCGCGCGAGGTTCGCGCTTGCGTTCGTCAGCCAGGTCGGGGCGGTCGCCGAACCGGTGTCCCGGATGGTGACCGCGAGATCGACCGCCGAGGTGTTCTTGTTGATGGCGACGACGACGATCCTGGATCCGCTCTTGAACGCCGAGACGTAGACGTTCGACTGCGGGTTCGCGGTCGCGGTGATCCGCGAGTAGCCGGGGCGGACCCACTTCGAGAAGTGCGCCATGGTTGCGCCGCGCTTGCTGAGCTGGCCGTCCTCGCGCATCGGACCGTACGAGCGGCGGATGTACCACCACACGTAGGTCTGGAACCGGCCGTCCACCAGCGCGCGGTGGATGTGCTCGCCCACGTCGAGCGCCTGCGGCCACAGGTCGGCGGAATCGGTGCTGTTGGGGTAGTAGACCTCCGTCATCCACAGCTCCTTACCGCCGCCCTTCTGTTGGAACAGCGGGTAGGGCAGGTCCGCGAACCGGGTGCCGTAGAGGTGCGCGCCGATGATGTCCACGTTCGCCAGGGCGGTGGCATCGTCGAGGATCGGATCCGAGAGGCTCTTGCGGTACTGGAACGACTCGGGCGCGATGACCCTGGTGCTGAGCGAACCGGCGTTCTCGCGCAGGAACCTGACGATTTCGGCGGCGGTCCACGCCGTCCAATCCTGGGCGTAGTCCGGCTCGTTCTGAACCGAGATCCCGTACAGGTTCACGCCGTTGCTCGCCATGAACGCGGTGAAGTCGTTCAGGTGCTGCGCATACGCGCCGTAGGCGTTGTACCGCAGCCGCTTGCCGCCGGAGAAGCTCTCGGTCATCGAGGCCGGCGGGTTCCACGGTGAGGCGATGACCTTGGCCCCGAGCTCACTCGCCCGCTTGGCCGTGGCGACCTCGCGACTCCAGTTGGCGCGGTTGTCGTGGACGGGAATGCGCAGCACGGTGAACCCCAGCTGCCCCGTGCCGTTGCCGAAGGCCGTCTCGCGCTGGGCCGCGGTGAGATCGCTGATCCAGACGGTGTGGTTCATCCCGCCGAAGCCCAGGATCGTCTGCTGCACGTTCGACGGCTCGACGACCACCGCGGTGGCCGCCGCGGCCGGTGTCCCTGCCGCCAGCACCGGCAATGCGGCGCCCGCCGCCAGCACTGTCCGCCGGCGCAGGAGCGGTGAACCCGCGATTTCGGGCTGCTCTCGACGTGGTGACATGGCATCTCCCTGAAGTCGACTGGCGAACAGTCTGGGAGCGCTCCCAAAGCAGTCTTAACAGTGTCCGTGCGTCACCGTCAACCCCGGACGGCTTCGTACACCCCGGCGATCATGCCGACCACCGGCACCAGCGACAGCAGCACCACGAACTCCGACACGTCCAGCAGCCGCGACCAGTAAGGCGACCGCAGCCCGCGCGCCACTCGCGTCGCGTACGCCAGGCAGACCACCGCCGCCAGGACGACCGCGCAGCCCACCGCGAACACCGCCGTCCGTGGCCCGGAAGCCACCAGCCACACCCCGGCGCACACCAGCGACGGAACGCCGAACCCGATCAGGACCAGGCGTTGCGCGCGACGGGCATACGACCGCGACCGCAGGATCCAGGCCACGCCCAGCAGCGCGGCCAACCCCGCTTCCCACGGGCCGCCCGAAGAAAGCACGACGGAGGCCGCGAGCACCACCGAACCCAGCGCCACCAGCAGCCCGGTCAGGACCGCCTGGGCGCGGGACGTCCGGCCGATCATCTCGGTGCCCAGCGAAGGCTGTTCGTCCGCGCGGAACGCCGCCATGTCGTCCGGCACGCGAGGCAGCGGCAGGCGGGCCAGCCGCAGCGCCGGCATCGGGGCCACCGCCGCCAGCGCCGTGCACAGCACCGCGGCCACCGCCGCCGCCGGCAGCGGGGAAACGCCCGCCAGCAGCACGACCCCGGACGTCAGCGCGCCGAAGCCCGCCGCGCCGGTGATCGCCACGAACCACGGCAGGCGGTCGGCCACCGAGACCGCCGCCAGCACGCCGTACACCGTCACCGCCGCGAAACCCACCGCCAGCGGGCCCGCCGCCAGGGAGAACAACGGGTGCGGTGGCAGCACGGACATCCCCGCGAGCAGCGCGACGCCGACGCCGGCCAGTGAACTGGCCGCGCCCGCTTCGGCGTCGCCGTAAGCGCGGCTCAACGCACCGCCGCCGAGCAGCAGGACCAGGGCCAGGAGGCCGGTCCCGATCGGCGCCAGCACGCTGCCCGACGCCGCCGCCTGCACCAGCAGGCCACCGGCCAGCAGCAGCACGACCGCGGCGACCAGCCCGGACCGTCGCGCCACCGACGGGCCCCAACCGCCGTCGGCGTCGGCGACACTGGCGATCGAGTCGACGACGTCGTCGAACAGCAGCGGGCCGCGCGGGCGCTCCCGCGGGGTCAGGTGCAGCACTTCACCGTCGCGGATCTGGGCCGCGGCGACGCTGAGGCCCAAGGCCAGCGGTGCGCCGCCCAATCGGGACAGCACCCAGCCGGGGTGTTCGGCCGACGCCTGCCCGGACGCACCGGCGAGCCGGACGAGCTGCGGCACCAGCTCGGCGAACGTCGACTGCTGCGGCAGGGCGACGTCGACGCGGGCGCGCGGTGTGACGACCGTGACCCGCCGGGTGGTACCGGTCAAAGACGCCGTCATCACACGTCTTTCGCGGCCGCGATCACCGGCGCGAACTTGGCGCTCGACGCCTCGGCGAGCTTCTGCAGCCCGGCGTTCACCGCCTCCAGGACGATCTCCGAGAGGGTGCGGGCGTCGTACTCGCGGATCGCGCGGGGGTCGATGTCGATCGAGGTGAACCGGCCGTCGCCGCGGAGGGTGACGGTGACCTCGTTCTGCCGCGAGTGCGCCTTGATCTCCATCGCCTCGACCGTGCGCTGGATCCGCTGGACCTCTTCGGTCTGCTTGCGCACCTGGGACAGGAGCTCGTCCATGTCCGGCACCGCGTACGGATCGGTCACTGTGCTTTCCCTTCGTGCTGGCGGACGTGGACGCCGGCCACGAACCGCTGGAAACCGGGTGAGAGCCGCCGTGCGGTCGCGGGTGCGGCCGTGCAGGCGAGCTCGAGCACGAGACGGTCCGCCGGGATGGCCCCGGGGATCGTCAGGTGCACCTGGGTCTGGATCAGCTCGGTGCCTTCGCCGGTCCGCAGGCGCAGGAGCTGCATGACGGCGGGCGCGGCCGGGTCGCCGACGTCGCGGCGGCTCAGCACTTCGAGCCCGGCCAGCGTGCGCGAGAGGCGTTCGACGGCCTCGGCGGCGACGGCGTCGATCGACGCGTCGTCGGGCCGCTGCCGCACGCTGACCGTGATGTTCGGCGTGAACTCCTCGCCCGGCACCGGGTGCACGGCGACGAACACCGCGCCCGAGTCGCCGGGATCGACGGCGGTCCAGCCGTCCGGGATGACGAAGTCGAGGGGAAGCGTCATCACAGCCCCACGTAGGAAACGGCGTCGTCCCAAGCGGAGCCCACGGCGTCGGCGGCTTCACTGGCCGCGTGGCTCACGGCGTCGGCCGCGGCGCCGCCGTACTCGCCGATCGTGTGGCCGAGCTTCGGCAGGTCGATGTCGATCTTCGCGCCGACGCCCAGCCCGAGGCCGAGTGCCGCGCCCGCCTTGAAGTTCACCTTGAGGTGCCCGGCGTCGTAGACGGCCTGGGCGTCGAGCTGCGCGCCGAGGCCGTACTGCAGCGTGCCGTTCGCGCCGACGCCGATGCCCGCGACGTCCGCGGCGAGCTCGCCCTCGACCTTGCCGCCGACGAACCCGTTGGCGTGCGCACCGACGCCGTGCGCGCCGATCGTGCCGGACGCGCTCACTTCGCCGCCGGCGAACACCGTGCCCTTGGCGTGGGCTTCGGCGACCCCCCATTCCTTCTTGGCTTCGGCCTCGCCGTGCAGCGCCGCCAGTTCCGCGTGCCCGGACGCGCCGGCGTCCCAGCCCTTCGACGTGATCTTCCCGTCGTACTCCGGGGAAAAGCCGTCCTGCTCGTGCTGGAACTTGGCGTAGGTGATCTCGGTGTTGCGGCCGATCTTGTTCCGGAGGCCCTCGGCTTCCGGCTGCCCGAACGGCGTGTCCGCCTTCTTCGGCGCGCGCGTGCCTTCGAGGCCGTCCCAGGTGAGTTTCTTCCAGCCGGAGTTGCCGAACCACGACGGCACGGTCCGCGGCCGCTTCCGGCCGTCGAGGGGCTCGCCGTTGAGCCAGTGCAGCGGCCCGCGCGCCCACTTGCCGAGCTCGTGTTCCAGCCGTCCGACGCCCTCGGGCGGGAACAGCTCGGCGAGCGCGTCGGAGAACTCGTCGACGACCTGGCGGGCCGCCTCGGCGCTCTGTTCCCCGAGCTGCCGCGCGGCCTGGATGAACGCGCCGACCGAAGCGGAGTTCACCGCACGGGCCTGGGCGGTCAGCTGGGCGGCGTACTGGTCGAACTGCGCGAGCACCGAGTCGACGGCGGCTTCCGCGGACTGCACGAGCCGGGCCGCGGCGGCGAGCCGGTTCGCCTGGTCGCCGAGCTTCGTGGCGGCGTCGGTGAGTTCGGTGCCGAGTTCGCCCGCCGCTGTCGCGAAGGCGGTGTAGGCGTCGCCGTCCCAGTCCGCGTGCAGGGCCTTCGCGGACTCGCCGATTTCCCGCGCCTGGCCCGAAATGGTCGAGGCCCGGGCGGCGACCCGCTGCGAAGCGGCGCTCAGCGCCCCGGGATCCCCGGTGACGCGCCGTCGGCACTCGACGAGCACGCGCCGGTACCCGGACAGCACCGAGCTGACCACCCCCGACGCGTCGACCACCCCCGAGCCCGCCACCGGCTAGTTCCCGGCCGCGTCGTAGCCGACGTGCTGGCTGAAGTGCCTGCCGTTGTAGTCCAGCGCGATGTCGAGGTCGAAGTCCTGACCGCCCGGAGCCTCCACAGTGGACTCACCGGTGGTGAGGTTGGTGTGGATGACGACCTCGTCGGCATGGGCGGCCACCGGCGCGGGGGCGGGGGCGGGGATCGCGGGTGTCGTCGTCGCGGGATGGTCGACGGGGATCCAGCTGTTCGCCGAACCGGGTGTCGCCGAGCCGCTGGAACTCGGCGAAGAGCCGGCGAGCGCGGGCGGGGTGTAGTCGGTGAACGCAGGCTGCTGCTGCGGGATCCCCCCGCCGCTCCCGCCCGCCACCACCTGCTGCCCGGCCGGGCTTGCCACCGGCGCCGGGGTCTGGGGCGCGGTGACCGGGGTGGTCCCGATCGACGGCGTCGTCGCGCCCGAACTGCCGGAACCGTGGTGGAAGAGCTTCTCGATCTCGCCGATGACCTGCGCGAGCGTCGTGACCTGCTGGGCGAGGTCGACCGCGCCGACGGCCTTGAGCAGCGCGCCGATCGCGGTGATGAACGCCCGCAGCGACGCGCTCGTCGCGGTCGACAAAGCGACCGCGGCCCCGTAGGTCCACCAGTTCGACATCAGCGCGGCGACCGTCGGGTTCACCGCGGACACCACCGCGCGGTAGGCCTCCTGCGCGGTCTTGACCAGGGTGCCGGAGACCCCGAGGAGCTCGGCGCCCTTCTCCACCACGGTGATGATCTTCGTGAGCTGGTCCAGCGAGTCACGGATCTTCTTCAGCGCCGATTCGCTCGCCGCGCCCGACCAGATCTTGCCGAGCTGGTCGGCGGCCTTGGACAGCTCGTGGTACATGGCGAGGAACTGCTCGGCCTTCTTGACCAGGTCCACCACGTGCTTCGCGATCTGCTCCGGCTGACCGGTGACGATCTGCGGCAGGACGGTGATCGGGCCGCCCGAGGACGCGGTCGCGTCCATCGCGCTGGAGTTCGGGAAAGTCAGCATCGGTCCTCACAAAGGTTCAAGGAGTTCAGACGACGGAGGCGGGCCGGTAGACGCTGACCTTCGCCAGCCCGCCGGTGCGGGCGTCGAGCAGCCCGTGGTTGTAGAGGCGGCCGGCGTCGCCCGCGACGCCGATGACCGGCTGGCGGTCGGAGAACAGCAGCGGCTCGACGACCACGACGTCGCCGCTGTGCACGCCGCCGGGCACGTCGGAGAACGTGCGCGCGGTGCCCGCGTAGACCTCGATCAGCCCGACCCGCGCCTGGTTGTCGGCGTCGCCGGCGAGCCAGTCGTTGAAGTCGGCGACACCGTGGAAGCGGGTGTCGGTGATCGGGTGGTCGCCGAGCACACCGAACCGCGCGTCCCCCAGGTAGCGCAGCACGTTCCCGACCGACGACGGCTCGCCGTGGGCGCCCGCGCTGTCGTTGATGGCCAGCGTGGCGAGCTCGGAAGCGTGCGAGCTGCCCCAGATCGACGACGCGGGCGCCGAAGCACCGCCGCCGTGGCCGCCGCCGTAGCCGGCGGCCACGGCCCGGTCGGCCGCCTGGTAGGCGTCGGCGCCGGCCTTGACCAGCCCGTTGACCTGCTGCAGCAGCTGCAGGAGCGTGCGCACGGCGGTGATCTGGCTGGAGTGCAGGGCCGCGTTCGCGGCGGCGACCGCGCTGCCGAACGTCGCGAACGACGTCGGCGGCACGACGAGCCGTTCGAGGTCGGCCACGGCATTGATGCCGTGGGCGATGATGCCCCCGACGTTGCCCACGGCGGAGCGCATCGCCTCGGGCTCAGCCCGGTACTCGCCGGCCATGGGTCTCCTTCCGGGGGGTCTGCTCGGCTGAGCGTAGGTTCGGCTCCGGAAGCGGGCGGACGGCAAAAGTACCCACCGCGGCGGGGCGGCGAGTGGCCAAAATACCGGTCAGAGCCGCCCCGACCCGCTGGAGCATCGCCGTATGAGCCTCACGCCCGAGCGCCCGTCCGAGATCGTGCTGCAGTCGCCGCCGATGCTCCCGAAGAGCTCGTCGGGCGGCATGGTCCAGCTGATGATGTTCCTGCCGATGATGCTCGGCATGGGCGCGATGTCGTTCGTCTACATCGGACGCGACGGCGGCGTGATGACCTGGATCTTCGGCGCGTTGTTCGTCTGCGCCATGGGCGGCATGGTGGTGATGTCGCTCGGCCGCGGCGGGATGGCGAAGAAGGCGCAGATCAACGACGAACGCCGGGACTACCAGCGGTACCTCTCCGGGCTGCGTGCCCAGGTCCGGGACATCGCCGACGGCCAGCGCGCGGCCATGATCGCCGTCCAGCCGGACCCGGCCGACCTGTGGGCCTACGTCGAGACCGGCAAGCTGTGGGACCGGCGGCGCGCCGACCCGCAGTTCGCGCAGGTGCGCGCGGGCACCGGACCGCAGCGGCTCGCGACCCCGTTGAAGGCTCCGCAGACCGTGCCGCTGGAGGACCTCGACCCGGTGTCCTCCACCAGCCTCAAGCACTTCATCCGCACCTACTCGACGGTGGACGGCCTGCCGGTCGCGTTGTCGCTGCGGTCCTTCGCCGCGGTCACCGTGGCCGGGCGGCGGCCCGACGTGCTCGGCCTCGTGCGGGCGCTGCTGGGTCAGCTCGTCACCTTCCACTCCCCCGCGGACCTGCGGATCGCGGTCTGCGTCTCCCCGGACCGGCAGCACGACTGGGAATGGGCGAAGTGGCTGCCGCACGCGACGGCGACCGGCGCGACCGACGCCGTCGGCTCGCGGCGGCTGGCCGACGGCACCGCGGCCGGGCTGGCCGGGCTCCTCGGCCCCGACCTGGGCGAACGGCCCGCGTTCAGCCGCCGCGCGGCAGCCGAGCCCGACCTGCCGCACCTCGTGGTCGTCGTCGACGGCGGCACCGCCCACGGCGAGCCCCGGCTGATCGGCGAGGACGGCCGGCTCGGCGTCACGGTGATCGAAGTCGGCCAAGAGCACCCGCGGGCGTCCTCGACCGAGAGCCTGCTGAGCCTGCACACCGCGCCCGGCTCCCTCGGCATGGTCGTCGGCGAAGGCGGCGAGCAGCGGCTCGGCTTCCTCGGCCGCCCGGACGTCCTCGACCGCGGCGCGGCGGAGGCCCTCGCGAGGATGCTGACGCCGTTGCACACGCCCGCCGCGGTCGTCGGCGAGAAACCGATGTCGGCGACGTTCGGCCTGGCCGGGCTGCTCGGCATCGGCGACCCGCGCGACACCGACACCACCGTCACGTGGGCCCCGCGCGCGGCCCGCGACCGGCTGCGGATCCCGCTCGGCGTCAACCCGGAAGGCCGTCCGGTCGAGCTGGACCTCAAGGAGTCGGCCGAGGGTGGGATGGGCCCGCACGGCCTGGTCATCGGCGCGACCGGGTCGGGCAAGAGCGAGCTCCTGCGGACACTGGTGACGGCGCTGGCCGTGATGCACTCGTCGGAGACGCTCAACCTGGCGCTCATCGACTTCAAGGGCGGCGCGACCTTCGCCGGGATGACCGGGCTCCCGCACACGTGCGCGGTCATCACGAACCTGTCCGACGACCTCGCACTGGTCGACCGCATGGCCGACGCTCTCAACGGCGAGCTGCTGCGGCGGCAGGAACTGCTGCACGCGGCCGGGAACTACGCCTCGGTGCGCGACTACGAAAAGGCCCGCGCGGACGGCGCACCGCTCGACCCGCTGCCGTCGCTGCTGGTGATCATCGACGAGTTCAGCGAGCTGCTGTCCTCGCGCCCGGAGTTCATCGACCTGTTCGTCGCGATCGGCCGGCTGGGCCGGTCACTGGGGATCCACCTGCTGCTGGCGTCGCAACGGCTGGAGGAAGGGCGGCTGCGCGGACTGGATTCCCACCTGTCCTACCGGATCGGGCTGCGGACGTTCTCCGCCGCGGAAAGCCGGGCCGTGCTGGGGGTCGCGGACGCCTACCACCTGCCGCCGGTGCCGGGGTCGGCGTACCTGAAGTCCGACACCGAAACGCTGATCCGGCTGAAGGCGGCCTACGTCTCCGGCGAGCTGCCGCCACGCAGCACGGTCGTGCGAGAGGACGGGCAGGAGCTGGGCGTGCTGCCGTTTTCCCTGGCCTCGGTGGAAATTCCGGTGACGACGGAGGTGTCGCCGGCGCCTGCGGAGGAGGGCGGTACCGGCGAGACGATCATCGGCGCGATGCTGTCGCGCCTGGCGGGCCGCGGCCCGGCCGCGCACCAGATCTGGCTGCCGCCGCTGGCCGAGCCGCCGACGCTGGACCAGCTGCTGCCGCCGCTCGGCGAGGACGCGGCGCGCGGCCTGTGCCCGCTCGGCTGGGGTGGCAACGGGAAGCTGACGATCCCGGTGGCGCTGGTGGACAAGCCGTTCGAGCAGCGCCGCGACCTGCTGTGGGCCGACTTCTCCGGCGCGGCCGGGCACGCACTGATCGTCGGTGCGCCGCAGAGCGGGAAGTCGACGCTGATGAAGGACATCGCGGGCATGCTCGCGCTGACCCACACGCCGGCCGAGGTCCAGCTCTTCGTGCTGGACATGGGTGGTGGCGCGCTGGCGCCGATCGCCGGGCTGCCGCACGTGTCCGGGTACGCCACCCGCCGTGACGCGCAGCGCTGCCGCCGGGTCGTCGCGGAGCTGACGACGTTGCTGGAGCAGCGTGAGGAGTTCTTCGCGGCCAACGGGATCGAGTCGATGGCGACGTTCCGCGCCCGCCGTGCGGAGTTCACCGAGAGCACCGACGGCCGCGAGTTCGGCGACGTGTTCCTGCTCGTGGACAACTGGACCACGATCCGCCAGGAGTACGAGCAGCTGGAGGAGCAGATCACCGGGCTGGCCGCGCGCGGGCTCGGCTTCGGCATCCACGTGATCGTCTCGCTCAACCAGTGGATCGGCGTCCGCGCCCAGCTGCGCGACGCGATCGGCACGCGCTTCGAGCTGCGCCTGGGCGACCCGATGGATTCGTCGATCGACCGCAAGGTGGCGGCCAACGTCCCGGCCGACCGTCCGGGCCGCGGCATCACGGCGGAGAAGCTGCACTTCCTCGCGGCCCTGCCCCGCATCGACGGCGACCAGCGCCCGGAGACGACCGGCACGGGCGGCGTCGACCTGACGCGGCGGATCTCGGAGGCGTGGCGGGGGCCGCGCGCCCCGCAGGTCCGGCTGCTGCCGCCGGAGGTACCCCTCGACACGCTGCCCGCGGCTCCTTCGCGGCAGGTCACGCTGGGCATCGCGGAGTCGACGTTGCGCCCGGTGTACCTGGACTTCGCGACGGACCCGCACTTCGTGGCCTTCGGCGACGTCGAGTCGGGCAAGAGTTCGCTGCTGCGTGCGCTGGCTCAGGGCATCACGTCGGCGTACCCGCCGGAGGAAGCGGCGATCATCGTCGCGGACTACCGCCGCGGTCTCCTGGGAGCGGTGCCCGAGCCGCACCTGCTGGGTTATGCGGGCGCCGAGGGCAAGCTGACGGACCTGATCGCGGAGTGCGCCCAGGCGATGCGGAACCGGCTGCCCGGGCCGTCGGTGACGCCGGAGCAGCTGCGGAACCGCTCGTGGTGGCGCGGACCGGAACTGTTCGTCCTGGTGGACGACTACGAACTGGTGGCCACGGTGGGGCGCAATCCCCTGCAGCCGTTGCTGGAGTTCCTGCCGCAGGCGCGGGACATCGGCCTGCACGTGATCATCGTCCGCGGATCCGGCGGCGCAGGCCGGGCGTTGTTCGAGCCGGTGCTGCAGCGGCTGCGGGAGCTGGGGTCGCCGGGGTTGATCATGTCGGGGACCAAGGACGAGGGGGCGTTGCTGGCGGACGTGAAGCCGTCACCGCAACCGCCGGGGCGGGGAACGCTGGTATCCCGGCGGCACGGGACGGGGCTGGTCCAGGTGGCGTGGACGAAACCGGCGGAATCCTAAGCCTCGTACAGCGGGTCGTCCTCGACGCGCACCGCCAGCAGTTCAACCTGCGTTCGGCAGTCCTCAAGCCGGGAGGAGAGCACCTCGCTGATCCGCCGCAGCCCCGTTTCGGCGTCCTCTCCGTCGAGGGCGGGATACGCCGACAACAGAGCGACCTCGCAGAACTCCTCGGCCGAGCCGGCCGCCCGCGCCGAGACGATCTGAACGATCGACGCGTCCGTCGCCTCGATCTCCGGACCACACAGCTCCAGCGCCCGAACCGGATCCGCGACCGGCACTCGCAGATGGACCCGGACGACCAGGTCTGAATCCGCGCCCTCGGCGTGAAATCGGGCCGCGTCACGTAAGTCGCCCGGCGCATCTCCTTCCTGCCCCCGGGCTCGGCCGACAGGCTGTAGACGATGTACCCGTCCCACGCCACTTCCTGCCACAACGGGAGATCGGCATAGCCCACGACATCGAGGTCACCGTGGAACTCGAGACCGCTCACGTCCACCCGGTACTTGAAAGCGGCAGGCAACACCGCCCGCCGCAGGGCATCCTCGACCGTCTCGCCTTCGGCCACCGGCACGGACATGAGCAGGTATCCGACGAACCCCGTCCGGCCCCCCTCCGGATCGGCGCGCTGGATCTCCATCGCCGAAGCCCCGAACTCGTTCGCCAGGGACGCGTACACCACGGCCGCCATGGCGAATTCGTCGGTTTCGACGTTCAACCCCAGGGTGACCACGATGTCGGATGCCCGAAACCTCATGGTGTCCCTCCTTCCAGCGAGAGCGACTCCACCGCGGTGCGCACTCCCGCGACGAGTTCCTCGTCGGCGACGTCACCCGGCTCGCGGAGAGCGGGATCGATCGGATAGTCCTCGAGCAGGAAGAACACCTCGCTCAAGGCCCATCCCACCATTCCCCGCACCCGCTCATCGCGCTCGTCCGCGCGCCGGCCGGCCGCGTACCAGCTCCTGGCGAACTCGGCCCCGGACAGTTCTCCGCGGGCAAACGACGCCATGAGAGCGAGCTGCCCGGCCACCGCCGAACCGGGCGCCACCTCGGCCGGGGACTTCCACGCGTGCGCACGCGGCGGAAACCGCCCGGCCACGGCGGGCAGCCCCGGATGGGTGCCCGCCAGCCGCCGGGCGTGCCGGGCGAACCTGGCCCGTGCGTCGTTGACCCCGCCCGGCAGGGCACCGCCGAGGAACCGGGAGGTGCCCGCGACCAGGGCGTACCCGAGGCCGGTGGCCAGCACGGCACCCGACAGGTCCGGGAGGACGAGCAGGACCGGTCCCCGCTCCAGGGTCGGCTGTCCGGCCGGCGGCAGTCTCACCGGAGCAGCGCCGTCGACGCACTTGAGCACCTCGTTCACGCCCACGACCCGCCCACCGGTGCGCAGCCGTTCGAGCAGCGCCCGGTCCAACCCGGACGGTGCGGCCACGGGAGCGACCGCTTTGCCGTCCTCGGCGAGCCACGCCGGGGAGAAGGCGGTAGGTCCGTCGAGCACCCGCTGTGCCACGCCCGTGGGCGGCCGGTTCACCGCACGGGTGCGGTCATGTCGGTGGCGAAGCTGTAGTAGCAGACCGCCCGGTGTTTGCCCTGGTTCCAGCTCTCGGTGGTCGGCGTGATGACCTGGACGCGGACGCCGGGAATCGAGCGGGCGCCGGCCTCGCACCGGGCCAGGGTCCGCTGGTAGACCTCGACGATATCGGGCATCGGACCTGCTTCCAGCGGAAGCACCTCGAACGCCTCGGCGTTGTGCCGGTCAGTGCACGACCTCTGCATCACATCGGTGGCGCCCGAAGCCGGCGGGGACCAGAAGCAGTCGCCCGCGACGAGATCGGACCCGTGCGCCACCCCTTCGGGCAGTCGTTCCTGCTGCCGTTGCTGCCACCACGCCGTCCCGGTGGCGACCTTGTACGTCATCACTCCCGCCCAGCCGGCGAAGGCCACCAGCCCACAGATCACGAGCACCAGTCCGCGCTGCCGCTGCTTCCTGATCCGGACAATCGCGACGGCGGCGAACACCGGGGCGATCAGCCCGCCGAGCAACCCGAACACGAGCGTCGCGATCGCGTAGCGGCTGATCGGCTGATGGCGGAGTTCCTCGCGCATCAGCTCGTCGAAGAGCTCGGGATCGTGCTGTGGTGCGGACATGGTTCCCCCTCGAAGCGAGCAGCGAACCGCCGCTTGCCGTACCCCCGGGGTCCCGGCGGCTCGAAGGACGATAGCCGAGGGACAAGGCCGGGGCGGGTTCGAGTGGCTGAACCAAATCACACGAAGTCCCGAACTCAGGTGGGCGCTGGGATCTCGACGTCCCGACCGAGTTCGCTGTCGTAGTACGTGACCCGCCAGTCAGGACTCACCTGGGCCCATACCTCTTCCGCCAGGCGGCGACCACGGGCGGCGAATTCCTCTTCTGCCGCTTCGGACAGGAAGCCGGAGGTCATCGGATCGTCACGATTCACGGTCGCGGTGTAATCGTCGGCCCAACGATTCAGCTCTCGTATCAGAGCCGAACTCAACCCCAGCGTCGAATCCACCGGGACTCCTCGCCTTTTTGTCGGTGAACTGGTAGATCGGCCGGCCTGTACCCTGCCCCTGGTAGCCGGCTAACGGCGACGGCAAGGACGACATCGCCACCTTCACCCGTGGAAACGGCGTCGACGTCTACGTCTCGTTGTCGACCGGCGCGAAGTTCGGCACCAGCTCGACCTGGCACGGCAACTTTGCGTTCAACAGCGAGGTTCCCGCCCTGGGCGATCGCGGTCCTCTTTGGTCCAGGTGACCTGGACCAAACCCGCGGAGTCTTATACCGGGTGAAGGCCTCCTCGCATCGAGGGGGCCTTCACCCGGAACACCTTCAGAGTTCGTCGAGATCGACGGCGAAGCCGGCCCCTTCGTCGTAGGGGACAACTTCCCACAGCGCTTTGGCCGCACGCCAGACCGCCGAGACCACGGTCCAGTCCACTTCCCCCGACAGCGTGAGTGTGACGAGCGAGTCCGCGGCGGACACCCGGCCCGACGGATCGTCCGACGCCACACCGGCGACCATCGCCGCGACGAGCGGTGACCCCGCGCTGAACTGGATGTGACACCCGGCGGCACCACTCGCGACCGGATCCAGCTGGGCCGACATCCAGCCATCGCCGGAATTCCGATCGCTCAGCCGCAGCTCTGTGCCGTCTGCCAAGGCCCGGGACACCAGGCTGTCGAATCCCTCTTGGGGGCGATACCCCCGGTCGTGCAGTACAGCTGGATCTCATACGCCATGCGCACACACCACCATCACGGAACGGATCTCACCACATCGATGTTGTAACCGTACTGCTGCCGCAGCCAGGCATCCTTGGCCTGCTGTGTACGGCGAACCGCCTGTCTTGGTTTCGACGTAGTCGAGAAGCTTGCCGTTCTTGTCATACACGGCGAGATCGAGAACACGCTCGCCATAGGGCGTTTGGAAGGTTAGGGCGGCCCTGTTCTCGGCGTCGGTGACCACCGTGCGGCCCCGTTCCCGGAGGACGGCTTCCGCGACGTCGTCCCGGAAGCCGTCGCCCACTGCCTTGTTCAGCAGAACCTGGGCCTGCGGGCCCTCGATGTCCTTGATGCCCCCCTTCGAATCCCCACGAAGCGGACGCAAGCCGCGTTGTGCACCAATACCGGCGTATCACCGGCATACACGAAGTACGTGTGCAGGTCGTCAACCGTGAGGTTGTAGACCTTGGCCGTCGCCTGGCGGGTGGTCGCGCCGACGACCACGACGGATCCGCCGTCGGCCGTCTGAAGCCGGTCGCCCGGTGCCAAGTCCTCGGCTTCGCGCCACCGCTGTGCGCTTTTCGGGTGTCCTCCGCCTGCTTCGCCGCTTCCGCGTCCGCGATCGCCTGGTCCTTCTGTGCCTCCAGCCGGGCCGCGTCCGCGTCGCGGGACGTCTTCTCCAGCGCGGCCGCCTGGTTCGCCGCCGTCGTCGCCGCGTCCGCCGATGTCCGGGCCGACGGCGCGTACCGCGTTGCCGCGTCCGCGTCCTTCTTCGCCTGATCCGCCGCCGCAGCCGCCTGCTCGGCCGCTGTCGCCGCTGCCTCCGCGTGCGCCGCCGACGCGTTCGCCGCGTCACGAGCCTGCCGGGCCGCCGTCGCTGCCTGGCCGGCCAGCGACTCCGCGGCGTTCGCCGCACGGTTCGCCCGGGCCGCCGCCGCACGCGCCGTCGCGGCCGCGCGCTCGGCCTGGCTCGCGTCCGCGCCCGCCGACCGCGCGTACCCCGCCGCCTCGCTCGCCGCCGAAGCCGCCGCGTCCGCGTTCGAACTGGCACTTCGCGCCGCACCCGCGGCCCGGCCGGACGCATCCGCCGCTGCTCGTGCACCGGCCGCCACGTTCCGCGCGTCCACCGCCGCTTGCCGGGCTTCAGCGGCATGAGCACCGTCCGCCGCCGCGGCCGACGCCGCCGAATACGCCCGCGAACACGCCCGCTCGGCCAGCGACGCCGCCGTCGCGGCCTGCGCCGCCGCGTTCGCCGCCACCCGTGACGCCCGGTTCGCCTCGGCCGCCGCACCGATCGCGGTCTTGGCTGCGTCGGTGGCACCACGGGCCGCGTTGGCGGCCCGCGCCGCCGCGCCCGCCGCCTGGACCGACGAATCCCGTGCCGCCTGGGTCTCGGCCGCCGCCCGCTGGGCCGCTTCCTTGGCCCGCTGCGCCGCCGCGATCGCCCGGTCGGCCGCGTCCTGGGCCTGCTTCGTCTGCGCCGCCGCCTGCGCGCCCGCGTCCCGCGCCAGCTCGGCGAGGTGGGCGACGCTGGCGGTCTCCTGGTCACGTTCGGCCGCGAGCGCGTACCCGGTTTCGAGGAACGCCTGGATGGTCTTCGACCGTGCCGCTCAACGCCCGCTGCGCGGCCTTCTGCACCTCCGGCCCGCCAGTCGTCGACAGCTGGCTGACCTTGATCCGGTCGTCGTCGTTCTGCGCCTGCTGGCGCCCCGAATCGAGGAACTTCTGGACGTCGGCTTCGGTCCCGCTCAGCGCAGCCTGCCCGGCCACCCACCATCGGAGACTTCAACGGCGACGGCAAAGACGACATCGCCGTGTTCGTCCGCGGAACCGCCGGCGACGTCTACGTCTCGCTCTCCGACGGCACCAAGTTCGGGACCAGCGCCCTCTGGCACGACTACTTCGGCATCGCCGACGAAGTACCCGCGACCGGGGACTTCAACGGCGACGGGAAGGACGACATCGCCACCTTCGTCCGCGGAACCGCCGGCGACGTCTACGTCTCGCTCTCGACCGGCGCGAAGTTCGACACCAGCTCGGCCTGGCACGGCAACTTCGCCTTCAACAGCGAGGTTCCCGTCCCCCGGGCGATCCCGATCCTCTAGCGCAGCGGACCCGCCCCCGGCAGTCCCGGGGGCGGGTTACCGACTTCGGTAGGTTCCGGAAATCCTTGACGGCTCTTACGTTGGGCTGGTCGTCCCGTTCGGGACGGATATCCGGATCACCTGGGCCGAAGGGCATTTTCATGCGAATGTCGAGGGCTGTAGCCGCGGTGGGAGCTGCCGCCGCGGCGCTGAGCCTGGTCTCAGCGGGGGTTGCGGACGCCCAGCAGGACATCATCGGCGGGAGCACGGTTTCCTCCGCGCCGTGGGGCGCCCAGATCTACTGGAACAACGTGACGACGTACGGCGGTTTCGAGTGCTCCGGGACGATCATCGCCCCGCAGTGGGTGCTCACCGCGCGGCACTGCCTGAACTCGCCGGGCATGCACGTCAAGGTCGGCAGCGTGACGCTCCAGCAGGGCACCAACGCCACCGTCGACCAGCAGAAGGCGTCCCCGAACGGGGACATCGCGCTGCTGCACCTGTCGACGGCGGTCAGCACGACCTACATGAAGCTCGGCACCGGCAATCCGCCGACCGGGTCGACCAACCAGATCTACGGCTGGGGTCGCACGCAGGGCAGCAGCCCGCCGTCGAGCACCCTCAAGACCGCCAACGTGCGCGTGACGGGCCTGAGCTCGGACGCCTTCGGTGGCACGGCGATCGCCAGCCAGGGCGTCAACGGCTCGGCGTGGCACGGCGACTCGGGCGGCCCGGAGCTCTACAACGGCGTCCAGGTCGGCGTGTGCTCGACGGGGAACAACTCCGGTTCGAACCCGCAGGGCACGCAGAACTACGCGAGCATCGCCTCGAGCCGCAGCTGGATCCGCACCACGACCGGCGTCTGACGAGCCGATCGCCGCGTGCCGGCTGCCCTGGCCGCCGGCACGCGGCATACTCGCTCCATGAAGTTCCGCACGACCGTGCTGCTCGGCGGCAAGACCGCGACCGGCCTGCCGGTGCCCGCCGACGTCGTCGAGGCGCTCGGCGCCGGCAAGAAGCCCGCGGTCACCGTGACGCTCGGCGGGCACACCTACCGCACGACGATGGCGAGCCGCGGCGGGCAGTTCCTGGTGCCGCTGAGCGCGGAGAACCGGGAACAGGCCGGGGTCGCCGCCGGGGACGACGTCGAGGTCGAGGTCGCGCTCGACACCGCGCCCCGCGAACTCGAGATCCCCGCCGACCTGGCGGAAGCACTCGCCGCCGACGACCTCGCCCGGGCCCGGTTCGACAGCCTTTCCTACAGCGCGAAGCAGCGGTTCGTGCTGCCGATCGGCCAGGCGAAGACCGCGGAGACCCGGCAGCGGCGGGTCGCCAAGGTGCTCACCGACCTGCGCGCCGGGAAGTAACTAGTCCACAATGGATGCCCGGAGCGCGGCCTTGTCGGGTTTTCCCGACGGCGCCACGGGAACCGAGTCCACGAAGCGGAACCGCGCCGGGACCGCCGCCTCCCCCAGCTCGGCCGCCACCGCCTTGCGCACCTCGGCCAGGTCCGGCGACCGCCCCGGCACCGGGACCACGAACGCGTGCGCCGCCTCGCCCGTCCGCGCGTCCGGGACCGCCACGACGTACGCCTGGTCGACGTCCGGGCACGCGGCGATCGCCCGCTCGATCGGGCCGGTGTAGTGGATGATCGCGTTCACGATCACGACGTCGCGGGCGCGGCCGGACAGGTGTAGGTAGCCCTCGGCGTCCACGAACCCCAGGTCCTGCGTGCGCACCCAGCCGTCGCGCAGCACCTCGGCGGAGGCGGCCGGATCACGCCAGTAGCCGGAGAACGCCGAGGGCGTGCGCACCCACACCTCGCCCTCGCGCACCGAGATTTCCACCGTGTCGCAGGCCTTCCCGACCGAACCGGGGCCCTCGTCCGCCCGGCAGATCGTCAGCATCCCCGTCTCGGTCTGCCCGTAGGCGTGGTGCATCGCCGGCCCGATCCGCCCGGCCGCCTCGGCGAGCGTGTGCGGCGGCACCGGCGAACCGGCCACGATCAGCGTCCGCAGGCCGCTCAGGTCGACGTCCGAGCCGCGCAGCACGTCGAGGATCTGGTGCAGCCGCGGCACGGTGGTCAGGGCCGCCGTGATGCCCAGCCGCGGCAGCACTCCCGGGAAGTCCGGCGGCCCATCGGGGATCACCGCGGTGCCGCCCGCGAACAGGCACACCCCCAGCTGCTCGACCATCACCGCGCTGGCCAGGGACCCGAACAGCAGGTACCGGCCGAACCCCGCGCCCAGCCGCTCGTGCGCCGAGCCCGGCACCGGCGGCCGCCACACGCGGCCTTCGGTCAGCGCGCGGTAGCGGTAGGCCACCCCTTTCGGGACGCCGGTGCTGCCGCTGGTGAACACGACCGTCGCGACGTCGTCGAGCCGGCCTTGCGGCACCGGCTCGACGTAACGGGCCAGCAGCGAAGGCCCCACCCGCAGCACCGGCACCGCGGCGGCCACCGGCTCCGCATCGGTGATCAGGGCGTCGACGTCACCGAGGATGTGCCGCAGCTGCGCCTCGGGCAGCCCGGGCCGCACCGCGACCGCGCGGGCGCCGAGCACGTGCACCGCGACGAGCGCGGCGAACCCCTCCGGCGTCACGGCGGTGGCGATCCCGATGCCGTCACCCGGCCCGAGCCCCGCCGCCCGCAGGCCCGCGGTGAACCGGCCGATCAGTTCCCGCAGCTCGCCGCGGGTGGTCACCCGCGAGCCGTGTTCGAACGCGGGGACCTCCGGAGCGCGCTCCAGCTCGTCCAGCAGTGCCTGCGGGTGCACCATCGCGACTCACCTTTCGCCCGGGGCGTCCGGTCTACCGGGCGGATCTCAGAATTTCGGCAGAAACGACCCGCTTCCGCGGGAGCGACCGCAGCGACAGCGTGGCCGCGACGGCGACGGCCGCGATCAGGCCGGTGGCGGCGGCGAGCGTCCAGAAGTCCGGGTGCACGATCGACTGGCCGCGCTCGGCCTGCCAGGTGAGCAGCGCGATCAGGCCCGCGTAGCCCGCGCCCGCGGTCCGGACCAGCCGGCGGCGGACGAGGTCGGACTCGAGCACCCGGTAGCGGCGGGCCGGCAGGAGCAGCCCGAACGCCACCAGCGGCAGCACCTGCAGGGCGTGGATGCCGACGAAGTGCGGGATCCGCAGGTCCCCGCCGACCGTGCTCCAGCCGACCACCGGCAGGCCGGCACCGCCGTCGTCGACGCCGACGGAGTGCGCGCCGAACGTCGAAAACTTGCCGTTCGCCTCGAGCACCGCCTGCTGCGCCGGCGTCGGCGAGAACATCAGCGTCGCGACGTACATCCCAGCCACGGCGAGGGCGGCGCCCCACCGCAGGGCCGACCTCAGCGCGCGGTCCGGGATGCGCTGGAACAGCAGCAGCACGGCGACGGCGGCGGTCATCAGCCACGCCGTGTACGCGCCGCCCGCGACGACGTTGTTGATCGCGGCATCGGTGGGTGTCGACTGGTTGAAGTGCAGCGTGCGGCCGCGGCCGATGATCTGCCAGACCAGCAGCGCGAAGTCCAGGCCGATGCCCGCGGCGAAGAGCGTCCCGAACCACCAGCCGGCGCGGCGGCCGCGGCGCACGTGCGTCAGCAGCCACGCCAGCGTCAGCGCGTACAGCCCGATCGACACGGAGAACTTGAACGGCTTGAGCCAGATCGGCGCGTTGACCAGCGTGCGATCATCGACGAGGAGCCCGAGCAGCGAGACCGCGCACAGCACCCCCATCGCCCCGGCGAGCACCACCAGCGGACGGTGCCACGCGCGCAGCGTGACCAGCGCATTTCCCTTGTCTGCCATGGTTTGAAGCCTGGCGCGGGGGCGGTACGCGGTCACTGGAGCGCGCCACCGTCCCGAGGTGGGGAACGCCCTACCGCCGCCCGCGTGGGTAATAGTGCCGTCAGCACGACCGGCAGTTGTGCCGTTTGACCACACTGGCCTCTTTCCTAGCGTGACTTTCACACCGCGCGGACCACCGCGCCCGGGGAATTTTGCTTCAGGAAGGAGGTGGCCCGTCGATGTCCAGTCCGGGATTCCAGGCAGATTCCGCTGCCATGACGCGCGCCGTCCAGGGTTTCGAGGAAACCGCGACGAACGCCAAATCCACGATGGCCAGCTTGGAGTCCGAGCTGACCGAAGCCCTGCGCAACTACAAGGGTGACCAGGCCGTCGCCTTCTGGGACCTCCAGCGCCGGCTGCAGGAGAAGATGACCGCGGCGGTGAAGGAGCTCGACACGATGTCGCAGCTCGTGCACACCAGCCACGCGAACTACGGCCGCGGCGACGCCGACGTCCACCAGAGCTTCCAGGGGGTCGGCCACACCCTCGAGGGCTCGGGCGTGCTCCCCCGCCTCAACCCCTGACCGAGAGGACGCCCACCATGGCCGACGTCGTCGAAATCAACTTCGCCGCGTTGCAGCACAGCTCGGCTTCCCTGGCCGCCAAGGCCAAGGCGCTCACCTCGCAGCTGGAGCAGCTGCACCAGAACCTGCAGCCGATCACCGCGACCTGGTACGCCTCCGGCAGCTCCGCCGGTGACGCCGCCCGCCAGGCCGAGACGCGCCTGCGCCAGGCCACCGCGGACATCGTCGCGATCATCGCGCAGTTCGGCGGCAAGGTCGGCGAGGCGCACGACCTCCAGCAGTCGCTGGAGAACCGCAACCAGGGGCTGTTCGCGGGCTGATCCGCGCCAAGACGTCGGTCGGCCGGTGCGGGAACCCCCCGCTCGCACCGGCCGGCCGGCTTTCCCTTCCGCGTCCGTGCGACAAGAGAGCCGGGACCCGATGCACGACCAGTCGTACTACGTCCACCTGGAATCGCTGAAGGACTTCGTGCGGGAGCTGGAGACCCAGATCCACGCGATGGCGAAACCGAACGACTTCCTGCTCACCCTGGGCGAAGAACCGCTGCTGTTCGGCGAGTTCGGCGAGGCCGGGTCGCTGGCCGACGCCCACCGCGCCGCCGTCTCGGAGATGCAGGGCCTGCTGGACCAGGTCCGCAGCGCGATCGGGTTCGCCCAGGACGTCACCACCACGGTCGCCGACGGTTACGCCGGCGCCGACCAGTCGGTGGCCGGGGACCTGCACGCTTCGGGCGCCGTCACGGGCCTGCTCGACCCGGTGCTCGGCCTGCTGGGCGGCGGCGACACGGACGGGAGCCGCAAGGGATGACGAACACCGCGCACACGAACTTCGCCGCGTACAGCCACCAGCAGCTGTACGCGATGCTTCAGGCCGGCGACCCGAACAGCGCGCGGCACGCCGCCGACAAGTGGCAGTCCGCGGCGCTGCACCTCCACGAGCAGGCCCACAACCTGAACTCCGAGCTCACCGAGTTCTCCGGGCAGTGGACCGGTGGCGCGGCCGAGCAGTACCAGCACATGATCCTCGACCTCGCGAACGGCATCTCGAAGGTGGCGCAGACCGCGGAGGCGATGAACGTGATGCTCGGCGACGCCGCCGACGCGCTGGTGAAGGCCAAGAAGGAGATGCCGCCGCCGGTCGCGGTGCCGGACGTCGCCCCCGCCGACGTCGCGCTCGTGGTGAACCCGCCGCTGCTGCCGCCGGACGCCTCGCCCGCCGTCGTCCAGGCCGCGGCGCAGCAGCGTCAGCAGGCCATCGCGAACGTCGAGGCGCAGCAGGCCGCCGCGAACGCCGCGGGATCCGCGCACGGCAAAGCGATCGTCGTGATGACCCAGCTGGCCGGCGAGTACACCGTTGCCGAGGAGTCGATCCCGGCTTCGCCGAACGCCGTGCCGGCACCCACGACCCCGCCGGCCGGTGGGGGTGCCGGAGGCGCCGGCTCGCCGGGGCTGGCCGGCAACGGCCTGAGCGGCCCCGGGGTCGTCGTCACGCCGACGGACGGGCACCCGCTGCCCGGGGGCACGGGGACGACGCTGCCGCCGGGGACGGTCGTGCCGACGTCGAACCCGCTGTTCGGCGACATGTTCACCGCCGGGCTCGCCGCGGCCTCGGCCGCCGCGTTCGGCCGGTTCGGCTCGATCATGCCGAAGGTGCCGTCGTGGGCCACCGGCAAGGATCCGAAGGACAAGAAGGAAGAACCGCCCGGTACGAAGCTCGGCGGGGGCGGCGCGGGTGTCGAAGGCGGCTCCGGCGGCGGCATCCCGATCGGCGGCGGTGACGCCCCTTCCCTCGGCGGGGGCGGCGGGATTTCGGTCGGCGGCGGCGGGCTCACCGGTCCCGGCGAGGTCCCGGCGGCGCACTCCGGGCTGGCCGGCGACGGCGGGGCGGGCAACGCGCTGAGCGGGCTCGCCGGCAGCGCGGCCGGGGCCGCGGGGGCGGCGGCCGCCAAGGGCGCGATGCCGATGATGCCCATGATGCCGATGGGCATGGGCGGCGGCGGCGACATGGGGTCCGGGCGGCGGATCCCGGCGTGGCTGGTGGAGACGGAGAACGTCTGGGGCCAGTCGGCGCCGGTCGCGCCGCCGGTCATCGGCGAAGACGGCTCCTGATGACGGCCGCGGGATATCGCGTCGCCCCGGCGCGCCTGGACGCGGTGGCCGGCGAGTCCGGCTCCCGCGCCGAGGCTCTTTCGGCGGCGCAGTCGGCGGTGGCGGGCGAGAAGGTGCCCGCCACCGCGTTCGGCCAGGTGAGCGAGGCCGCCGCCGCGGCCAAGACGTTCGAGAAGACCATGACGGAGCTGGGCGGGAGGCTCGAGTCGCACGTCGCCCGGCTGCGGACGCTCCAAAGTGGACTGACGGCGTCGGCCGCGGGCTACCGGCGGGCGGACGCGCAGGTCGCGGCGGTGTACCGGGCGCTGCTGCCCGAAGACCCGCTGCCCCGCGCGGGAAATCCGGCCGGGATCGGCGGCGCGGCCGACACCGGGGCGTGGGCGCACGCGATCGCCGGCAACCGCGTCAAGGTCGCCGATGCCCTGACCGCCGAGCGTTCGCGGCTGGCTGCGTTGACGGACGCCGACGCAATCGCGCGGTCGCAGGCGCGAATCAAGCTGTACGAGGACATTCTCGCGACCGACCGGCAGATCCTCCGGTTCGATCCCGCCGGCAACGGCCGGATCGCCGAGCTCGTCGGGCACATCGAGCCGGGGACGCGGAACGTCGGGCTGTTCGTGCCCGGCGTCAACACGCAGCTGGCGAACTTCGACGCCTACGCCGGTCTCGGCCGCAGCCTGGTGGCCGCGGACCCGGCCGGGCGCACGGCGGTGGTCGTCTGGGCCGACGGGGTGTTTCCGCAGAACCCGGTGGCGCAGGGACCGGACGCGAGCTACGCGCGGACGATGGCGCCGGACCTCAAGACCTTCGCCGACGACCTGCGCGGCGAGATCGCGAGCCACGCGGGTTCCGACGTCACGCTCACCGCGATCGGGCACAGCTACGGCGGCGCGACGGTCGGGCTCGCCGAGACGCACGGCCTCGACGTCGACCGCGTCCTGCACGTCGAGTCCGCGGGCATGGGCCACGGCGTGTGGTCGCCGGCCGACCTGCCGCCGAGCCAGGCGGGCGTCCAGCGGTTCTCGATGACGGCCCCGCTCGACCCGATCGTCGTCGCGCAGGGCAACGCGTGGGGCCTGGAGTGGACCGGCATCGGGCACGGTGCCGACCCGGACGTCTTCCCCGGTGTCACCGAACTGGGCACGGGGGACGACGCCACCGGATCGCCCTTGTGGGGCGTGTCGTCGCACAACGACGTGCTGAAGCCGGGTTCGGATTCGTGGACGAACATCTACCGCGTGCTCACCGGCGGTGGGAACGTGCAGCCATGACCCCGGAACTGACCCGCCTGGCGGACGAGCTGACGTCGGTGATCGACACCACCGCGGCGGCCTTCGGCGGGCCGGCGGACCGGACACTCGACGGCGAGCTCGACTGCGATCCGACCCGGCCGGGGCACCTGCTGTGCTGGCAGTACGGCGTCCGCCTGGAGCACCCGGCCGAGCCGGAACGCCGCCTGGCGTCGCTGCTCCCGGCGTTGCGCCGCGACGGCTGGCAGTCCCACGACCGCAGCACCCCCCGTGAACAGATCACCCGCTTCACCCGCGAAGGCGCGGACTTCACGGTGCACGTGGCAGGCTCGGTCACCATCGTCGGCTCAACCCGCCCGGTCCCCGCCCACCACGAGTGACGCCGCCAATCACGCGAGTCCCGTCCCCAATCACGCGAGTCCCGTCTCCAGTCACGCGAGTCCCGTCCCCAATTACGCGAGTCCCGGCGAACGACCCTCCCGGTACGCGCATTCGCCGTTCGGATACACCGAACTCGCGTGATCGGGCGCGTCATTCACGTGATTGGAGACGGATCTCGCGTGATTGGGGGCGTATCTCACGTGCTGGACGGGCGGTCAGGGAGTGAAGCGGGTGGGGCGCCAGCCGCGGCGGCGGGCGCGGCGGACCGCCGCCACCGTCACGCCTGCGGCCGCGGCCAGCGCGAGCCCGGCCAGGGCGATCGTGCCCGCCGCGACGTCCGGCGGATGGGGCGCGGGGGCGGCGGCCGGGACCACCGCGGGAGCCGAGGCCCGGACGGGAGGGGCGCCGGGCGGGGGGACGTCGGCCGGCAGGGTCGAGGACACCGCCGCGTAGGCGTCCAGGACTCCCCAGCCCAGCCGCGGGTCGTGCCCGCCCGAAGGCGAGCGGTGGGCGGTCAGTGTCAGGCGCGTGACGACCTGGTCGCCGGTCAGCTCCGGGTGGTACGCCCGCACGAGCGCCGCGACCCCGGCGACGTACGCCGCCGCGAGGCCCGGGTCGGTCACCGGCCAGCGGTGCGCGACCGCGCCGCCCGCCCCGGCCGACGTGCTGACCAGCTCCGCACCGGGCGCGGCGACGCCGACGTAGTCCCCCGCTTCGGTCTGCACCGGCTCGCCCGCGGGGTTCACCGAGCCGACGGCCAGTACCCCGGACGTCGCCGTCGGGTACGTCCGCTCGCCCGGCCGGCTCGCCGACGCGGCCGAGACGACCACCGCGCCTTCCGCACGCGCCCGCGAAACCGCCGACGACAACGCCGGGCTGTCGGACGTCACGGGCACGGCGATCAGGATGACGCCCGCGTGCCTGTCCACGGCCCGGCCGATCGCCTCGGCGAGCGCGCCGGGGTCACCGCCGTCGGACGACGTGGACCGGATCGGCAGCAGGTGCGCGCCGGGCGCGACGCCGGCGAAGGTCGTCGACGGCTCCGGTTGCGCGCCGACGATCCCGGCCGCGATCGTGCCGCGGCCGTCGCAGTCGGTCCGCTCGGTGCCGGCCCCGCCCTCGAGCTGGCCGGGCGCGAACTGCGTGTTCTGCGCGTCGACGCCGGTGCCGAGGACGGCCACCAGCTGGCCGTCGCCCCGCGTCAGCGGCCACAGCCGCGCCGGGTCCACCAGCCGCTGCCCCCACGGGATTTCGCCGGTGTACGTGCCGGACGGGTTCGCGCACTGCCCTTGCCCGGACGCGACCGGCGCACCGGACACGGCCCAGCCCGCCGCGAGGCAGGCGACCGCGAGCACCGCCGGTATCCGCACCCGAAACCCCCGAACCGAAAGACGGTGGCGGGAAAGAACTTCCGCCACCGCCAGTCTAGCCGGGAAGAGCCCTTCAGCGAAGGTCCATGCCCAGATCCAACGCGGGTGCGGAGTGGGTCAGCCCGCCCACCGACAGATAGTCCACACCGGACTCGGCGTAGGCCCTACCACGGTCGAGGGTGAGGCCACCAGAGGATTCCAGCCGCGTCTTCGGCGAAACTTCGTCGCGGCGCGCGACCGCCTGCCGGCACTCCTCCGGCGTGAAGTTGTCCAGCAGCACCTCGTCCGCCCCGGCGGCCAGCGCCTCCTCCAGCTGCGCAAGCGTGTCGACTTCCACCTCGCACGCCAGTTCCGGCGCGTGCGCCCGGGCCGCGGCCAGCGCCGCGGTCACCGACCCCGCGGCGACGACGTGGTTGTCCTTGATCAGCACCGCGTCGCCGAGGCCCAGCCGGTGGTTGACCCCGCCACCGCAGCGGACGGCGTACTTCTGCAGCAGCCGCAGCCCCGGCAACGTCTTGCGGGAGTCCCGGATCGCGCACCCGGTACCGTCCACTTCGGACACCCACGCGGCGGTCGCGGTGGCGACGCCGGAGAGGTGGCACAGCAGGTTCAGCGCCGTGCGTTCGGCGGTGAGCAGCCCGCGGACCGGCCCGCGCAGCACCAGCGCGGGCTCCCCCGCCACCAGCCGCTCGCCGTCCTCGCGCCCGGCCAGGACCTCGAAGTCCGGGCCCAGCACCATGTCGAACACCGCGAGCGCCACCGGCAGCCCGGCGACGACCCCGTCGACGCGCGGGGTCAGCTCGGCGACCGCGATCGAGTCAGCAGGCACCGTCGACGCGGTCGTCGCGTCCGGCCCGTACCGCAGGTCCTCGCCCAGCGCTGTGGTGACGACCCGCCGCACGTCCTCGACGTCGAGGCCCGCGCCGGCGATCCGGCGCAGGACCGGTTCGGAGATCGGGAACGTCATGCCACGCCCTCCAAGGTGATCGGGTCGGCCAGCACGGGCTGGCCGGACGGGCTGAGCCGGATGAGCTGACTGCGCCGCCAGCCGTCGTCACGCGACGGGAAGTCCGACCGCACGTGGCAGCCTCGCGACTCGGTGCGCCGGACGGCCGCGGTGAGCAACGCCTGCGCCGCCACGGTCAGCGCCGCGTCCTCGACCGCGGCGTGTGTCCACAACGGAGTGTCCGAAAGCGACAGGTCCAGCACCGAACCGGCCGCCGCCAGCCCGTCGGCGTCGCGGCCGATGGCCGTGTACCGGCTCATCACGCGCTGCAGGGCATCACGTTCCGCCGCCGGGGCGGTCGTCCACGACGGCAGCCGCCCGCGCGCGGGATCGGCCAGCAGCCCGGCCCCGAGGTCCGCCGCGACGGCCTCCGCAACGCGCTGCCCGACGACCAGGCCTTCGAGCAAGCTGTTGGACGCCAGGCGGTTCGCGCCGTGCAGCCCGGTCCGCGCGACCTCGCCGGCCGCGTAGAGCCCGGCCACCGACGACCGTCCGTCCACAGTGGTCATCACGCCGCCGCAGGAGAAGTGCGCCGCCGGCGTCACCGGGATCGGGTCCACCGCGGGGTCGAGGCCCAGTGCCGCGCACGCCGCGAGCACCGTCGGGAACCGCCGCGCGAACCCGGCGATCCCGGTCGCGTCGAGGAAGACGTGGTCGTCGACGCCGCCCGGTGCGGTCGCCATCCGCCGCGTGATCGCCGCCGCGACGACGTCGCGCGGCGCGAGGTCGCCGAGCGGGTGCACCCCGCGCATCACGGGCAGGCCGGCGCCGTCGACCAGCGTCGCGCCCTCGCCGCGCACCGCTTCGGTGACCAGCGGGCAGCGGCCGCGCGCACCCGGGGTGTAGAGCACGGTCGGGTGGAACTGGACGAACTCGATGTCCGCCACGGTCGCACCGGCCCGCAGTGCGAGCGCGAGCCCGTCGCCGGTGGCGATCTCCGGGTTCGACGTCGCCTGGTAGAGCTGCCCGATCCCGCCGCTGGCCAGCAGCACGGCGGAAGCGCGGACGACGCCGGGCACGCCGTGGCGGTCCAGCACCGTGACGCCGGCGACCCGGCCGCCCGGCGTGCGCAGCGCGTCGACGGCGATGTGGTGCTCCAGCACCGGCACCCCCGCCTGCCCGGCCTGCGCGACCAGCGCGCGTTCGACCTCGGCGCCGGTCGCGTCGCCGCCCGCGTGGATCACGCGGAACGCGCTGTGCCCGCCTTCACGGGCCCGTGCGAGCAGGCCGTCCCCCGCGGCGTCGAACCGCGCGCCGTCCGCGCGGAGCCGGGCGATGGCGGCCGGACCGCCGTCGAGGATCGACCGCGCCGCCACCTCGTCGACCAGTCCCGCCCCGGCGGTGAAGGTGTCCTCGGCGTGTTTCGCCACCGAGTCGCCGACGTCGTGCTCGTTTTCCAGGACCACGGCGACGCCGCCCTGGGCCCACCGCGTGTTGCCGTCCGCAACGGCCGCCTTGGTCACCACCAGGACGTGCAGCCCGAGGGCCTGCGCGCGCAACGCCGCCGTCAGCCCCGCGACGCCGCTGCCGATCACGACGAGGTCGGCGCGGGCCTCCCAGACCGGGGTTTTCGCCTGTGCGGCATTAACCGGCGGCATCATTCGCCGCCGCCGGGCTGCCCGATCTCGATCATCCGCTGCACCGAAGCCCGCGCGCGAGCGGCCGTCTCGACGTCGACGTGCACCTCGTCGAGCCCGTCACGCAGGCACCGCAGCAGAGCTGCGGGCGTGATCATCTTCATGTAGCGGCAGGACGCGCGGTCGTTCACCGCGCGGAAGTCGATGCCCGGCGCGGCCTTGCGGAGCTGGTGGATCATGCCGATCTCGGTGGCCACCAGCACGCTCTTGGCCTTGGTGTCGCGGGCCTCGTGGACCATGTCGCCGGTCGAGAGGATCTTGACCCGCTCCGGCGCCACGGCCCCTTCGCCGGCCAGGTAGAGCGCCGAGGTCGCGCAGCCGCACTCGGGGTGGATGAACAGGTCGGCGTCCGGGTCCTCGGCCGCGCGGGCGGCCAGCTCGGCGCCGTTGATCCCGGCGTGCACGTGGCACTCCCCGGCCCAGATGTGGATGTTGTCCCGGCCGGTCACGCGCTTGACGTGCGCTCCGAGGAACTGGTCGGGCAGGAAGAGAACTTCCTGGTCGGCGGGGATGGACGCGACGACGTCGACCGCGTTCGAGGACGTGCAGCAGATGTCGGTTTCGGCCTTCACCTCGGCCGTGGTGTTGACGTAGGAGACGACCACCGCACCCGGGTGCTCGGCCTTCCAGGCGCGCAGCTGCTCACCGGTGATGGAGTCGGCGAGCGAGCAGCCGGCCCGCGCGTCCGGGATCAGGACGGTCTTCTCCGGCGAGAGGATCTTCGCGGTCTCGGCCATGAAGTGGACGCCGCAGAAGACGATGGTGGACGCGTCGCTGCTCGCCGCGATGCGGCTGAGCGCGAGCGAGTCGCCGGTGTGGTCGGCGATGTCCTGGATCTCCGGCACCTGGTAGTTGTGCGCGAGCAAGACCGCGTCGCGCTGCTTCGCCAGGCGCCGCACCTCCTCCGCCCAGGCCGCGTTCGCCTCGACCCCGCCGAACGGGGTGAGACCTTCCGGAACCAACATGGTGGTCATCGGGCCCTCCTGGACCTGTCTCCGGTTTTCGCCTTATAATCGAAAACCGTGCGAAGTCATCTTAACACCCAGACACCCCTGGCCCACGAGGTTTTGGGAGCGGTCCTTCAAGTGCGCTCGGACACACTGCGCGTGCTGTTGTGGCGACGCGCACTGGACCCCCACCTCGGCCGCTGGTCGCTGCCGGGCGGGCGGCTGCGGCCCGACGAGGACGTCGAGACGTCGATCCGGCGCCAGCTCGCCGAGAAGGTCGACGTCCGCCAGCTCAAGCACGTCGAGCAGCTCGCGGTGTTCAGCGACCCGGACCGGGTTCCCGGGCCGCGCGTGGTGGCGACCGCGTTCCTCGGCCTGGTCCCCTCCGACGTCGACCCCGAGGTGCCCGAGGACACCGAATGGCACGACATCGCGCGGCTGCCGCGCACGGCGTTCGACCACGAGGCGATCGTGCTGCGCGCCCGTGACCGGCTGCGGTCGAAGCTCTGCTACACCAACCTCGGGTTCGCGCTCGCGCCGGAGGAGTTCACGATTTCCGCGCTCCGGAGCCTGTATTCGGCGGCCCTCGGTTACCGCGTCTCGGCGACCAACCTGCAGCGGGTGCTTTCGCGACGCGGCCTGTTGCTCCCCACCGGCCACACGGCCGCACCCGGCCGCGCGGGTGGCCGCCCCGCGGCCCTGTTCTCCTTCGCCGGCAAGGGCATGCAGATCACCGATCCGTTCGCGGTGTTCAAACCGCCCAACCGGTGACCGTGCGCCGAAGGCGTTCTGCCCTTACCGTGGGACCCGTGACCGAGCCGGAATCGGAAAGTGCCGCGACGACGACGATCCTGCCGTTGTTCCCGCTCCAGACCGTGCTGCTGCCCGGCACCAAGCTCCCGTTGCACATCTTCGAACCGCGCTACCGGCAGCTGACGGCGGACCTGGTGAGCGGCACGGTGCCGGGCCGCGAGTTCGGCGTGGTCGCCCTCCGCTCGTCACTGACCCGCGAGGTACGTGGTCTGGACCAGTTGTACGAGATCGGCTGCAGCACGGTGCTGCGCGAGGCGAAACGCCTGCCGGACGGCCGCTTCGACGTCATCACGCAGGCCCAGCGCCGGTTCCGCCTGCGCGACCTCGACTGCGTTTCGGCGCCGTACCTCATCGCGTCGGTGGAGTGGATCGACGACGACCCGGTCACCCCGGCCGGCGACATGGCGGAGCGCCTGGCGACGGTCGCGCGCGGCGCGCACCAGCGGTACTGCGAAACGGCGTGGCGCAGCGACGACTGGCAGGCCCCGGACCTGGACACGACGTTCGCCGAGCTGGCCTACGCGCTGGCCGCGGACTGCCTGCTCCCCCTGGAAGACCGCCAGCGGCTCCTGGAGGAACGCCACCCGCTGCGCCGGCTCCGCATCGCCTGCCGCCTGCTGACGCGGGAAGCGGGTTTCCTGGACAAGCTGGGCGCGGTGCCGGTGCCGCCGGGCGAGCTCACCGACCTCAGCCGCCCGGCCAGCCTGAACTGACCCGTACCCCCGTCGAGGGCGGAGAGGACCCGCCGCCGCGCATCACCTGGCAGCCGCGGGCGGCGGCCAGGTCGAACGGGGCCACCCGGCCGGAGCGCACGTCCGCGGCCCACTCTCCGCTCGCAGGGAACGGCTGAGCTCCCGCGGCGACCGCCTCCGTGGACAGCAGCAAGATCGACTCCGGGGAGAGCAGGCCCCACCCGTCCCTGGGGGCTGACCCCGGTCCAGTCTATCGCCCCACCCCGACGAAACCGCCCGCGAAGCCGTGCTCCGGGGAAGTTGTCCACATCCGCGGAAGCCTGGGGACAATCAGGCGTTCTCCTCCGAACCGTTGCCGAACTTGTTCCACACCTTGCCCGCCGCCCCGGAAACCGTTTCGCCGACGTCGCTGAACACCTTCGTCAGCGGGTCCGCCGAGGTGCTCCACGAGTCCTTGTACGACTTGGCCGCCGACTTCAGGTCGTCCTTCCAGTCCGACGTCGGCGAGTCGTCGTCGCGGCGCGGGTAGTCGCCCGCCAGGATCGCCCGGTACTCCTCCGACGCCGCCCACTTCTGCAGCTGCGCCGCGCGGACCACCGCGAACGGGTGCGACTCGGTCTCGACGGACCTGAGCTTGAGGAAGCTGTCGCGGATGTCCTCGACCGATTCGTACTCGGCGGCCTGCTGCAGGAACGACGGGACGTCGATGCGCGCGGGGTCGATGCCGCCGGCGACCTGGATCTGGGCGCGCAGCGCCGCCGTCGGGTCCTGGCTGCACAGCAGCCCGGCCCGGTCGCACGACAGCTCGGCCTTCCGGAACCACTCGCGCAGCGCCGCGATGACCGCCCGCAGGCCGAGTGCGCTGACCGGTGTCCACGACATCGACAGCTGCAGGCCGATCAGGCGCACCATGATCGTGCGGTAGACCGCGTGGCCGGACAGCACGTGCCCCATCTCGTGCCCGAGCACGAACCGCAGCGACTCGATGCTCATCAGCTCGACCAGCCCGGTGCTGACCCGGATGAACGGCTCGTCCATGCCGACCGTCTCCGCCCGGACCCGCGGGTCCTGGAAGACGAACACGTTCGGCACCGCGGGCAGGTCCAGCGTCTCGGCGCATTCGTGGCGCAGCCGGTCGAGCTCCGGGTACTGCTTCGGCCCGACGCGGATCGACGACGCGAGCGCCATCAGCCGCTCGCCGCGCTCGTTGTAGAAGCCCGAAATGGCCTTGACGACCTGGGCGAAACCGGGCACCGCGCGCAGCGTGGCGAGCGCGCCGCGGTCCACCGGGTGCTCGTACGCACGCGGGCTGATGCCGGGAAAGCGGACGGCGTTGTGCCGCGAAACTTCGATGTCTTCGGTCACTGCTGGAACCCCCTGTAGTCGAGGCACCAGCCTAGGGGAAAACGCTCAGCCGAGGCGGCGGCCCAGGTCGTCGCGCCCGTTCCAGGTGGCGAGCATGCTGTAGGCGATCGACACGCCGAGCGGGCCGGCGAGCAGCACCCACCACGACTCCAGGCGCGGCGCCAGCTCGATCACCGAACCGAGCGCGGGCGGGCTGGCGATGGCGTAGTGGCTGTTCGCCCAGCCGACGCCGAGCAGCATGGCGAGCGCCCCGGCGAGCGCGACGCCGAGCACCGCGGCGAGGAACACCACCGGCCCGCGCCGTTCGCGCAGCAGCCAGACGACGACGCCGACGACGATCCCCGCCCCGAGGGTGAGGAACCCGAAGACGGCGAGGTCGTCGAAGCGGTGCCAGCTCTCCAGCTCGAGGGCGCCCTGGGTGCCGTCGGCGGCGATGATGCGCACCCGCTCCGGCGGTGCGAGCCGCGACCAGGCGAAGGCGAGGGGGAAGCTCAGCAGGCTCAGGATGCCGAGCACGCTCACGGCGGGCAGCAGGTCGGCCTTGACGACCACCCGGGGCCGCCGCTCCCGGAACAGCACGGGAACCGACCACGGACCGGCCACGGCCGACGGCCGGTGCGCGGGTCCCGACGACTCACTCACCCGGACTCCCTCCTGCGACAGTGCCACCGAGCGTAACCGGTCGATGCGTGGACGCGGTGAGCCACCGGCCGTGTCGCAGGGTCAGCCGCTCGCCGTCTCGCCGTGGCGGCTGCAGCGGGCCGTCCAGCCCAGCGGGCTCACCTGGACCACGAGCCGGCGCGCGCAGAACGTGCAGTACCGCGGTGGCTCCAGCGCCGTCCTCGGGTTGTGGCACGCCGGGTGGTCCGCCCCACCCGGCGACTCCTGTCCACAATGGACGCAGTAGGCCGCGGAAACCGGTGTGTCAGAGGCTGTCACTGAGGGCCTTGATGGGCATCTTGAGCTCGTCGAGCATCTCCAGGTCCGCCGAAGCCGGGCGGCCCAGGTTGGTCAGGTAGTTGCCGACGATGATCGCGTTGATCCCGCCGAGCATGCCCTGCTCCGCGCCGAGGTCGCCCAGCGTCAGCTCGCGGCCGCCGGCGAAGCGCAGCATCGTGCGCGGCATCGCGAGCCGGAACGCCGCGACCGTCCGCAGGGCGTCCTTGCCCTCGACGATTTCGTAGTGCTCGTACGGCGTGCCCGGCTGCGGGATGAGGAAGTTCATCGGCACTTCGTGGGGGTTCAGCTCGGCCAGCTGCACCGCGAACTCCGCGCGCTGCTCGACCGTCTCCCCCATGCCGATGATGCCGCCGCAGCAGACCTCCATGCCCGCCTCGGCGACCATCCGCAGCGTGTCCCAGCGCTCTTCCCAGGTGTGGGTCGTCACCACGGCGGGGAAGTGCGAGCGCGCCGTCTCGAGGTTGTGGTTGTAGCGGTGCACGCCCATGTCGACGAGCTCGTCGACCTGCTCCTGCGTCAGCATGCCCAGCGAGCACGCGATCTGGATGTCGTTGCCGTCCTCGCGGATGGCTTTCACGCCTTCGCGGACCTGCGAGAGCAGCCGCTGGTCCGGGCCGCGGACGGCGGCGACGATGCAGAACTCCGTCGCGCCGGTCTCGGCGGTCTGCCGGGCGGCCTTGACCAGGTTGGGGATGTCGAGCCACGCCGAGCGCACCGGCGTCGGGAAGCGGCCGGACTGGGAGCAGAAGTGGCAGTCCTCCGGGCAGCCGCCGGTCTTCAGGCTGATGATGCCTTCGACCTCCACCTCGGGCCCGCACCAGCGCATCCGCACCTCGTGCGCCAGGGCGAGGAGGTCGGGCAGCTGGTCGTCGGGCAGCCGGAGCACGTCGAGGACCTGCTGTTCACCGAGGCCGACGCCGTTTTCGAGGACCTGCTCGCGCGCGCGGGCGAGCAGGCTGTCCGGGTGGCGGAGCCCCCGGCCCGGGACGGAGCCCCGGTCGTCACTGACATCGGTGTCCGGGACTGCGGTCACGGCGGCTCCTTGATCGAGGTGGTGCGGAAAGCGCCCCTCATCGTGCCCGAAGGGGCCGCGAGGGGACAGCGATGCAGGTCACTTCCCGGCGGAAGCGCACCCCGCGAACAGCTCCGGGTCGAATTCCCCACCGAACCACGGCGAGAGCCCGGCCCGCGCCGCGGCGAGGAACTCCCCGCGGGACGCCTGGCCGAGCCCCTCGGGGAGCACGCCGAGCAGGGGCGCGCCCGCCGCGACCGGCAGGTCTTCGAGGTTGGACAGCGACGCGAGGTCCGGTTCGGCCGGCCAGGCGCCGATGATCACCCCGGCGACGGTGAGCCCGCGCTTGGTGGCGACCTCGGCGGTGAGCGCGGTCGCGTTGAGCGTGCCGAGGCCGGCCTCGGCCACGACGATCACGAGCGAGCCGAGCGACCAGGCGACGTCGGCGAGGCTCGCGCCGCTGCGGTCGAAGCGCACCAGCAGCCCGCCCGCGCCCTCGATCAGCGTGAGGTCGTGCGCGGTGTCGAGGTCGGACGCGGCCTGCGCGATCTCACCGGGGTCGAGTGCCGGGAGGCCACTGCGCCGGGCGGCGGCCTCCGGCGACAGCGGATCCGGGTAGCGGCGCAGCTCGCGCGTCGTGACGCTCGGCCCGGCGAGGCGGACGACGTCGTGGAGGTCACCGGGCTCGTCGGGGCGCACCCCGGTCTGGGCCGGTTTCAGCACGGCCACCCGCTGTCCCCCGGCCGCCGCGAGGGCCGCGATCGCCGCCGTGGTGATCGTCTTGCCGACCCCGGTCCCGGTCCCCGTCATCACCAGCATGGTCACGGACCATCAACATAGTGACTCCGGGGTGGGGTGCGCACGCGGGCCGTGGTCAGCGGGGCCGGGAACCGCACGGTCGGAGGTCGCGGGGGTCGAAGTGCGGGCCCGCCAGGCGTGCGCGAACCGTGGATCAGGGGCGGCCACGAACCGAACGAGCCGGGCCCGCGAGGTGCGGACCCGGCTCGGCTCGATCAGACGACCAGCGTCTCAGGAACCCGGCACCGCCACCGGCGCTCCCGCGGGCCGGAACGTGCGCTCCGCCGCGTCGAACAGGTACACCTGGGCGTCACCGACGTGGAAGTACATGCCCGTCAGCTGCAGCCTCCCGGCCGTCTCGGCCGCCGCCACCGCGGGGTACTCGCGCAGGTGCTCCAGCTGCTGGAGCACGTTGTGCAGCGCCAGCCGGTCGCCTTCGCGGTCCGGGACCGCGCCGTCGAGGGTGGCCGAGCCGAGCCGGTGCGCGCTCGGTTCCGCGTGGCGCAGCCAGGCCGACAGCGGCCCCGGCGGCGGGCCGTCGGCGAGCGCCGCCATCGCCCCGCACGAAGAGTGCCCGCACACCACGATCTCCTCGACCCCGAGCACGCCCACCGCGTACTCGATGGAGGCGTTCATCGACGCGTCGGCCTGCCCGGGCGGGACGAGGTTGCCGATGTTGCGGATGGTGAACAGGTCGCCGGGCCCGCTGGTGGTGATCAGGTTCGGCACGATCCGGGAGTCGCCGCAGGTGATGAACAGCGTGCGCGGCCGCTGGCCGTCGGCCAGCCCGGACAGCGTGTCGCGCAGCAGCGGCGCGGCCCGGCGGTGGAACTCGGTGGCGCCGCGGCGGGTCTGCTGGGCCGGGATGTCGACCCCTTCGGCCGCCTGCCACTCCGACCACGGCGCGAGCCAGCGCGGCACCGCCCGGCTCGCGGCGATCCGGGACCGCGTCGGGCGGCCCGCCTTGCCCTCGCCGAACCACGGGTGGCCGACCTCGTCGACCTCCACCGTGCCGCCGGCGCGCTCGTGCGCCTGCTGCCACGTGTGCAGGCTTTCGAACGCGGCGTGGTCCAGGTAGTCGACCACCAGCTCCAGCCGCACGGTGACGCCGCCCGGGATGCTCCCGAGCGCCTTCGACAGCCGGGGCACGGACAGGAACGTCAGGACACCCTCGACGACGACCCGCCAGTCGTCACCTTCCCTCTCGACGTGGAGACCCGACCAGACCGTCCGGCGCAGCATCAGCACCAGCGCCAGCCCGATGCCCGCCAGCACGCCGGTGAGCAGGTCGAACACGACGACCCCGGCGAGGGTGAGCAGGTACACGGGCAGATCGCCGTGGGCGAGCACGGTCTTGATGTGCGCGAGGTTGACCAGCTTCGCGCCGACGTGCACCAGCAGCCCGGCCAGCGCCGCCAGCGGGATGCTCTGGATCAGCCCGGCGAGCAGGACGACGAACAGCAGCACCCAGACGCCGTGCAGCACCGCCGACACGCGGGACTTCGCCCCGGCGGTGACGTTGGTGGAGCTGCGGACGATGACGCCGGTGACGGGCAGGCCGCCCAGCGCTCCGGAGACCATGTTGGCCGCGCCCTGGCCGACCAGCTCGCGGTCGAGGTTGGCGCGCGGCCCGGTGTGCATGCGGTCGACCGCGACCGCCGAGAGCAGGCTCTCCACGCTGGCGATCAGCGCAATCGTGACGACGGCGAGGGCGAACCCGCCCCAGCCGCCGTCCGGCAGCTGCGGGACGAGGTGGAGGTTCAGCAGGTCGCCGGGCAGTTCGACGCGCGGCAGCGTCATCCCGGACGCGACCGACACCACCGTGGCCACCGCGATCGCGGCGAGCGGCCCCGGCACCTTGCGGACGGCCGCAGGCAGCTTCGGCCAGAGCAGCAGGAGGCCGATGGTGATCAGGCCGACGATGGTGGCGGAGTCGTGGTGGGCGATGATCTGGGCGGGCAGCTCGGCGACGTTCTCGACGGCCGAGCTCTGGGCCTTGCCGCCGAGGATGACGTGCAGCTGGCCGAGCACGATCGTGACGCCGATGCCGGCCAGCATGCCGTGCACGATCGCCGGCGAGATGGCCAGCGCGGCGCGCGCGATGCGGCTCAGCCCCAGCAGGATCTGGCACGCGCCGGCGGCGACGGTGATCGCGCAGGTGACGGCCCACCCGAAGGTCTGGATGGTTTCGGCCATGACCACGGTCAGGCCGGCGGCGGGCCCGCTGACTTGGAGTGCGGAGCCGCCGAGCGCGCCGGCGACGACACCGCCGACGACGGCGGCGATCAGCCCGGCGGCGACCGGGGCGCCCGAAGCGAGGGCGATACCGAGGGACAGGGGGACGGCTACGAGGAAGACGACCAACGAGGCCGGCAGGTCGTGGCGGAGCACGGCGAGGGGTCTCATGATCACCATGCAACAGGAAATCGAGTGAAATGTCCGCTATGTTCCACCCGATCGAGTGAACAACTCGCCACAATTAGCCCGGATGTCACATATCGGGCGGCCCGTTAACATTCCGTTCACAAGCCGCAGCCTGTCATGTGACAGCTGAAGTCCGTACGACACAAGGCTTTGCGCGCCGGCGGCCACCCCCGTCGGCACCGGAGGTGGCCGCCGGCGGTGCGTCAGTGCTCCAGCGCCCCCGCGGGGACGAACCCGCGCACGGTATCGTCCAAAAGGGACACTTGGGCCGCGCCGACGTCGAAGTACATCCCGGTGAGCCGCAGGGCGCCCCGCTCCAGGGCCGCCGCGACCACCGGGTAGCCGCGCAGCATTTCCAGCTGCTGAACCACGTTCTGCAGGGCCAGCTGGTCGGCCTCGGCGGCCGGTCGTTCGCCGCCGAGCAGCAGTGGCGCCTCGCGGCTGCGGCGCCGGAGCGTCGCTTCGCCGTGGCGCAGCCAGCTGCCGAGCTGGTCGAGCCCGGCCGGAGCCCGGCCGAGCAGCGCCTTCATCGCGCCGCAGCCGGAGTGGCCGCACACCACGATCTCGGCGACCTCGAGCACGCCGACGGCGTACTCGATCGCCGCGCCGACCGACGAGTCCGTGCCGTCGGCCGGCGGCACGAGGTTGCCGATGTTCCGCACGGTGAACAGGTCGCCCGGCCCGCTGGTGGTGATCAGGTTCGGCACGATCCGCGCGTCGCCGCAGGTGATGAACAGCGTGTGCGGCTGCTGGCCGTGCGCCAGCCCGCTCCACGTGTCGCGCAGCAGCGGCGCCGTGCGGCGCTGGAACTCCGAAGCACCGCGGCACAGCAGGGAACTGGCGGTGCGCTGGGCGGGCAGCTCGACGTGCTCGGCCTGCCACTCCGACCACGGCGCGAGCCACCGCGGCACGACGCGAGCCGCACCACCGCGGCGCACGGTCGGCTCGCCCGCGCGGCCGCGGCCGAACCACGGGTGCCCGATCTCGTCGACCGTGACCGGCCCGGCGTGCGCCTGCTGCCAGCCGCGCAGGCAGTCGAACGCGGCGTGGTCGAGGTAGTCGACGTGCAGCTCGAGGGTGACCTCGGCGTGCGGGGGCACCTCGGCGAGCACCCGGGTCAGCCGCGGCACGGACAGGAACGTCAGTGCGCCTTCGATGACGACGCGGTGGCGGTCACCCGCCCGTTCGACGTGGATGCCGGAGAAGATCATCCGCCGCAGCATCATCGCCAGCGCCAGCAGAACCCCCGCCGCGACGCCGGTGAGCAGGTTGACGGCCACCGCGCCGGCCAGGGTGACCGCGTACACCGGCAGGTCGCCGTGGCGCCGCACTTCCTTGAGGCCGTGGAGGTTCACCAGTTTCGTCCCGACGTACACCAGCAGCGCGGCCAGCGCTGCCAGCGGGATCAGCCGCAGCACGCCGGTGAGCAGCAGGCAGGCGGCGAGGATCCAGCCGCAGTGCAGGATCGCCGACGCCCGGGTGCGCGCGCCGGCCTCGAAGTTGGTCATGCTGCGCACGATGACGCCGGTGACGGGGAACCCGCCGAGCGCGCCGGCGGCGACGTTCGCCGCGCCCTGCCCGATGAGCTCCCGGTCGAGATCGGTGCGCGGGCCGCCGCGGAGCTTGTCCACCGAGACGGCGGACAGCAGGCTCTCCAGGCCGGCGATGAGCGCGATGGTGAGCGCGGCGAGCGCGAAGCTCCCCCAGCCGCCGCCGTCCGGCAGCCGGGGCACGATCCCGAGGGCAGGCAGCCCGGCCGGGAGGTCGACGCGCGGCAGGATCATCCCGGTCGCGACGGACAGGCCGGTGGCCAGCGCGACGGCGGCCAGCGGCGCGGGCAGGCGCCGGACGGCCTTCGGGAGCCGCGGCCAGCCGACGAGCACCGCGAGGGTGACCACGCCGATCACCACGGCCTGGTCGTGGTGCGTGGCGATCTGCCGTGGCAGCGCCAGGACGTTGGCGAGCGCGGAGCCCTGCGCCGAGCCGCCGAGGACGACGTGCAACTGGCCGAGCACGAGCGTGACGCCGATGCCGGCGAGCAGGCCGTGCACGATCGCCGGGGACACGGCGAGCGCGGCGCGGGCGGCCCTGCTGAGGCCGAAGAGGATCTGGAGCAGGCCCGCGGCGACGGTGATCGCGCAGGTGACGGGCCAGCCGTGGGTGGCGATCGTGTCGGCCAGCACCACGGTGAGGGCGGCGGACGGGCCGCTGACCTGCAGCGGCGATCCGCCGAAGAGGCTCGCGACCAGCCCGCCGACGACGGCGGAGATCAGTCCCGAGAGCAGCGGCGCCCCGGCGGCGAAGGCCACGCCGAGGGACAGGGGGACGGCGACGAGGAAGACGACTATCGACGCGGGGAAATCGTGCTTGAGGTTCTCCAGGTGGTCGGCGTTCTTCGGGGGTCCGGTGTCGTGTTCGCCACGAACGATCTCGATCATGGGGGCAGGATCGCCGAAACCGGACGAAAAGTCCGCTACGCAAGCATTTCTCGCGTTTGGCCGGGCACAGGATCGACCGGGCGGACCCGGCTTTCACACCGACCGCCTCCGCCGTTCGCGTGGTGTGGATCTTGGTCCGGCACGCAGCGCGACGATGAGGGAGCTTCGGGTCTCGGTGTGCCCGCGATCACACCCGATGTGCTGAATTCAGGCCTTCGCGGCGACCGCAAGCATCGCGCGGGTGATCACGGCCAGGTCGGCGTCAGTCGAAACGTACGGCGGCATCGCGTACACCAGGTCCCGGAACGGCCGCAGCCACGCGCCGTGCTCCGTCACGACGTCCGTCGCCACCGCCATGTCGACGGGGTGGTCGAGCTGCAGCACGCCGATCCCGCCCAGCACCCGCACGTCGGTGACCGCGGGCAGGTCCCGCGCCGGGGCGAGGCCGTCGAGCAGGGCCTTTTCGATCCGGCTGACGTCGCTTCGCCAGCCACCGCCGGCGAGCAGGCCGAGGGAGGCGTTGGCGACGGCCGAGGCGAGGGGGTTGCCCATGAACGTCGGGCCGTGCGCGAGCACCGGCAGTTCCCCCTGCGCGATACCGGCGGCGACCTCCGGGGTGCACAGCGCGGCCGCCATGCTGAGGTAGCCACCGGTCAGCGCCTTGCCGACGCACAGGACGTCCGGCGTGACGCCCGCGTGTTCGGCGGCGAACAGGGCGCCGGTGCGGCCGAAGCCGGTCGCGATCTCGTCGAAGATCAGCAGCACGTCGTGCGCCTCGGTCAGCTCGCGCAGCGCGCGCAGGTAGGCGGGGTGGTGGAACCGCATCCCGCCGGCGCCCTGCACCACGGGTTCGACGATCACCGCGGCCAGTTCGTCCTTGTGCCGCTCGATTTCCGCAGCCAGGACGTCCACATAGGACTGATCCGGCGGGGTGTCGAAGCCGGACGGCGGTGCGGGCACGAAGACCTGTTCGGGCAGCACCCCGCGCCACAGCGAGTGCATGCCACCGTCGGGGTCGCAGACGCTCATCGGCGTGAAGGTGTCACCGTGGTAGCCGCCGCGCCAGGTGAGCAGCCGCCGCTTCCCCGGCCGCCCGCGCGAACGCTGGTACTGCAGGCACATCTTCACGGCGACCTCGACCGACACCGAGCCGGAGTCGCAGAGGAAGACGTGCTCCAGCCCGTCCGGGCTGAGGTCGGCGAGGGTCTTGGCGAGGGTGATGGCGGGTTCGTGGGTGAGGCCCCCGAACATGACGTGGCTCATCCGCCCGGCTTGCGCGGTGAGGGCGGCGTCCAGCACGGGGTGCCGGTAGCCGTGGATGGCCGACCACCACGAGGACATCCCGTCGACGAGCTCCCGCCCGTCGGCGAGCTTCAGCCGGACGCCGTTCGCTTCGGTGACCAGCAGGGACGGCACCTTCGCCGGCATGGGCGCGTAGGGGTGCCAGACGTGCTGGGCATCGAGGGCGAGCAGGTCGGCGGAGTCCATCCGCCGACCCTACGACACCGCCTCAGCCGGGTTCCCGCGCCTCGGCGGCAGGTGGAACCGACCGGCCGGAATCCGCCCGGCCCGCCCCATCCCCTCGCTCCCGACCCGAAGCGCCCTCACAACCGGACCGGCAGCGTCTCCAACCCGTGCACCAGGGAGCTCGGCCGGTACTGCAGCTCGTCCGGCTTGGCGTCCAGCGCGAGGTCCGGGAACCGCGCCAGCAGGCCGCCGAGTGCGATCTCCGCCTCCAGGCGGGCCAAGGGTGCGCCCACGCAGTAGTGGATGCCGTGGCCGAATGCCAGGTGGCCGGTTGCCGCGCGGGTGATGTCCAGGCTGTCCGGCTCCGGGTAGCGCTCCGCGTCGCGGTTGGCGCCCAGCAGCGAGACCAGCACGAACTCGCCCTCCGGGATCGTCACGCCGCCGACCTCCACCGGCTCGACGGTGAACCGCAGCGTGGCCAGGTGGATCGGGCCGTCGAAGCGCAGGAACTCCTCGACCGCGCCCGGCAGCAGCTCCGGCTCCGCGCGCAGCCGGGCCAGCTGCGCCGGCTCGCGCAGCAGCGCCAGCACGCCGTTCGCGATCAGGTTGACCGTGGTCTCGTGCCCGGCGACCAGCAGCAGGAACGCCATCGACACCAGCTCGGTCTCGGACAGCGAATCCCCGTCGTCACTCGCGTGCACCAGGTCCGACAGCAGGTCTTCGGCCGGTTCGGCGCGCTTCTGCGCGATCAGGCCGGTGAGGTAGCCGAACATGTTCGACGCCGCGGCCTGCACCTCCTCCGGCCGGACCGCCGCGCTCAGCAAGGTCCTGGACCAGCCGGAGAACTCCGTGCGGTCCTCTTCGCGCACGCCGAGCAGCTCGCAGATCACCGTGATCGGCAGCGGCGCGGCGAACGACGTCACCAGATCGGCCCGTTCCTGCCCGGCCAGCGCGTCGAGCAGCTCAGCGGTGATCTCCTCGACCCGCGGCCGCAGCCGGGCCACCGTCCGCGCGGTGAACGCCTTGTTCACCAGCTTCCGCAGTCGCGTGTGGTCCGGCTGGTCCGAGTTGAGCATGTGCTGGCTCAGGTCCTGCCCCAGGCTGAAGCCGTTCTGCGGGGCGTCCGGGGGCAGCTTCGCCTCGAACAGCTCGCGGATGCGCCCGCTGTTCTTCTGCAGCCGCGGATCGGCCAGCAGCGCCCGCGCCTCAGCGAACCCGGTGACCAGGTAGCACGGCAGCCCGCGCGGCATCCGCACCCGGCGCACCGGGCCGCCCCCGCGCAGCATCTCCGAAAACAGGTGCGCGTCCTGCGCGAAGTCCTCGGCCACCTCGACGATTTCGTCGGTCGTCATGTCATCCCCCGGTGCTCACCACGTCAGCGTTCGGCGAGTGCCGCCACGACGCGCTCGGTCACGTCCTGCCAGTATGCCCGTTGTTCCTCGCGTTCTTCCGCGTCCGCAAGCCATTCCTGGTGGAACCGCAAGGTCGTCTTGGCCCCCGAGCCGCTGAGCCGCACCTGCACGGTGGAGTCGTGGTCCCAGTCGCTCGGCCGCCACGTGAGCCGCACCCGGTCGCCGTCGGCGAAGCTGCGGATCTCGCCGACCGTGCCGTTCGCCGTCTCGTACTCCGCACCCGGTTCCCGCGGCAGCTCGACACCGGGGCCGAGCCAGATGCCGACGCCCTCGCGGCTGACCAGGAAGTCCCAGACCGTCCCGGCGGGGTAGGGCAGGGTCCGCGAAACGCCGATGTTCCACCCCACATCGGCTGTCTTCCCCGTTGAAGAAGTCATGTCCGCATCCTCCCACCGGGGTACGACAAAAAGGTCCCCCGGCCCGGGTGCAGGATCTGTACCCGTGCGCTATCGCCCGATCTCCCCCGCCGTCCTGGCCGAAGAACTGGCCGAACGCATCGACGCACTCGCCGGGCGCCGCAGGATCGCGGTCGCCGTCGACGGCGCCTCGGGGGCAACGGAAACCACGGAACTCGCGGACGCCCTCGTCGACCCCCTGCGCCTGCGCGGGCGCGCGACCCTGCGCGTGTCGGCGCGCGACTTCCTGCGTCCCGCGTCCCTGCGCTTCGAACACGGCCGCACGAACCCCGACGCCCGCTACACCGACTGGCTCGACCTCGGCGCCCTCCGCCGCGAAGTTCTGGATCCGCTGAAGGGTTCCGGCGAGGTGCTGCCGTCGCTGTGGGACGCCGAACGCGACCGCGCGACCCGCGCCGAGCGGGTGCCGGTGCCCGAAGGCGGGGTCGTGCTCGTCGACGGCGAACTGCTGCTCGGTGCCGGGCTGGCCTTCGACCTGGCCGTGCACCTGTGGCTCTCCCCCGCTGCCCTGCGCCGCCGCGTACCGGAAGCCTGGGCGGTCCCGGCGTACGAACGCTACGAGACGGAGGTCGGCCCGGGCGCGCTCGCCGACGTCGTGGTGCGGGTGGACGATCCGCGGCACCCCGCGCTCCACCTCCCGTAGGGACTCAGCGGACGGCGGCCACCGGATCGCCGTCCAGCAGGCCGGACAGCCGCTGCGCCAGGACGTCCCACCGCCAGTTCTCGCTCACCCACGCCCGCCCGGCCTCGCCCATCCGGCGCGCGCGCACCGGGTCCGAGAGAAGGCTGACGAGGGTCTCGGCGAGCTGGCCGGCGTCCCGGCCGTCGACGACGTGCCCGGTGACCTCGTCGAGCACCGCTTCGGGCGCCCCGCCGGAATTGCCCGCGACCACCGGCAGGCCGGTCGCCGAAGCCTCCAGGTAGACGATGCCGAGGCCCTCGACGTCGAGGCCCTTGCCGCGGGTGCGCGCGGGCATCGCGAAGACGTCGCCCGCCGCGTAGTGCGCCGGCAGTTCGGCCCACGGCACCGACCCGGTGAGCACGACGTCGCGCTCCAGGCCCAGCTCGGTGACCAGCGCGGTGAGCTTCGCGCGGTAGGGGCCGCCGCCGACGATCAGCAGTGCCGCGTCCGGAACGCGCTCGCGGATCACGGGCAGCGCGCGGATCAGCTGGTCCTGGCCCTTGCGCGGAACCAGCCGGGACACGCAGACGACGGTCGGCCGGTCGCCGAGGCCGTGCCGGGCGCGGATCTCCGCGCGCGCGGCCGGATCCGGCCGGAACACCTCGGTGTCGACCCCGGACGGCAGCAGCTCCAGCCCGGCCATCGCGCCGAACGCCGCAGCGAAGCGGCCGCGGGTGTACCGGCTGACGTAGGTGACGACGTCGACGGTGTCCCCGATGCGCCGCAGCGCCTGCCGCGACGCCGGGAGCATGGACCAGCCGACCTCGTGACCGTGCGTCGACGCCACGACGCGGCGCGCCCCGGCCCGGCGCAGCGGCTGGGCCAGCAGCGCGAGCGGCGCGGCCGCACCGAACCAGACGGCTTCGCAGTCCCGCGCCCGCATGATCCGCTTCGCCCGGCGAAGGACGTCGGGCGTGGGCAGCATCAGCGACGTCGGGTGCCGGACGACCTCGAACGGCGCCTCGGCGTCGAACTCCTCGTGCGACCCCGTCCGCGACTCCCACGACGGTGCGTAGACGACCAGGTCGTCCGCCGGCAGCCGCGTAGCGAGGGAGTTCAGGTAGTTCTGGATCCCCCCGGGCCGGGGCGGGAAGTCGTTGGTCACGAGCAGAGTCCGGAGCACGCCCCAAAGGCTAGCCGCCACCTGTCCGTCCGGAGGTCCGGGTGGCGAAGCCCCCGGTCCGAGGCGGGCCTCGGACGACACCGACGCCGGAGGGGCGGCACCGCGTGTGCGGTACCGCCCCTCCGGGGTGCTGTGCTGCTGCGAGGTCACGCCGTCGGGCGGCGCGCTCCCGCGTACTGGCTCTGCAGCGGCGAGATCTTCACGACGTCACCGGTGTCGGGCGCGTGCACCATCTTGCCGTCGCCGATGTACATGCCGACGTGCGAAACCGGCGAGTAGAAGAACACGAGGTCGCCCGGCTGGAGCTGGTCCCGCGGCACCGCGGTGCCGAAGGTGGACTGCTCGCGGCTGGTCCGCGGAATGGTGATCCCGGCCTGCTTGTACGCCCACGACGTCAGGCCCGAGCAGTCGAAGTTGATCGGGCCCGTGGCGCCGTACACGTACGCGCTGCCGAGCTTGCTCAGCGCGGCGTTGACCGCCGCCTGGGCGGCCGCGGTCGGGGCCTTGATGCCGGTGGGCGCGACCCCGCCGCGGTCCTTCTGGACCGCCTTGTCCGACGCGCTGAGGTTCTTGTTGGCCGCGTCGATCTGGTCGATCTGGTCCTGCAGCGTCTTCTGCTTGGCCTGGATGTCCTGGGTCAGCTTGGCCGCGGCATCACGCGCGTCCTGCGCGCGCTTCGCGGCGTCGCTGGCCTTGGCGGCAGCGTCGGTCGCCTCGCGGACGGCGCCGGTGAGGTTGCCCATCGCGGCGTTCTTGCCGGTCGCGATGACCTCGAGCGCCGAGGAACGGTCGAGGAAGTCCTGCGTGGACGTGCCCGCCAGCAGCGCCGACAGCTTGTTGAGCTGGACACCGCTGGTGAACGACGCACCGGCGAACTTGTCGACCTCGGTCTGGTACTTCTTCTGGCCCTCGGACGCCTTGGTGGCCTGTTCCTTGGCCGCGTTGACGTCGCCGGTGGCCTTGTCGAGCTCGCCCTGCTTCTTCTTCAGGTCGTCCTGAGCCGACAGCAGGTCTTCGTTGAGCTTCTCGGCCTGGGCCGCGAGGTCGCGGTACTTGGCGAGGGCGTCGGAGCCGGTGGGTGGGGTCTGGAGAACGGGGACGGGGGCGGCGATGGCCGTCGGCTGGGCCAAGGTGACGAGGGTGATCACCGAAACCGCTGCGAGGGCACCTGACACCACGCGCCTGACTGGATGCGACTGCACGGTCGCGCGGGTCTCCTTTGCGTCTCGGCCGCCGACGGGACCGGGGCAAAGAGGCCGGGGAGTCCTCTTCGCCGTTGTCCCCCACTCGCGCGCGGTTCGTGCCGCTTGGGGCAACACGAGCCGCAACAGGGAATGCACGCGGTGGTGGTTCCGGTTCCCAGCTTCCCGACAAAGCTGCGTCCGGCGGCGATCTCGCGTCGCCGCCACCATCGACGGCCGTGGGCCACGAGATCTCGGACAGGTTACGAAAAGACCGCGACCACGTCCACCACCCGGCGACGAAAAACCGTGTGTGACGCCGCTGAACACCATCGGACCAGCAGGGAAGAAAACATGTGATGGGCGTTACACGCTGGGGATTCTTCAGGGCGCATTTCGACTACTGACCGTTCACCGATGGGATCGACCATTCGGCGCGCCGACACGAAACGGGCAACTCAGGCGGTGCGCCGGATCGGTTCTTCGACCAGGCGCAGCCGGGGCACCATTCCGGCTTCGGCCAGCGCGTCGACCGCGCGCCGCTCGTCGGCGTCCCACACCACGGCGGGTGGCGCGCCGAGCAGGACGTTGACCACGCAGTCGTGGCACGAGATGCCGCGCACGACGCAGCGGTCGCAATCGACCACGAGGTTCTCGATGTCCGAAACGGCGATGTGCGAGACGTCCACTTCGGACAGGTCCGGGGCGTCGGTCATGTTGTCCTCCTCACGTGGGAACTGCTGCTCCACACGGTAGGGGTCACCACCGACAGTTTTGGTTCGGTCACACTCGCGAAAGGCGGCTGACCAGCACGGACGACGGCGTCGGATGGGCACCGCGGCCCCGCACCGAGTCCGCGACCGCGCGGTCGGACGTCGCGACGACCATGGGCCGCCCCGCGGGCTCGGCCGCGACGAGGTTGCGGATCACGTCGTCGGCCAGGACCCCGCGGTCGGAGAACAGCACCCGCACCCCGCGGGGCACGGAGGCGGGGACGGAGAGCACGCCGGCGCCGTCGAACACGACGGTGACCTCCGCGGAGGTGCGCGCGGCCAGCGCGGACAGCTGGTGGATCAGCCGGTCGCGCTGGTCCGCGAGGGCGAGTTCGGGGTAGCCGGTCTTGGTCACGTTGTAGCCGTCGACGATCAGGTGCACGTTGGGCAGCGCGAGGTAGCGGTCCAGCGCGGACACGTCGGCGATCTTGCCGCCCTGACCGGTGCCGGAGCTGGCGCCGCGGACCATGTCCGCCGGGCGCGCGCCGCGGGCGCCGAGGGCGAGTTCGCGGCGGAGACCGGTGACCGCGCCGTCGATGGTGTCGATGAGCAGGGCCAGCCGCACCTCGTCGGCCTGCCGGGCCTCGCGAGCGGACTGACGGGCGACCTCGGCGTCGGAGACGGCGCGTTCGGCGCGGGCGCGTTCGCCGGCGACGCGCTGGCGTTCGCGCTGGAGCTGGGCGGTGAGAGCGGCGATCTCGTCGGTCCGGGCCGCGGAACCGCGTTCGGCCTCGGTGGCGGCCGCCACCGCCGCGTCCCTGGCCTGGCGCAGCTGGACGCCCTGTTCGCGAAGGCGCTTCAGGAGCTTCTCGACCTCGCCTTCGCGTTCGCCCCGGACGCTCTCGGCGGCTTGCTTCGCCTCGGCGAGTTCGGCGCGGACCTGGGCGAGCTCGGCCTCGAGCCGCTGCGTGCGGGCGAGCGCGGCGTCGCGTTCGGCGCGCAGGGCGTTTTCCCCGGCGTTCTTGGCGACCAGCCGGACACGCCCGGCGGCCCCGGACTCGCCGAGGAGGACGGCGGCGGCCGCGGCGGCGATGGAGTCGGTCGCGTTGGGGTCGAGGGCGTCGGTGCGGTGTTCGCGGAGCCATTCGATGACGGCGGTCCGGAACTGCGCGGAGTCGGCGAGGGCCGCGAGCAGGGCGGCGCCCCCGAGCTTGGCGCGCTTGGCCGGGGCGAACTTGGCGACGGGCCGCAGCTGGCGGGGCACGTCGGTGGCCGGCAGCTTGGCGACGGCGGCCGCGGCGAGCTCGGCGATGCGGTCGCGGACGGGTTCGGGCAGGGTCGGCCAGGTGGCGGGTTCGGGGTGTCCGGCCTGGTCGGCGGGCTCCTCGGCCTGCTCGGCGCGCGACGCCACGCCCGAGGGACCGACGGGGTCCCCTGGTGGCTCCGGCACGAGCGGCTGCGGGTGCATTGGTCCAGGGTAGGCCCCGCCCCCGCATCCCGCCCCGCGCGCCACACGGACCGCACCCGGCCGGCGAATCCGCGGGCGGCGTCCCGGACGAGCGGCGGTCGCGTGGGGCAGCCCTGGCAAAAATGTCGGGGGTGGCCCTTAGAGTCCCGCCCATGCTTCCGGTCCAGGCTCAGCTCGCCTTCGACGAGCTCGGAACCCCTTTGCGGGACACCACTTTCGTGGTCTTCGACCTCGAGACGACCGGGGCTCCGCCGGGGCCGTCGGGGATCACCGAGATCGGCGCGGTGAAGGTCCGCGCAGGCGAGGTGCTGGGTGAGTTCGCGACGCTGGTGAACCCGGGGATGGTGATCCCGCCGCAGATCGTGTCGCTGACGGGGATCACCCAGGCGATGGTCTACGACGCGCCGCCGATCGAGGAGGTGCTGCCGGCGTTCCTGGAGTTCATCGGCGGTGCGGTGCTGGTGGCGCACAATTCCGGCTTCGACACGTCCCACATGCGGGCGGCGTGCGAGGGGCACGGGTACGTGTGGCCGAAGCCGACGGTGGTGTGCACGGTCCGGCTGGCGCGGCGGGTGGTGCCGCGCGACGAGGTCGGGCGGTACAACCTGACGGCGCTCGCCTTGCTGTTCGGGGCCAGGACGCGGCCCACGCACCGGGCGCTGGACGACGCGCGGGCGACGGTGGACGTCCTGCACGGCCTGCTGGAGCGGGTCGGGAACCTGGGCGTGCACTCGCTCGAGGAGCTGATGGGGTACCTGCCGGAGGTGACCGTCGCCCAGCGGGCGAAACGGCACCTGGCAGCGGACCTGCCGTCGGCTCCGGGCGTCTACCTGTTCAAGGGCCCGAAGGACGAGGTCCTGTACGTCGGCACGGCCAAGGACCTGCGCCGCCGCGTGCGGACGTACTTCACGGGTTCGGAAGGGCGGAGCCGGATCCGGGAGATGGTCGCGCTGGCCGAGCGCGTCGACCACGTGGTGTGCGCGCACGCGCTGGAGGCGGAGGTGCGGGAGCTGCGGCTGATCGCGGCGCACCGGCCCGCCTACAACCGGCGGTCGAAGAACCGGCACCAAGGCTGGTGGATCGGGTTGACGGAGGAGGCGTTCCCGCGGTTGTCGGTGGTCCGGCTGCCGCGGCCGGGCGTGCTGGGCCCGTTCCGCAACCAGGCGGACGCGCGGACGACGGCGGACACCCTGGCCGGGGCGTCGGGGCTGCGGACGTGCACGCAGCGGATCTCGCCGCGGTCGGCGAACGGGACCCCGTGCGTGCTGGCGGAGCTGGGGCGGTGCGGAGCGCCGTGCGCGGGACGGCAGAGCGTGGAGGCGTACGGCCCGGCGGTCGAGTCGGTGTCGGGGCTGATCGCGGGCCTGGACGGCCGCCCCCTGCACACCGCGGCGGCGCACGTCGAGCGGCTGGCGGCGGCGCAGCACTACGAACAGGCGGCGCGGCACCGCGACGAGCTGGCCGGCCTGATCCGCGCACTGGGAAGGGCCCACCGCCAGTCATCGCTGGCCTCGATCGGCGAGCTGATCGCGGCGGCCCCGGACGGAGCGGGCGGCTGGGAGCTGGCGGTGATCCGCTACGGCAGGCTGGCGTCGGCGGGCGTCGCGCGGCGCGGGGTGCCGCCGATGCCGGTGGTGGAGGCGCTGGTGGCCTCGGCGGAGACGGTGCTCCCGGAGCCGGGCCCCCTCCACGGCGCGCCCCCGGAGGAGGTGGGGGTGCTGCTGCGCTGGCTGGCCCGACCGGGAGTCCGGCTGGTCCGCACCACCCGCCCCTGGGCCGAGCCGGCAGCGGTGGCGGGCTGGCAGGGCTGGCTGAATCTGGTCGCCGGAGCACACTCGCTGGAACACGTCGGCTGACGCAGGATCGGCTCGTGAGGACGGCCGCGTACGTGGGTGCGGTGTCTGGAGCGGACGGCCCGCGCACGGCCGAAGTCGGCCCGGCGGCAGCCCGCGCACGCCGAGCAGGTGACCGTCGGAGACCACGCGCCCGCCGTCCGCTGGCTGGCACGCACCGCGGCGCAGGGCTCACTAGGATCGCGGGCGAACCCCGCAGACGAATCTTGGAGGACCCAGGTGATCACCGCGATCGTGTTGATCCAGGCAGAGGCGGACGCGATCCCGGACGCGGCGCAGGCGATCGCCGACATCGAGGGTGTCGGCCAGGTCTACTCGTGCGCCGGGGACGTCGACCTCATCGCCACGGTGAAGGTGTCCACGCACGAGGAGCTGGCCGACCTGATCCCCGGCCGGATCGGCAAGGTGCCGGGCGTGCTGGACACCGTCACGCACATCGCGTTCCGGTCGTACTCCCGCGCCGACACGGAATCGGCCTTCTCGATCGGCGTGGAGGACTGAGCGAGCCCCCGGCGGGCCGTGCCGCGCCTCTCGAGGGGCGCAGAAGGCCACCCCTGGCTTCGTGACGACCAGACCGAGAAAACGACGAAGGCCACCTTCCGGAAGAGGTGGCCTTCGTCGTGGATGGAGCTAGTGGTCCGCCTGCTTGGCGGCCGCGGCCGTTTCCGCGGAGTCGAACTCGCCGTGCTGCCCGTGCTGGCCGTTCTCGGCACCGGAGTGACCGTTGCCGTGGGCGGCACGCTGCAGCGCCACCGTCTCGTCGGCCGGGTCCGGGGACCAGAACGTGCCCGGCACGGCCTGACCGGCCGAACCCAGCTTGTTCATCTTCTTCGGCACGGACGCGCCCTGGTATTCGAGCGGGATCGCGTGGCCGTGGCTGTCGACGCCGGCGAGCGGCTGGTGGATCTCGATGAACTCACCGTGCGGCAGCCGCTTGATGATGCCCGTCTCGACGCCGTGCTCCAGCACCTCGCGGTCGGCCCGCTGCAGGCCCAGGCAGAGCCGGTAGGTGAGGTAGTAGGCGATCGGCGGCACGATCAGCACGCCGATGCGGCCCGCCCACGTCGTCGCGTTCAGGGAGATGTCGAAGCTGTCGGCGATGATGTCGTTGAAGCCCGACAGCTCGATGACCATGAAGAAGCCCAGCGCCATCGCGCCCAGCGCCGTGCGGACCGGGACGTCCCGGGGCCGCTGGAGCAGGTTGTGGTGCGCGGTGTCCTTGGACAGCTTCCGCTCGAGGAACGGGTAGGCCAGCAGGAGGCCGATCAGGAGCGGCATGCCGACCGCGCCGGGGAAGAACACCGCCGGGATCGTGTAGTTCCCGAGGTAGACCTCCCAGGCCGGCCAGATCCGGAGCATGCCGTCGGCCCAGGCCATGTACCAGTCGGGCTGCGAACCCGCCGACACCTGTGCCGGGTTGTACGGGCCGAAGTTCCACACCGGGTTGATCTGGAACAGGCCCGACATCAGCGCCAGCACGCCGATGACCAGGGTGAAGAACGCCCCGCCCTTGAGCGCGAAGTACGGCATGATCCGGACGCCGACGACGTTGGTCTCCTTGCGGCGCACGCCCGGGAACTGCGTGTGCTTCTGGTACCAGACCAGCGCCAGGTGCACCCCGACCAGGGCGAGCATGATGCCCGGGAGCAGCAGGATGTGCAGCGTGTACAGCCGCGGGATGATCTGGTCGCCGGGGAACTCCCCGCCGAACAGCGCCCAGTGGATCCAGGTGCCCATGACCGGCACCGAGAGCACGATGCCCGACAGCGTCGCGCGGATACCGGTGCCGGAGAGCAGGTCGTCCGGCAGCGAGTAGCCGAAGAAGCCCTCGAAGCAGCCGAGGATCAGCAGCAGGCCGCCGATCACCCAGTTCGCCTCACGCGGACGGCGGAACGCGCCGGTGAAGAAGATCCGGAGCATGTGGACGGCCATGGACGCGACGAAGATCAGCGCGGCCCAGTGGTGCAGCTGCCGCATGAACAGGCCGCCGCGGACGTCGAACGAGATGTCCAGCGTCGTGCGGAACGCCTGGGACATCTCCAGGCCCTGCATGTTCTTGAAGCTGCCGTGGTAGACGACCTCCTGCATGGAGGGGTCGAAGAACAGCGTCAGGTACACACCGGTGAGCAGCAGGATGATGAAGCTGTAGAGCGCGATCTCGCCCAGCAGGAACGACCAGTGGGTCGGGAACACCTTGTTCAGCTGGTGCCGCAGGCCCTTGGCCAGCTGGTATCGCTGGTCGGCGTTGTTCGCGGCCTCGCCCAGCGCCTTCTCGACCGGGCTCGACCCCTTGGTCGGCGTGGTGAGTGAACTCATGACTTACGCTCCCAAAAGGCCGGACCGATGGCCTCGTTGAAATCGCCTCGCGCGATCAAGTATCCCTCTTCGTCCACCGTGATCGGTAGCTGGGCCAGCGGCCGGGTCGCCGGGCCGAAGATCGGCTTGGCGTAGTGGAGCGCGTCGAACTGCGACTGGTGGCACGGGCACAGGATCCGGTTGGTCCGCTGCTCGTACAGGGAGGTCGGGCAACCGACGTGGCTGCAGATCTTCGTGTACGCGTAGTAGTCGCCGAAGTTGTAGTCCTCCTGGCCGGCCCGCTTGACCACCTTGGCGGCGTCGGTCGAGCGGAGGCGGATCAGCATGACCGGGTTGTCGACGCGGGTCAGCGCGGCGGCCAGCGCCTCCGGGGTCTTTTCCGAGTCCCGGTGGTACGGGAACACCGTCTCCATCGCGCCGGCGTCGAGGTCCTCGGCCTTGACCAGGCTGACTTCGTCGGGACCCTCGATCGGCTTGCCGGTGTCGCGACGCAGGTAGACCTTCTCACCGGGGTAGGCCGGCTGCCAGCCGGTGTGCCACAGCGAGTCGCGGCTCTCGCTGTCCTTCCACGGGTTCTTGATGAAGGACGCGATGGGCAGCGCCGCGGCCGCGAGGCCGAGCGCACCCGCCCCGGCGATCGCCGAGCGCTTGATCAGCGACCGGCGGGCGATGGTGCTCCGCTGCCCGGCGTCGGCCAGGTGCGCGAGGATCGTCGCGCGGTCGACCTCGGCCGACCCGGCACCGTCCGCGTCGGTCCGCTGCTGCACCGCCACCTCGGCGGGCACGAACTTCTTCGTGTACAGGATCACGCCGATGCCGAGGCCGAGGATGGCCAGGCCGAGCGTGATGCCGAGCATCGGGGTGTAGAGGCTGTACCAGAAGTGGCCGCTCTCGTTGTCCGGTGCCTCGTACTGCCATGGCCACCAGATGAGCGAGACGACGAACCCGATCCCGGCCAGCGCGGACAGGCCGAACCAGAACGCGACCAGGCGTTCGGCCCGCTTCTCCGCCCGGGTGCCCTCCACGGGCCACGGGGTCGGGTACTCGACGATCTCGACGCCGTCGAGCGCGCCGCCCAGCTTCACCAGCTGGTCACGGTCCATCTCAGCCAGCTCCGCCTCCGACGGCGGCTTCGGCCCCTCGGCACTCATGCCTTCGATCCAATCCACAACGTCACGCCGATCAGCGCGGCGATCCCGACGATGAAGGCGATGACGCCCTCCGAAGCGGGGCCGACCCCGCCGAGGCCGTTACCACCCGGGTCATTGTTGCCGTCCGACACCGACTTCACGTAGGCGACGATGTCCTTCTTCTCCTCCGGCGACAGCTGCCGGTCGGAGAACTTCGGCATGTTCTGCGGGCCGGTGAGCATGGCCGTGTAGATCTGCTCTTCGCTGGCCGGGTCCAGGTTCGGCGCGTACTTGCCGGCGGACAGCGCGCCGCCGCGGCCGGTGAAGTTGTGGCACGACGCGCAGTTGAGGCGGAACAGCTCGCCACCGCGGGCCGGGTCGTCGCCGCGCAGGGCCTCGCCCTTTTCGGCGGGACGCTGGACGCCGCCGCCGTGCGCCTGGATGTAGGCGCCGACCGCGTCGATCTCGGCCTCGGTCAGCTTCGGCGGCTTGCGCTCGATCTGCGCCTCCTGGCGCGCCGCCGGCATCCGGCCCGAAGAGGTCTGGAAGTACACCGCGGCGTCGCCGATGCCGATCAGGCTCGGCCCGCGGTCCTGCACGCCTTCGAGGTTCGCGCCGTGGCAGGCGATGCAGGTGTTGTTGTAGACCTGCTCGCCGAGGCGCAGCTGCGCCGGCGTGCCCTGGGCCTGCGCGGTCTGCGGCTCCGGCGCGAACACGGCGTACAGGGCGCCGGCGCCCACCAGCGCGATACCGAGCGCGAGCAGGCCGGCGAACCGCCTCCGCAGCTTCGACCGCGCGCGGTAGCGGCGCTCCGACTTTTTGGTGCTGGTGGTCATCTTGCGGCAACCCTTGCTGTCAGTTCAGGCCGATGGTGAAGGTGGTGGCGGCTGGGTGTGCGTCCCTCACGGCAGGAGGTAGATCACACCGAACAGGCCGACCCACACGATGTCGACGAAGTGCCAGTAGTAGGACACGACGATCGCCGACGTGGCCTGGGCGGGCGTGAACTTGCTCAGTTTCGTGCGGATGAGCAGGTACACGAAGGCGATGAGCCCGCCGATGACGTGCAGGCCGTGGAAACCGGTCGCGAGGTAGAACACCGTGCCGAACGGGCCGGACGGGATCGTCATGCCCTCTTCGACCAGGTTGTGGTACTCGTTGGCCTGGCCGCCGACGAAGATCGCGCCCATGATCAACGTGATGATGTACCAGCGGCGCAGCCCGTAGACGTCGCCGCGCTCGGCGGCGAACACGCCGAACTGGCAGGTCAGCGAGGACAGCACGAGAATGATCGTGAACGGGATCGCGTACCCGACGTTGAGCTCGAACTTCTCGTCGTGCAGCGGCGGCGGCCACTGGCCGGTCGCGTTCTGCGCCTTGACGGTGAAGAACATCGCGAACAGTCCGGCGAAGAACATCAGCTCGCTGGAAAGCCACACGATGGTGCCGACACTGACCATGTTCGGCCGGTTCAGCGAGTGGACCCGCTGACTGATGGTGGGAGCTGCCGTTGTCACGCGTCGCATTATGTCCTCTCGCACCACCGCTCCGCCGGGTGGGTCCACGGCGGGTCGTCTGCGTAACCGATCACACCGGATGCCCGGGAAGGTGAGAGCTACTCATGGGTTTACTCGACCGGCTTCTTGACCTGGTCAAGAAGCGGGAAACGCCCGGTCTGAGCGCCGACGCGCCCGGTCTGAAGATCGTCGCGGAGGCCTTCGACCCGGTCGTCGCGGACTCCGCCGTCCTCGCCGGTTCACCCGCATGGGTCAGCGCGGCACCGGCCGTGCTGCGGCACCACCTGCTGCTCCCGCCGGACCGGGTCGCCGAGGCCGCGTCGATCCTCGCGCAGGACGGCTACGAGCTGCGGGAACAGTCCCCTCCGGCGGAGCCGGCGCGCGTGCTCGCGGTCCGGGTGCAGGTGCTCGACGCCCTGCACTGCGCCCAGGAACGGTCCCGGATGGCGGGTCTGGCGCAGCGGCTCGGCGGCGACGCGCTCGGCTGGGACGCGCTCCAGCCGGAGGCGCCCGCGTGATGTCGGTCTCGGCCGATACGATCGGCGTGCGAGTCGGGCGATGACAAGACGGAGGCGTGCTCAATGGGCGAGCGGTCGATGCGGGTCCTGGTGTTCAGCCACAAGGCGGAGGTGCGCGAGGCGATCGTGAACGCGGTCGGCCGGCGGCCCGCCGCCGACCTGGCGCGCGTGGACTACGTCGAAGCGGACGGCATCGCCGACGTTCTGTCCGAGGTGGACGCGGGGAACGTCGACCTGGCGATCCTCGACGGCGAGGCGCAGCCGACCGGCGGCATCGGCCTCTGCCGCCAGCTCAAGAACGAGATCGCCGAGTGCCCCCCGATCGTCGTCGCGGTGCGGCGCCGGGACGACCGGTGGCTGGCCACCTGGTCGCAGGCGGACGCCGTGCTGGTGCACCCGCTGGACCCGCTGACCGCCGCGGAGACCGTCGCCGACGTACTGCGGGCGCGACGGGTCCCCGTCGTGAACGGCTGAGCCCGGTGACCACCCCGGTCCCCCGCGGCTGGCCGGCCCTGCTCAAGCAGCTGATCGCGGGCGTCGACCTCGCCGCGGACGACACGGCGTGGGCGATGGACCAGATCATGAGCGGCGCCGCGAGCCCGGCCCGGATCGCCGGGTTCGCGGTGGCCCTGCGCGCCAAGGGCGAGACGCCCGAGGAGATCGACGGCATGGCGGCCACCATGCTGGCGCACGCCCGGCGGGTCGAGCTCGACCGCCCGGCGGTCGACATCGTCGGCACCGGCGGCGACGGCTCCAACTCGGTGAACATCTCGACGATGGCGACGATCGTCACGGCGGCGGCCGGCGCGCCGGTGGCCAAGCACGGCAACCGCAGCGCGTCCTCGAAGTCCGGCGCGGCGGACGTGCTGGAGACCCTCGGGGTGCGGATCAGCCTGCCGCCGGAGGACGTCCAGCGCAGCCTCGCCGAGGTCGGCGTCGGATTCTTCCTGGCGTCGGCGTTCCACCCGGCGCTGCGGCACGCGGGCCCGGTGCGCAGCGAGCTCGGCATCCCGACGACGTTCAACCTGCTCGGCCCGCTGACCAACCCGGCCCAGCCGGGCGCCGCGCTGATCGGCTGCGCGTACCACGACAAGACCCGGGTGCTGGCGGAGACGTTCGCCCGCCGCGGCACACGCGCCCTGGTGGTCCGCGGCGACGACGGCCTCGACGAGATCACCACGACCACGACGTCGACGGTGTGGGTGGTGTCCGAGGGCACGGTCACCGAGCGCACCCTCGACCCGGCGGAGCTGGGCGTCCCCCGCGCGACGGCGGAGGACCTGCGCGGCGGCGACGCGGCGGCCAACGCGGAGGTGGTCCGCGAACTGGTGCGCGGCAAGCCGGGCCCGGTCCGCGACGCCGTGCTCATCAACGCGGCAGCGGCGCTGGCAACCTTCACGGGCTTCTCGGAATCCCTGGAGGACGACCTCCGAGCGGGTCTGGTGCGGGCGGCCGAGGCGATCGATTCGGGAGCCGCAGCCACCCTGCTGGACCGCTGGATCGCCTTCAGCTGACCAAACTCACGTGTCCCACCCCGCAACTCACGTGATCGGGCCCGTATCTCACGTGATTGGGCCCGTATCTCACGTAATTGGGCCCGTATCTCACGTAATTGGGCCCGGAACTCGCGTGATTGGGCCCGTATCTCGCGAGTTACGGCCCCAATCACGTGGGTTACGGCCCCAATCACGTGGGTTACGTTGCTGAGCACGACTGGCGGGCTGGTTGCCGGTGGGGTGGCGGCGCCGGGGCCAGTGCGGCCGCCAGGACCGCCAGCATGCCGAGGGCCTCCGGCCAGCTGGGGCGGTGGCCGTAGAACGCGATGTCCACCAGGACCGCCACCACCGGGTAGACGTACGACAGCAGCGCCACCGTCGTGGTCGGCAGCTTGCCGATGCTCGCGTACATCAGCACGTACATCAGTGCCGTGTGGACCGTCCCCAGCAGCACCAGCCAGAGCAGCCCCGACGTCGTCGACGGCAGCGGGGTCACCAGCAGCAGCGGCGCCAGAACGAGCGCGCCCACCGTGGTCTGCACGGCCGCGAGCAGGTGCGGGTGGATGTGCTTCAGCTGCTTCGCGACGAAGGACGCGTGCCGACGTGCGCGCCCCGGACCGCGCCGCCGCCCGAGCCGGTGCTGGAGGTGCTGCGCGACGCGGCCGGGCGCGGGGCGGCCACCGGCACCACCCCGCACCGCCGGCTGACCGAACGGCGGCTGGACCGGGCCCAGGCCCTGCTGGAAGAGGGCGGCCTGTCGGTCGAGGACATCGCGACGGCGTGCGGGTACGCGTCGGCGCCGCGCTGCGGCACCAGTTCAGCCGGCTGCGGGGGACGAGCCCGTCGTCCTACCGGACGGCCTTCCGGGGCTGAAACGAAAACCGGCCACCACGCGAGTGCGGGGTGGCCGGTTCCGAAGATCCGCAGGTCAGTCGTGCGAGGGGCCCGTGTGGTACTCGAACACCAGGCCGCCGATCGTGATGAGCAGCGCGACCAGCGCGATGACGAGCAGCCAGATGTGGAAGAACGCCAGCGCCACGGCGGCCAGCGCGGCGGTGGCCGCCATGCCGATCGGCCAGTAGCTGCCCGGGCTGAAGAAGCCCAGCTCGCCCGCACCGTCGCTGATTTCCGCGTCCTCGCGGTCCTCCGGACGCAGTTCGATGCGCCGGGCGACGAACTGCATGTAGCTCCCGGCGAGGAACGCCAGGCCACCGGTGAGGAACAGAGCGACGATGCCCACGGGCTCGGCACCGTGGGTTGCGGCCAGCGCCGTCCACAACCAGTACACGGCGGCCATGAACACAGCGAAACCCGCCACGATGAAGAAAATTCGCGCTTCGGCCTTCATGGGTCTTACCTACTCCTGTTGTCGCGCTTCCGGGGGTCCGGCACGGGGCGAAGCCCCGGTTGTCACCGCGTCGTCAGTTGGACGCGGTCCGCGCCGTGCGGTCGGTGTTGAACGGCTGGGTGGTCACCGCGTGCGGGGTGCACAGCTCGCCGCAGTTCATCTTCGCCAGCGCTTCGGCCGCGGTGAACGTCTGGCCCGTCGCCGGGTTCACCTGCTTGCGCAGCGAGATGTACTGGTCGAACTTGTCCGCCGACAGCGCGCGGACCTCGAAGTTCATCACCGAGTGGTAGGTGCCGCACAGTTCCGCGCACCGGCCGACGAAGGAGCCTTCGCGGTCGATCTTGTTCTGGAAGGAACTGTCCTGGTTGTTCTTCTCCGGGTTCGGGAAGACGTCCCGTTTGAAGTGGAACTCCGGCACCCAGAAGGAGTGGATGACGTCGGTGGAGACCAGGTCGTACTGGATCGTCTTGCCGACCGGGAGCACCAGCAGCGGGATCTCGCCGGACGAGCCGACCGTGCTGACCTGGCCGCTGCCGTCGGGCTTCGCCGCGTTGGCGTCCTCGTACTTGAACTCCCAGTTCCACTGGAACGCCACGACCTGGACCTTGACGTCCGGGTTGGGGATCTTGTCGAGGACCTTCGACTCCGTCGTCGCGGTGAAGAAGAACAGCACCACGACCATGATCGTCGGGACGACGACCGTGAACAGCTCCAGCGGGATGTTGTACTGGAACTGCCGGGGCAGCTCCTCCGGCTCGCCGTCGGCGGTCTTCTTCTTGCGGTGGAACGTCGCGGTCCAGAAGATCAGGCCCCACACGATGACGCCCACGACCAGCGCGGCCACCACGGACCAGGTCCACAGGGTGCGCATCTGCACGGCCTGCTGCGTGACGCCGACCGGCCAGCCGAACCGCAGGATCTCGTCGCCGGAGCAGCCCGTCGCGGTCAGCGCGACCAGCACGGCCAGCGCGGCAACGCGCACGGTCCGCTTCCCCAGGGTGCGCTCGGGTTGTCCCACTGCGCCTCGCCCTTTCACCCAGAGCCTCCTACGACCGATCTTCGTGACAGGGCGGAGCCTAGCCGAGTTCGCGGGCTCCGCTGACCAAGGGGTAACCATCGACGCGCGTGGTACTCACCACGGCGCCCCCGGCATACTGGGCACCTTCCCGGCCCGACGAAGACCCTGAAGGTGTGTGAGTACCCGTGTGCGGCCTGCTTGGACTGATCTGCGCGACCGAGACCGGCGCGGCGAACGCGCGTGACGCCGTCGGCGCGGCCATGCGCTGCCAGCGCCACCGCGGCCCGGACGAGCAGGACACCTGGGCCGACGCCGAGGTCGTCTACGGCTTCAACCGGCTCGCCTTCATCGACGTCGAGCACGCGCACCAGCCGCTGGTGTGGGGTCCGCCGGAGGCGCCGGGCCGGTACACGATGAACTTCAACGGCGAGATCTACAACTACCTGGAGCTGCGGGCGGAGCTCGCCGAGAAGCACGGTGCGAAGTTCGAGACCGAGGGTGACGGCGAGGCCATCGTCGCCGGCTTCCACTACCTCGGCGCGGACTGGGTGAAGCGCCTGCGCGGGATGTTCGCCTTCATGATCTGGGACTCGCAGGAGAAGCGGGTCTTCGGCGCGCGCGACCCGTTCGGGATCAAGCCGCTGTTCTACTCGGCAGGCCCCGGCGGCGTGGCGTTCTCCAGCGAGAAGAAGAGCCTGCTGGAGCTGTCGGACGTCCTCGGGGTCGCGCAGGAGCTGGACCGGACGGCCCTGCAGCACTACCTGGTGCTGCAGTACGTGCCCGAGCCCGAGTCGCTGCACACGGCGATCCGGCGCGTGGAGTCCGGCACGTCGTTCGAGGTGGTGCCCGGCGGTGAGGTGAAGTTCACGCGCTACTTCCACCCGCAGTTCACCGCGAAACCGGTGAACACGCAGGCCGAGGCCGAAGAGCTGCACCAGCGCATCGCCGACGTGATGCGCGACTCGGTCGGCAAGCACATGATCTCCGACCCGGACGTCACCGTGGGTGCGTTCCTGTCCGGCGGCATCGACTCCACGGCCACCGCCACGCTGGCCAAGGAGCACAACCCGAACCTGATCGCGTTCACCACCGGGTTCGAGCGCGAGGGCTATTCCGAGGTCGACGTCGCCGCCGAGTCGGCCGCGGCGATCGGCGTGAAGCACGTGGTCCGCACGGTGTCGGCGGACGAGATGATGGAAGCGCTGCCGCTCATCGTCTGGTACCTCGACGACCCGGTGGCCGACCCGGCGCTGGTCCCGCTGTGGTTCATCGCCCGCGAGGCCCGCAAGCACGTCAAGGCGGTGCTGTCCGGCGAAGGCGCGGACGAGCTGTTCGGCGGCTACACGATCTACAACGAGCCGATTTCGCTGGCGCCGTTCGAAAAGATCCCCGGCGGCATGCGGAAGCTGATCGGCAAGGTCTCCACGAAGATCCCCGAAGGCACCCGCGGCAAGGACCTGCTGCGCCGCGGCGCGCTGCCGCTGGAGGACCGCTACTACGGCAACGCCCGCAACTTCCGCGACGACCAGCTGCGCAACGTCCTGCGCACCTACCAGGAGGGCGTGGGCTTCAAGGACGTCACGGCGCCCTGGTACGACGTCTCACGCGGCTGGGACCCGGTGGCCCGCATGCAGCACGTCGACCTCTACACGTGGCTGCGCGGCGACATCCTGGTCAAGGCGGACAAGGTGACGATGGCGAACTCGCTGGAGCTGCGGGTGCCGTTCCTCGACGCCGAAGTGTTCAAGGTCGCCGCGTCGATCCCGCTCGACCAGAAGCTCGCGCACGGGACGACGAAGTACGCGCTCCGCCAGGCGCTCGCGAAGATCATCCCGGCGCACGTGCTGAACCGGCGCAAGCTCGGCTTCCCGGTGCCGATCCGGCTGTGGCTGCGCAACGAGATGTACGACTGGGCGAAGGGCATCATCAGCGACTCGAAGACCGAGGAGCTGCTGGACAAGAAGGCGATCCTGGCCCTGCTGGAGGAGCACAAGGCCGGTCAGCTCGACCGCAGCCGCCAGCTGTGGGCGCTGATCGTGTTCATGCTGTGGCACGGCATCTTCGTCGAGCACCGGATCAAGCCCGAGATCCCGGAGCCGGTGTACCCGGTCAAGCTCTGAGGCTCTGCACGGCGAAGGCCCCGCACCGGATCGTATCGGTGCGGGGCCTTCGGCACACCAGCGGTCAGGCCGGGGGCAGGACCGCCGAGATCTCCTCCGCCGCGTCCGGGCCGAAGGCGTCGCCGATGCGGGCCAGCGCTTCGGCGCGGTCGAACGTCCACTCCTGGGTGCCGACCGTCTCCAGCACCAGCACCGCGATCAGCGAGCCGAGCTGGGCGGCGCGCTCGACGTTCAGGCCGCCGTCGAGACCCGCCAGGAAGCCTGCGCGGAAGCCGTCGCCGACGCCGGTCGGGTCGGCCTTGGTGCGCTCGGGGACCGCGCCGATCTGCAGGGCGATGCCGTCCTTGCCGACGATCTCGACGCCCTTCTCCCCCAGCGTCGTGATCCGCAGGCCGACCTGGTCGAGGACGTCGGCCTCGGTCCAGCCGGTCTTCTGGAGCAGCAGCTCCCACTCGTAGTCGTTGCTGAAGAGGTACTTCGCGCCGGCGACGAACGCGCGCGCCTGCTCGCCGGTCATCCGGGCCAGCTGCTGCGACGGGTCGACGGCGAAGGCGTAGCCGCGCTGGCGGCACTCCTCGGCGTGGCGGATCATGCCTTCGGGGTCGTCCGGGCTGATCAGCACGAGGCTCGGCACGCCGACGCGCTCGGCGATCGGCAGCAGCTCGATGGTGCGGGACTCGGCCATCGCACCGGCGTAGAACGTCGCGATCTGGCAGAGGTCTTCGTCGGTGGTGCAGACGAACCGCGCGGTGTGCGCGACCTCGGAGACGTGCACGCCCGAGGTGTCCACCCCGTGCCGCTCCAGCCAGGAGCGGTAGTCGGCGAAGTCGGCGCCGACGGCACCCACGAGGACCGGCTGCACGCCGAGCACGCCGAGGCCGAAAGCGATGTTCGCGCCGATGCCGCCGCGCCGGACCACGAGGTCGTCGGCGAGGAAGCTCAGCGAGACGCGGTGCAGCTGCTCGGCGACCAGCTGCTCGGCGAACCTGCCCGGGAAATGCATGAGGTGGTCGGTCGCGATACTGCCGGACACCGCGATCCTGGCCTTGTCTGCCACCGGCTGCTCCTTCGTGTTCGACCTCACGGCAAAAGGCGCGAAGTTACCTCCGGGTCATGACCCATCCGGGTAGTTCGCGCACGCCCAGCCGACACTACCGGCTGGTACTCCTTTTCCAGTCGAGAGCGGATCAATAGCGTTACGAATCGTGAACGCCGTCACCGAACCCGAGACCCTGTCCGAGCTGATCGCCGACTGTGCGCTCATCCCCGCAACGCTGCAGGCCGAGAGCCTGCCGCTGCCCCGCGTCACGGCCCAGCCGTGGGAGGTCGACGAGGTGTGCCACGCCCAGGTGGCCGAGCTCGACGCCTACGTGTAGGCCCGCAGGAACGAAGAAGGCCCCGCCCTCCGAACGGAGGGCGGGGCCTTTCTCACGTGCTGCCGAAGCCCCGTGCTGCCGAAGCTCAGTGGCGCCCGAGACTCAGTGGAACGAGTCGCCGCAGGCGCAAGAGCCGGTGGCGTTCGGGTTGTCGATCGTGAAGCCCTGCTTCTCGATCGTGTCCACGAAGTCGATGACGGCTTCCGACACGTACGGCGCGCTCATCCGGTCGACGGCGACCCGGAGGCCGTCGAAGTCGCGGAACAGGTCACCGTCGAGCGTGCGCTCGTCGAAGAACAGCTGGTAGCGCAGGCCCGCGCAGCCACCGGGCTGGACGGCGATGCGCAGGTGCATGTCGTCGCGGCCCTCCTGCTCGAGCAGAGCCTTCGCCTTGGCGGCCGCGGTGTCGGTCAACGTGACCCCGTGGGTCTCCTCGGCGGTCGCGGCCTGCGTCGCGCCGGCGTGCTCAGCGGTCGTCATGGCACTCCCTCATAAAGTCGAACTCGCTGCGGATACTCCTCGTGCTGACGTCTTCAACACCCGGAGCGTCCGATCTGTTCCCCCACCATCGTCGCACATGGATCGACCTGGTTACCGGCGGCGTGACGCCTGCAATACCCTGATGACGTGAGGTTCCTGCGCCGAAGCACCACAGACACCGCCGCCGAAGAGCCGGAGGCGGCCGAAGCCGTCGACGTCGCCGGCAAGGCGTACACGCCCAGTAAGGGCAAAGCTACGCCGAAGCGCCGCGAAGCGGAGGCGAAGCGGCGGGGCCCGGTGGCGCCGCCGCCCACCACCATGCGTGAGGCGATGAAGCGCAACAAAGAGCTGCGCAAGGCGAACCCGCAGAGCAAGGACGAGCGCCGGGCGGCGGCCAAGGCGCGCCGCGAGGCGATGATGCGCGGCGACGACAAGGCCCTGCTGCCGCGCGACCGCGGGCCGGTCAAGGCCTACGTCCGCGACCTGGTCGACAGCCGCCGCAACCTGCTCGGCCTGTTCATGCCGCTGGCCATCGTGGTGTTCCTGGCGCTGCTGGTGCCGCTGCCGCAGGTGCAGTCGTACATCACGCTCCTGTGCACGGCGATGCTGCTGGTGATGGCGATCGAGGGCTTCGTGAACGGCCGCAAGATCGCGAAGCTGGTGCGGGAGAAGTTCCCGAAGGAGACGACGAACGGGCGCTCGATCGGCTGGTACGCGTTCGTGCGGGCGTCCCAGATCCGGCGGCTGCGGATGCCGAAGCCACGGCTGAAGCCCGGGGACCCGATCCCCAACTGAGCGACATCGAAGAAGCCGGGTGGAGCAAGCCTCCACCCGGCTTCTTGCTGTCCGGCCCGCCCCGAGCGTCGCGGGGCGGCGGACGAGGGTGGAGTCACTCCCGGATCGTTAGCAAAGTAAACGATTACCGCCTAGGCTGGCGGCATGGAGTTTCGTCGTCTCGGCCGCAGCGGCCTCAACGTCAGTGAGATCTCGTACGGGAACTGGCTCACCCACGGTTCCCAGGTCGAAGAGGATCGGGCGCACGCCTGCATCCAGGCCGCCCTCGACGCCGGCATCACCACCTTCGACACCGCCGACGCCTACGCCAACACCGCCGCCGAGTCCGTGCTCGGGCGCGGCCTCAAGGGGCAGCGCCGCGAAAGCCTGGAGATCTTCACCAAGGTCTACTGGCCCACCGGCCCCAAGGGCCCCAACGACCGGGGCCTGTCCCGCAAGCACGTCATGGAATCGGCGCACGCGAGCCTGCGGCGGCTCGGCACCGACTACGTCGACCTCTACCAGGCGCACCGGTTCGACCGGCACACCCCGCTCGAAGAGACCATGGTCGCCTTCGCCGACCTCGTGCGGCAGGGCAAGGTGCTCTACGTCGGCGTCTCCGAGTGGACCGCCGAGCAGATCTCCCGCGGCGCGGCCCTCGCCCGTGAGCTGAAGATCCCGCTCGTGTCGAACCAGCCGCAGTACAACATGCTCTGGCGCGTCATCGAGGACCAGGTCATCCCCGCCTCCGAGCGCGAAGGCCTGAGCCAGATCGTCTGGTCGCCGATCGCACAGGGCGTGCTCACCGGCAAGTACAAGCCGGGCCAGGCCTACCCCGAGGGCTCGCGCGCCACCGACGAGAAGGGCGGCGCCGACATGGTCGCCCGCTTCCTCGACGACAACGTCCTCAAGCGCGTCGCCGAGCTGGAACCACTCGCCCGGCAGGCCGGCCTGAGCCTCGCGCAGCTGGCCGTCGCGTGGGTGCTGCAGAACCCGAACGTCGCCTCGGCGATCATCGGGGCTTCGCGTCCGGAGCAGGTGCACGAGAACGTCAAGGCGGCGGGCAAGAAGCTCGACGCCGACCTCCTGACCGCCATCGACGAGGTGCTCGGTGACGTCGTCGAGCGCGACGCGAGCCTGACCAAGAGCCCCTAGTCCTGGTTGATCCGGCCCTGGAACGGCACCCCGAGGTCGAACGCGGCCTCGGGGGCCATCCGGGGCTCCAAGCCGAATCCGCGCAGGAGGCGGCCGGCACCGGCCAGCCGGTCGCCGCCGCGTCCCGGCAGGCGCGAGGGCGTGAGACCGTGGGAGGCGAGCAGGCTCTCGACGTCGTCGATCAGCCGGTACGGGTCGTAGTCACCCACGGACCCAGGTCTTCCCCGTGATCCGCTCGTAGACCTCGGTGTAGCGCTGCCGCGTCTGCTCGACGATGTCCGCGGGGATCTCCGGCCCGGGCGGGGTCTGGTCCCAGCCCGTCGAACGCGACCAGTCACGCACGAACTGCTTGTCGAAGGCGTGCTGCGGGCGGCCCGGCTCCCACTCGTCGGCCGGCCAGAACCGCGACGAGTCCGACGTCAGGACCTCGTCGCCCAGGGTCAGCGTGCCGTCGGCGTCGAACCCGAACTCCAGCTTCGTGTCGGCGATGATGACGCCCTGCGCGGCGGCGTGTTCGGCGCCCTTCGTGTAGATCTCCAGCGTCAGCTCGCGAAGCCGCTTCGCGGTGTCCTCGCCGATCTCGTTCATGACCTCGTCGAAGGTCATGAACTCGTCGTGGCCGGTGTCGGAGATCTTCGTCGTCGGCGTGAAGATCGGCTCCGGCAGCTTGTCGCCCTCGACCAGCCCCGGCGGCAGCGCGACGCCGGAAATCCTGCCGTCGCGCTGGTACTCCCGCAGGCCCAGACCGGCGAGGTAGCCACGCGCGATGCACTCGACCTGGACCATCTTCAGCGGCTTGCAGCGCATCGCGCGCCCGGCGAACTCCTCCGGCACGTCGATGGTCGACACGACGTGGTTCGGGACGACGTCGGTCATCCGGTCGAACCACCACGCGGACAGCTGGTTGAGCAGCTTGCCCTTGTCCGGGATCGGCGTCGGCAGCGAGACGTCGTAGACCGAGACACGGTCGGACGCGACGAGCAGGATGTCCCCGCCGCCGAGTTCGTACAGGTCACGGACCTTGCCCGCGTGGATGTGCTTCATTCGCCGTCCTCAGTCGTGTACTCGTAGAAAACCCAGTGGCCGGGCAAGGCGGCGGATTCGCCGTACTCGACGACCGTCCCGTCGGCCGCCAGGAAGGTGCTCCGGCCGAGCAGCACCGGCGACCCGGCGGGCAGCCCCAGCTCGGCCGTCTCCTCCTCGCCCGCCCGGCCCGCCGCGTGCCGTTCCTGCGTCGTCGCGATCTTCGTGCCGAGCCGGGCCGCCACGTGGGCCGCGGTGCCCTCGACGATCCGCTCCGCCACCAGCAGCGCCGGGGCCTTCGCCGACAGTGCGCCGTCGAACCACGACGTCGACGTCGACAGCGGCCGCGAGTCGGGACCGTAGGTGGTGCGCCGACGGCGGATCGCCGGGGCGCCCTCCTCCAGGCCGAGTGCGGCGGCGGCGCGTTCGGGCACCGGCTCGAGGCCCGCCGACCGGATCACTGCGTAGTGGCCCGGCGGGTAGATCCGGCCCGTCCGCGCCACGGCGGTGGTGCGGTCGCGGGCCGTGCGGTGCAGGCCGCCGCGGTCGACGACCGTGCCGACGCCGCGCACGGGCCGCACGAGCCCCTGCGAGCGGAGCGTGGCCAGCACCTTGGTGGCCGTCGCCATCGCGACGGTCCAGGTGCGCGCTATCTCGCGGGCGGACGGCACTGCGTCGCCCTCCTGCAGCCGGCCGGACAGGATGTCGTCACGGATCCGGCCCGCGATCTGCAGGTACGGCGGCTCAGGGCGGTCGAGGGTGGGCAAGGCGGCTCCTCACAGGGACTACGCACAAGTGTTCTAGCACGCCGAGGGGTGTCCCACAAAGGGCTGTTCAGAACCACCCAGGTGTACTAGTACACGCTCTGGACTGCGCTCTAGTACGCAAGCTACCCTCTAAAGTGTGTCCCCGCCCACACCGCACACCGGCTCCAGCGGCCAGGGCCTCGAGGAACTCCTCGAGGAACTCCGGCGCCGCAACTGGGTGCTGCACCTGTTCGGCGGCCGCGAGGCGCCGGAGCTCTACGCGGCCGTGCACCGGTGGCCGACCTGCGCGGACGTCATCATCCTCCGCGACGAGCACCGGGCCAGCGCCTACCGGGTGCCGACCTTCCCGGGCACGGACGTCTTCAGCCCGCGGGTCGTCACCTGGCAGTACCACGCCACCCCGGTCTGGACGCTGCGGGCGGTGCTCACCCTGGCGGAGCCCGGCACCCCGGGCGCGCCGCTGCAGGCACTCCGGCCACAGCCGGACTGCCGGATCCCGCCGGAGCTGCGGCAGGACGTGACCATCCGGCCGACCGGACTCACCCCGGGGGGAGACGACGACGACGGCCCGCCCGCGTGCGCCTAGCGGTCACCGGGCTCGGCGGGCGAGCAGCCGCTCCGCGACGACCAGGTCGTGGGGGTACGTGATCTTGAGGTTTTCGGGAGCCCCCGGGACCCAGCGGATCGGCAGGGAGGAGAACCGCTCCATGCACGACGAAGTGTCCGTACCCACGAAGCCTTCGCGTTCGGCCTTCTCGTAGGCCTCGAGCAGCGGTCCGGCCCGGAAGCCCTGAGGCGTCTGGACGCGGATCGCGCCGGGCACCTGGGCGACCAGGTGCCCGGCATCCACCTCGACGACGTCGTCCGCGGCCAGGCCCGGCACAGCCCCCCCGTCCTCGCGTGCCCGGGTCAACACCGCACCGACCAGTTCGGGGTGGACCAGCGGCCGGGCCGCGTCGTGCAGCAGCACGGCGTCGACCCGGCCGCCTGTTATCCGCGGCGCGAGGTGGCGCAGCGCGTTCAGCTCGGACGCCTGACGGGTGTCCCCGCCGGGCACGACCTCGACGTCGCCGCCGAAGCCGGCGAGCACCTCTTCGGCGAGTTCCCGGTCCTGGGGCCGGATCACCAGCACCAGCACCCCGATGCCGGGCACCTTGGCGAAGGCGTCGAGGGACCAGGCCACGATCCGCCGGCCGGCGAGCGGCAGGTAGACCTTGTTCAGCTTCGCGCCGACGCGGGTCCCCGCGCCACTGGCCAGCACCACCGCGGCCGCCGTCGTCTCCACGAGCCGCGAGACTACTGGGCACCCGGAAGCGCGGCCGGACGCGTGGGCCGGCGGCCCCCGCCGCCGCCGTCTCCCCGTGCCGCGAGACTCGCCGCCCCGGGTGCCCGGTAGGTTGGCCACAGCGTTGCCTGGAACAGGAAGGGCCTGGTGTGGAGCCGGAAAACATCGAGTTCCCCGAGATCACCCCGCCCGACGAACACGCGCGGTCCGCGGCGATCGCGCTGCACGACAAGCTCGTCAAACCCGCCGGGTCGCTGGGGCGGCTCGAAGAGCTGGGCGTCTGGATCGCCGCCTGCCAGGGCCAGTCGCCGCCGCGGCCGTTCACCCGGCCGCGCGTCGTCGTGTTCGCCGGGGACCACGGCATCGCCGCGAAGGGGGTCTCCGCCTATCCCGCCGAGGTCACCGCGCAGCTGCTGGGCACGATGCTCACCGGCGGCGCCGCGATCAACGTGCTGGCCGCCGCCGCGGGCGCGAGCGTGCGCGTCGTCGACCTGGCCGTGGACACCGAAGCCCCGGCGACCCGCGCGATCGGCGAGTTCAAGGTCCGCCGCGGCTCGGGCTCCATCGACGTCGAAGACGCGCTGAGCACCGACGAGGCGAAGGCCGCCGTCCGCGCCGGGATCGCGATCGCCGACGCCGAGGTCGACGGCGGGGCGGACCTGCTCATCCCCGGTGACCTCGGGATCGGCAACAGCACGCCGGCGTCGGTGCTGGTGGCGGCGTTGACCGGCAGCGAGCCGGTCGCGGTGGTCGGCCGTGGCTCCGGCATCGACGACGACGCCTGGATGCGCAAGGCGACGGCGGTGCGCGACGCCCTGCGCCGGGCCCGCGTGGTGCTCGCCGACCCGGTCGCCCTGCTGCGCACCACGGCAGGCGCCGACATCGCGGCGATGGCCGGGTTCCTCGCCCAGGCCGCGGTCCGGCGGACGCCGGTGATCCTGGACGGCCTGGTGGCGTGCGCCGCGGCGCTCGTCGCCGAGGATCTCGCCCCGGGCGCGCGCCGCTGGTGGGTGGCGGGCCAGCGGACGGCCGAGCCGGCCCACGCCCTGGCGCTGGAGCACCTGGACCTGGGTCCGCTGCTGGAGCTGGACATCCGGCTCGGCGAAGGCACCGGCGCCGTCACCGCCCTGCCGCTGCTGATGATGGCCGCCCGCGTCCTCGCCGAGACGGCCACCCACGACCAGGCCGGGGTTTCCGGTCCGCTGATCACCGCTCCCGCTTCCTGACGAAAACGGCCCCCGCACCGAGGTGCGGGGGCCGTTTCGCCTGCCGTCAGCCGAGCTTGATCATCCAGTGGTCCGGGTCGGGGCGGGTGCCCTCCTGGATCCCCGTCAGCTCTTCACGCAGCTTCATCGTCAGCGTGCCCGGCTGCCCGTCGGCGATGGTGAACTCGCCACCGCCGTGCTTCACGTGGCCGACCGGGGTGATCACCGCCGCGGTGCCGCAGGCGAACGTCTCGGTCAGCTCGCCGGACGCCGCCGCCTTCTCCCACTCCTCGGTGGAGATGCGGCGCTCTTCGATCTTGTACCCCAGCCGCGCAGCGAGCTGCAGCAGCGACTTGCGGGTGACGCCGGGCAGCAGCGAGCCCGTCAGCTCCGGGGTCACCAGCCGGGCGTCCTCACCGGAGCCGAAGACGAAGAACAGGTTCATCCCGCCCATCTCCTCGACCCAGCGCCGTTCGACCGCGTCGAGCCAGACCACCTGGTCGCAGCCCTTCTCGACGGCCTGCGCCTGCGCCACGAACGACGCCGCGTAGTTGCCGGCGCACTTGGCCGCGCCGGTGCCGCCGGGCGCCGCGCGGACGTACTCGGTGGACAGCCAGACGCTGACCGGCTTCACGCCACCGGCGAAGTACGACCCCGCCGGGGAGGCGATGACCGTGTAGACGTAGTCGACGGCCGGGCTGTTGACGCCGAGCCCGGTGGACGTCGAGATCATGAACGGCCGCAGGTACAGCGCATCACCCTGCCGGGTGGGCACCCACCGGCTGTCGACGGCGACGAGTTCCCGCAGCGACTCGATGAAGACGTCCTCGGGCAGCTGCGGCATGGCGAGCCGCTCGGCCGACTGCCGGAACCGGAGGGCGTTGGCGTCCGGGCGGAACGACGCGATCGAGCCGTCCGGCTGGCGGTAGGCCTTGAGACCCTCGAAGATGGCCTGGCCGTAGTGCAGCACCGACGTCGCCGGGTCGAGCGTGAAGGGGGCGTACGGGCCGACCTGGGCGTCGTGCCAGCCCTCGGCCTTCGACCACTTGACGGTGACCATGTGGTCGGTGAAGTGCACCCCGAAACCGGGGGCGGTGAGTACCTCCGCGACACGGTCCGCGCTCGCAGGACTCGGGTGCGGGGCATGGGCGAACTGTGTCGTGGTCGTCATGGTTAGACGATACCGCTTGCTCGGAAGCGCGTTAGTCGGATGTCCATGTGTTCCGGGTCCCCCGCGCCCGCGGCGTGATGACTCTAGGATGCGCTGGTGACCTACCACTCCACTGAGCCGGTCCCCCGGCCCAAGAGCACCGGTGCCGACGTCAAGACGTTCGTCACCGCGGTGCTGCTGACTTTCGGCGTCGGCCTGCTCGGCATGGTCGGCTGGGCCGTGCTCAGCAGCGGCTTCGGCGGCTTCCTCGGCCTCGTCGCGGGCGTCTTCGGCGTCGTGTGGTGGCGGAAGGTCCACGGCAAGGCGTTCCCGCGCGTCATCCCGACGAAGTCGGTGGTGATCCTCGCGGTCGTCAACGCCGTGCTGGCGCTGATCCTTCTCCTGACCGCGGGCTGAGCGAGGCCAGCAGGCCGGGCGGGAGCTCGGGCGCCGGCCAGCCCGGGTCCGGGCGGAAGTCGGTGTCCGTGCCGTCGAACGGGTAGGTGCCGCGCTCGGCCAGCGCGCCGATCCGCTCGCCCTCGGCGCGCAGCCGGTCCAGCTGCTCCCGCGTCAGCCGCCCGGCGTCGATCGCGACCTCGGCCTCGTCCTCGTCGTCCCAGCGCCAGGTGCCGTCCGGGTCGACGATGACGTCGAGCACGCCGTCGATACGGTCCACCGCGCCGACACTCCGGCCGAGCGGGACCTCGAGGTTGACGTACCAGTTCGTGAACTTGCCGGTGGCGTCGAAGAACCACCACACCGACGACCATTCGTCCTCGGCGATGCGCCGCAGCGTGGACGTGCGGTGCCAGAAGTCGGGGACCGGCACCCGCGGGATGCGGAACCGCTGGTCCAGGGGCGCTTCCCGCAGTTCGCGGCCGTCGGCGAGCCTGCTGCCGATGATCGGCGTGCCCGCCGGCAGCCAGGCGCGCAGGACGTGGCCGTCGTCTTCGAGGACGCGCAGCGGGTGGACCTGGCCGATCGAGCCGTCGGGCCGGTGGAACCGTTCGACCACGGTTTCCCCCGGCCGCCAGCGTCGATCACTCACGGGTCCCACTGTACCTGCGCGCGCGTACACCCAGTAGCAGCTCGAACACGGCCGCCAGCCCCGCGACGACCAGTACGGGCAACACCGGCAGCAGGGCCGCGGCCGCCGCGGCGACGACGAGCCCGGCGAGCCCCGGCACCCCCGCCCGCGCCCGGACCTCGGTCCCGGCGGCGAACGCGGGCACCACGGTCGCGACCACGGCGAAGACCGTGAGCAGCGGCTGCAGCGCGTCGGCGTCGGCCGCGGACAGCAGGTCGCGCAGCGAGGTGAGCGACAGCCCGAGCCGCACCGCGCCGAGCTGGTGGAGCGCGGCGAAGGCGGCCAGGAGGGCGACCGCGCCGAGCAGCAGCACGCGCGGGCCCGCCTTCTCACGTCCGCCCGGCCGCAGGAAGGGCAGGGTGAGCACGGCGGCGACGAGAACGCCCGCGAAGTCCGGGGGCCGCAGGGCCTCCGCGGTCCCCACCGGCGGCACGGCCACGCACACCGCGACGAGCACGAGCCCCGCGGTGAGCAGCAGTCCCCCGGTGATCCGTACGACGATCGTCGGGATCTTCGGCCCGGCGAACCCCGCGCCGGCGACCACGACGACGAACGCCGCAGCGGCCGCTTCGCGGTGCGCCGGGAAGACGTAGGCGCCGAACGCGATCGCGTAGACCGCCACTTCGGACAGCCGCGCGACGGCCACCGCGACCCGGTCCACCAGGGCGTCCCCCGGTTCCGGCACCCGGGCCGTCACGCCTGCGGCGACCGCGGCCAGCACCAGCCCGGCGAGCAGCCACCAGCCCGCGCCCGCCGCCCCGGCCGCCAGCGCCACCAGCAGCCCACCGCCCAGCCGCACGCGGTCCCCTCCCTCTCCCTCTGTGCACCCGTGGTCCGGTCGTCATTAGCATGGCTCACGATCCCGACCGGGCCGGTGCCCGGTGCCACCGAGAACGCGCGAGGAGCCAGAAGTGACCGTGCCCAAGCTCGCCCTGTCCGACAACACCGGGGAGGCACTGGCCAAGACGCGCGCCGACGTGGTCGTCATCGGCACCCTGCAGGGCGACGCCGGTCCGGTGCTGGCACCCGGTGCCGCCGCCGTGGACGCCGCCTTCGACGGCCGCCTCGCCGGCCTGCTCGCCACCCTCGGCGCGAGCGGGAAGGCCGAAGAGGTCGTCAAGATCCCGACGCTGGGCAAGCTCGGGGCCGGTGTGGTCTTGGCCGTCGGCCTGGGCAAGGAGGGCGACGCCGTCACCCCCGAGCAGGTCCGCCGCGCCGCGGGTGCCGCCGGCCGCGCGCTGGCCGGCACCGACCGCGCGTTCGTCACGCTGTCCGAGCTCGACCTGCAGGCCGCCGTCGAGGGCACGATCCTCGGCTCCTACGTCTTCACCGCCTACCGCTCCGAGAAGGGCGACGCGCCGCTCGCGAAGGCCGACTTCGCGAGCCCGGCCGACGGCACCGCCCGCGAGCACAAGGCGACGCTGAAGGCGGCCGGCACCATCGCCGAGGCCGTGATCGTCGCCCGCGACCTGATCAACACCCCGCCGAACGACCTCTACCCGGCCTCCTTCGCCGACCGCGCGAAGAAGCTGGCCGAGGACAACGGCCTCGAGTTCGAGGTGCTCGACGAGAAGGCCCTGAAGCGCAAGGGCTTCGGCGGCATCCTCGGCGTCGGCGGCGGCTCGTCGCGCCCGCCGCGGCTGCTGCGCCTGGCCTACCAGCCGGCCAAGGCCGCCAAGAAGGTCGCGCTGGTCGGCAAGGGCATCACGTTCGACTCGGGCGGCATCTCGCTCAAGCCCGCCGCGAACATGGACCACATGACCTCGGACATGTCCGGCGCGGCCGGCGTGCTCGCGGCCGTGGTGCTGGCGGCGAAGCTGAAGTACCCGCTCGAGGTCGTCGCGCACATCCCGCTGGCGGAGAACCTGCCGTCGGGGACGTCGTACCGCCCGGGTGACGTGCTGACCATGTACGGCGGCAAGACCGTCGAGGTGCTCAACACCGACGCCGAGGGCCGCCTGGTCCTGGTCGACGCCATGGTGCGCGCGGCCGAGGAGAACCCGGACTACCTGATCGAGACCTCGACGCTGACCGGCGCCCAGCTCGTCGCGCTCGGCAACCGCACCGCCGGCGTGATGGGCTCGGAAGGCTTCCGCGACCGCGTCGCCGCGATCATGCAAGCCACCGGCGAAAACGGCTGGGCGATGCCGCTGCCGGAGGAACTGCGCGCCGACCTCGACTCGCGCCTGGCCGACCTGGCCAACGTGACCGGCCACCGCTGGGGCGGCATGCTGGCCGCCGGGATCTTCCTGCGCGAGTTCGTCGCCGACGGCCTCGACTGGGTCCACATCGACATCGCAGGCCCGTCGTTCAACACCGGCTCCCCGTGGGGCTACACCGGCAAGGGCGGCACCGGCGTGCCGGTCCGGTCGATCGCCGCGGTGCTGGCGGACATCGCCGCCAACGGCTGAGTGGAACCGGGCGAATACCTCGAAGCGGCGGTCAGGGACGTCCTGACCGCCGCTTCGTCCACTGTGGACGAGCAAATCGGGTACGCCGCTCTCCTGCTCGCGGTCACCGGCGCCCTCGACGAGGCCGACCGGCTGATCACCCACTGGCTGGCCCGCACGGAACGGCCGGTCGACGCGCTCGCCGCCGGGCCCGTGCGGGCGCGCGCGTGGGCGATGCTGTTCGAAGCCCGGGGCGCGCGTCCGGACTGGGCGGCAGGCCTGCCGCCGCTCGACCTCGACGCCGAAGAGCGGGCGCACACGGCTTCGTTGCGAAGGCCGGTCTCCGCCCTGGACGGCGTCCTCCCGCCGGGCCCGATCGCGGAGGTGGTCAAGCACGTCGCGCCCGCGCGCCCGGACCGTGTCCGCACGGCGCTGGCCGACGGTGACCTCGAGCTTTGGGCCTCCCTCGCCGGGCCACGCCCCGACGTCGCGACGGTGGCGGCGACCCGCACCGTCGCCCCGGCGCTGGTGGCCGGCGCGGACCCGCTCGGGCTGCGCGACTGGGCTCCGACCTGCGCGGGTGCCCTGGTCGCGGCGCTGCACGAGCGGTACCCGCCGGACCTGGGCACGTGGTCCGGGCTGATCGAGGAAATCCTGCGGCTGCGCGGCCGCACCACGGCGACCGGCCCGGCGGAACCCCGGCCCGGGCCGGAACCCCGGCCCGGGCCGGAACCACGGGACAGCGGCCGGGCCGCTCTCCCGCCCCCGGCGTCGGAGGCGGCGATCCGCTCGGCGGAGCTGCGGCTGGGCGTCGAACTGCCGGAGGACCACCGCGAATTCCTGCGCACCTGCGACGGCCTGCCCGCCGACGTGGTGTTTCCCCGCTTGCTGGGCACCGCGGACCTGCGCGCCGAGGACGGCGTCGTGGTCCTCTCGGAGCCCGCGGTCCTGCTGCTTTCGGCCGGGCACGTGGTCGAGGTCGACCCGGTCCTCGGCACCACGGTCCACCGGTCGTTCCGCGCGGCGCTGGTCCAGCACGCCACCCTGCTCGCCCAGGCGAGCTAGCTTGGACCGCGTGACCACCCTCACCGCGGAGAAGATCACGCCCGAAAACGTCGCCGCCGCCTGCCAGCTCGCCGTCCAGCCACACCAGAAGGCCTTCGTCGCGCCCGTCGCCGTCTCGCTCGCCGAGGCCTACGCCCAGCCGGACATCGCCTGGCCGCGGCTGATCCTCCGGGACGGGGAACCGGTCGCCTTCGTCATGGGCGCGTTCGACCCGCACGCGGAGCTCGACTTCTTCCGCTGCGGGATCTGGCGGCTCAACGTCGGCGCCGGCGTCCAGGGCCGCGGCTACGGCCGGTTCGCCGTCGAGACCGTCCTCGAAGAGGCCCGGCGGCGCGGTCAGAAGGCCGCGACCGTGCTGTGGATCCCGCTCGAAGGAGGGCCGGAGGACTTCTACCTCAAGCTGGGCTTCCGCCCCACCGGGCAGACCTTCAACGGCGAGGTGGTCGGCCGGATCGAGCTTTAGACCTGGCCGCGCTTCTTCCGCTCGGTGTACTCGCGCATCCGCTTCGGGTAGCCGACGCGGGCGACCTCGTAGACGGGGATCGACCGGCGGTGCCCGAACTGCTGCGCGGCCTCCAGGCTGCCGATCCGGCGGCGGGTCCATTCGCCGTCGTGGGCGATCAACACCACAGTGGTGTCGGTGACGTTGGTCTTCGGCTCCACGAAGGCCTCGACCCCCCTCCGGGAGGTCGCCCACTCGTCGAGGTGGCGGGTGTCCTCGGAGCTGGCTTTCCGCAGCGTACCGGCCCGTCGCCCACCCTTGGCCCGCCTGCGCAGCGAGTCGAAGAGCCCCACCTCGACCACCTCTCCTCCCGAGACATCCCTCCGTCATTATCCCGATGTCCGCGTGTGGTCGGCGTCGCACACCCGGCTAGCTCGCAGCCCCGTCCGGCCTAGTGACAAGATGGCGGTGTCGCGCGCGCGGTTATACCGGGCAGGGGCGACGACAGAGCATCACCCCACTGCTTGCCGAGGAGCTAATGAAGTGACCGACACCTCCGCCGACCTCGTGATCCTGGGAGGCGGATCGGGCGGCTACGCCGCGGCGTTCCGCGCGGCCGAGCTGGGCCTTTCCGTCACGCTGATCGAGAAGGACAAGCTGGGCGGGACGTGCCTCCACCGGGGCTGCATCCCGACCAAGGCCCTGCTGCACGCCGCCGAGGTCGCCGACGAAACCCGTGAAGCCGAAGCGGTCGGCGTCAAGGCCGTCTTCGAGGGCATCGACATCGCCGGGGTCAACAAGTACAAGGACGGGATCGTCTCCCGCCTGTACAAGGGCCTGCAGGGCCTGGCCAAGGCGCACAAGGTGAACCTCGTCGAGGGCAGCGGCACGTTCGTCGGCGGCACGACCGTCGAGGTGGACGGCACCCGCTACACCGGCAAGAACGTCATCCTCGCCACCGGCTCGTACTCGCGCACGCTGCCCGGCCTGGAGCTCGGCGGCCGCATCATCGCCAGCGAGCAGGCCCTCTCCCTCGACTACGTCCCCAAGAAGGTCGTGGTGCTGGGCGGCGGCGTCATCGGCGTCGAGTTCGCCAGCGTCTGGGCCTCCTTCGGCGTCGACGTCACCATCGTCGAGGCCCTGCCGCGGCTGGTCCCGAACGAGGACGAGTTCGCGTCCAAGCAGCTCGAGCGCGCCTTCCGCCGCCGCAAGATCGCCTTCAAGACCGGTGTGAAGTTCACCGGCGCGAAGCAGGACGACACCAGCGTGAGCGTTTCGCTGGAGTCCGGCGAGACCATCGAGGCCGACCTGCTGCTGGTCGCCGTCGGCCGCGGGCCGAACTCGGCGGGCCACGGCTACGAGGAGGCCGGCGTCAAGATCGAGCGCGGCTTCGTCCTCACCGACGAGCGGCTGCGCACCAACCTCCCGAACGTGTACGCCGTCGGCGACATCGTCCCCGGCCTGCAGCTCGCCCACCGCGGCTTCCAGCAGGGCATCTTCGTCGCCGAGGAGATCGCCGGGCAGAACCCGCGCGTGATCGACGAGAGCGGCATCCCGCGGGTCACCTACTCGCACCCGGAGGTCGCGTCGGTCGGGCTGACCGAGTCGCAGGCCAAGGACAAGTACGGCTCCGACGTCACGACGTTCACCTACGACCTCGGCGGCAACGGCAAGAGCCAGATCCTCAAGACCTCCGGCGGGGTGAAACTGATCAAGGCGCCGGACGGCCCCGTCGTGGGTGTACACATGGTGGGCGACCGCGTCGGCGAGCTGATCGGCGAAGCGCAGCTGATCTACAGCTGGGAAGCCTTCCCCGAGGACGTCGCCCCCCTCATCCACGCCCACCCGACCCAGACCGAGGCCCTCGGTGAAGCGTTCCTTGCCTTGGCCGGCAAGCCGCTGCACGTGCACAGCTGACGTCCCACCAGCAGAATCCAGACCACGCAGAATCTTGAAAGAGGAGTCAGCGAACGATGGCCTACTCCGTCACACTGCCGGAGCTCGGGGAGAGCGTCACCGAAGGCACCGTCACCCGGTGGCTTAAGCAGGAGGGCGACACCGTCGAGGTCGACGAGCCGTTGCTCGAGATCTCGACCGACAAGGTCGACACCGAGGTGCCCTCCCCGGTGGCGGGCACGGTCGTGAAGATCAGCGCCCAGGAGGACGAGACCGTCGAGGTCGGCGGCGAGCTCGCCGTGATCGACGACGGCACCGGCGGCGTGCCGGAGTCCTCCGCCCCGGCGCAGGACGAGCAGAAGTCCGAGCCGGAGCCCGAGCAGTCCTCCGAGCCCGAGCCCGAGCCGCAGGCTTCCGACAGCGCGCCGAGCAAGCCGGACACCGCGCCGGCCGCCGGCGGCGAAGGCACCGAGGTGAAGCTGCCCGAGCTGGGCGAAAGCGTCACCGAGGGCACCGTCACGCGCTGGCTGAAGCAGGTCGGCGACGCGGTCGAGGTCGACGAGCCACTGCTCGAGATCTCCACCGACAAGGTGGACACCGAGGTGCCGTCGCCGGTGGCCGGCACGGTGCTGGAGATCCGCGCGGGCGAGGACGAGACCGTCGAGGTCGGCGGCGTCCTGGCCGTGATCGGTGACGCCGGTGCGGCGCCGAAGGCCGAGTCCGAGCCGAAGCCGGAACCCAAGCCGGAGCCGAAGCCCGAGCCCAAGCCGGAGCCGGTTCAGGAGTCGAAGCCCGAGCCCAAGCCCGAGCCCAAGCCGGAACCGAAGCCCGAGCCGCAGGCCGCCCCCGCGGCCAAGGCGACCGAGGCGGCCCCGGCCGCCGCGGCGAAGGACGGCTCGGCGGACGGCCCGTACGTCACCCCGCTGGTCCGCAAGCTCGCGTCGGAGCACGGCATCGACCTCGCGTCGCTGACCGGCAGCGGCGTCGGCGGCCGGATCCGCAAGCAGGACGTCCTGGCCGCGGCCGAGGAGAAGCAGAAGCAGAAGCAGCAGGCTGCCACTCCGGCCGCTGCTGCGCCGGCCGCCGCCGCTGCCCCGTCGGCGCCCGCCGCGCGTCCCGCGGCCGCAGTATCGCCGGAACTGGCCGCGCTGCGCGGCACGGTGCAGAAGGCCAGCCGGATCCGCCAGATCACGGCCACCAAGACCCGCGAGTCGCTGCAGATCGCCGCGCAGCTCACGCAGGTCCAGGAGGTCGACGTCACCAAGATCGCCAAGCTGCGGCAGCGGGCGAAGGCGGGCTTCAAGGAGCGCGAGGGCGTCAACCTGACGTTCCTGCCGTTCTTCGCGAAGGCCACGGTCGAGGCGCTCAAGCAGCACCCGAACGTCAACGCGTCCTACAACGAGGACACGAAGGAGATCACCTACCACGGCGCCGTGCACCTGGGCATCGCGGTGGACACCGAGCGCGGCCTGCTCTCGGTCGTGATCCACGACGCGGGCGAGCTGAGCCTGGCCGGTCTCGCGCACCGGATCGCCGACCTGGCGGGACGGGCGCGGTCGGGCCAGATCAAGCCGGACGAGCTGTCCGGTGGCACCTTCTCGATCACGAACATCGGCAGCGTCGGCGCGCTGTTCGACACGCCGATCATCGTGCAGCCGCAGTCGGGCATCCTGGGCACGGGCGCGGTCGTCAAGCGCCCGGTCGTGGTCGCGGACGCCGACGGCAACGACACGATCGCCGTCCGGTCGATGGCGTACCTGCCGCTGACCTACGACCACCGCCTAGTGGACGGGGCCGACGCGGGCCGCTTCCTGACGACGATCAAGCAGCGTCTGGAAGAGGGCAACTTCGAGAGCGAACTCGGCCTCTGAGCCGCTGAACGCCGCCGAAGGCCATCACCGGGGCAGCCCGGTGGTGGCCTTCGGCGTATCCGGGGAGGACGGCGATGGCGGAGCCCACCTGGTTCGCGGCACACCGCGAAGACGTCTCGGTGGTGGCGACCGACGGCCGGTACCACCTGGCGCACAACGCCGGGGTGCCCCGGGTCCTGGCCTCGACGATCAAGGTCGTCCACCTGCTCGCCTACACGACCGCGGTCGCCGGCGGGCTCGACCCGGCGGAACCGGTCCGGGTCGGTGACTGGGACGCGTTCCACCCCTTCGAGGGCGACGGCCCGCGCGGCGCGGGCGCTCACCTGCGGGCCCTCACCTCGCTGGGCATCGCCTGCGACGAATTCGGCGTCGCCCGCGATCCGGAGCGGCTCGTCCCGCTCGACGCGATCGCCTCGGCGATGATCACCGAGAGCGACAACGCGGCCCCCGACTACCTGCGGGCCCGGCTCGGCGACGAGGCACTGCGGGCCGCGGCCGCGGCCGGCGGCTGGCCCGATCCGGATCTCCGCTGGTTCTGCGGCGAAACCCTGCGCTCGTACCACCCCGGCCAACCGGACCTGACCGCCCGCTTCACCGGCGATCCCGCGTTCCGGCGGGACGTCCTGGACCGCGTCCGCGGCGAGCCGATCTCCGACGAAGCGGAGTGGGCCTGGACGCGGGAGACGGCCCGGGGCACGGCCGCGGAGCTGTTCGCCTTCCACCGCCACCTCGCCGTCGCGGACACCCGCGCCGCCGCGCTCGCGCGCCGGAAACTCGGCGGCACCGTGCGGTTCAAGGGCGGCTCCCTGCCGCGCAGCCGGGGTTTCGGCCTGTCCACGGACGAGGCGGCCATCGCGATGTTCTACACCGGAACGGGTTTCCCCGACGTCCCGCTCGCCACGTTCGGCCTGGCGATCCTGGCCGACCTCCCCGCCTTCGCGCGGGACCTGGGCGTGCGGGCCGGACCCTGATGGGCCACGATCGAACCATGCGAGTACTGATCGCCGGAGCGAGCGGCTTGATCGGGTCGGCGCTGGGCGAACGTCTGCGGCGCGACGGCCACGAAGTCCGCCGTCTGGTGCGGCGTGAAGCGCGCGAAGGCGGCGAATTCCGCTGGGACCCGCCGTCGGGCACCGTCGCGAGCGGCGCCTTCGAAGGCGTGGACGCCGTCGTGAACCTGTGCGGCCGGGCGCTGTTCCCCGGCCGGTGGAGCGCGATGCGCAAGCAGCAGCTGACCGATAGCCGGGTCGAGCCGACCGAGGTGCTCGCCGAAGCCGTCGCCGAACACGGCGTCGGGGTGTTCGTCAACGCGTCCGCCGTCGGGTACTACGGCCACACCCACGAGTCCATTGTGGACGAAGCCGCGCCGCGCGGGCGGGGCTTCCTCGCCGAGCTGTGCGAAGCGTGGGAAGCGGCGACGGCGGGTGCCGGGGACGCGCGGGTCGTGAAGCTCCGGACCGGGCTGGTGCTGTCGGCCGAGGGCGGGCTCTACGGCACGCTGCGCCCGCTGTTCTCGCTGGGCCTGGGCGGCAGGCTCGGCCACGGCCGCCAGTACATGGCGTGGATCTCGCTCGAGGACGAGATCGGCGCGATCGTCCACGTCCTGACGCACGACGACGTCTCCGGGCCGGTCAACCTGTCGGGTCCGGCACCGGTGACCAACGCCGAGTTCACCCGCGCGGTCGGCCGCGCGCTGCACCGGCCCGCGCCGTGGCGGGTGCCCGGGATCGCGCTCAAGGCCGCGCTCGGCCAGGCCGGTGAGGAGATGGCGCTGTTCGGGCAGCGAGCCGTGCCGGCCGCGCTCGAGCGGTCCGGGTACGCGTTCCGGCACCGCACCCTGGACAGCGCGCTCGCCGCCGCATGAGCGTTCCGGTGCAGCGCTGGCTCGTCGTGGGCGTGGTGCTCTCGGCGGCGTTCGTGCTGCTCGGACTGGGCGTTGCGCGGCATCCGCTGGCCCTCGACGTCGCGGTCTCGGACGCGCTTCGCGGCACGTACGCCCGGCCGCTCGGCCGGGTCGCGCAGGCCGGGAGCGACGTCCTCGGCCCGGTGCTCCCCTTCGTCCTCGGTGCGGCGCTGCTCGCACTGGCGCTGCGCCGGCGCGAGCACCTGGGCCTGTGCCTCCGGCTCGCCGCGGTGCTCGTGCTCTGCCGGCTGACCAGCCTGGTGGGCAAGCCGCTCTTCCTGCGGGAACGCCCGCGCGGCTACCCGGATCTGAGCTACCCGAGCGGGCACGTGGTGTCGGTGGCGAGCACCGGCTTCGTCCTGGTCCTGCTGTGCGCGTGGCTGTGGCCGCGGCTGGTCCGGCGCGTCGCGGCCGCGGTGGCCGTCGCGACCGTGCTGTCGGCCGCCTGCCGCGTCGTGCTCGGCGTGCATTGGGTCACCGACACGATCGGCGCAGTGCTGGCGGTGGCGGGTGTCGGGCTGCTCTCAGCGTGCGCCTTGCGGCTGCTTCCGCCGGGTGACGGGCGTAGCCTCCACGGGTGAGTTCTTCCCGCACTTCCTGCCGCGCCAGCACCGAGCCCGTCGACGTCCGGGAGCTCGGCACGATCGACTACACCGAAGCCTGGGAGCTCCAGCGCAGCCGGCTCACCGCCCGTGCGGACGGCACCGCGCCGGACACGATGCTCCTGCTGCAGCACCCGTCGGTGTACACCGCGGGCAAGCGCACCGAGCCGGCCGACCGGCCCGTGGACGGCACCCCGGTGATCGACGTCGACCGCGGCGGCAAGATCACCTGGCACGGCCCCGGCCAGCTGGTCGGCTACCCGATCGTCCAGCTCGCCGACCCGATCGACGTCGTGCACTACGTGCGGCGGCTCGAGGAGGCGCTGATCCACGTGTGCGACCAGCTGGGCGTGGCGAGCGGCCGCGTCGAGGGCCGCAGCGGCGTGTGGATCCCGGCCGACGACCGCGGCATCGAGCGTAAGATCGCGGCGATCGGCATCCGCGTCCAGCGGGGCGTGACGATGCACGGCTTCGAGCTGAACTGCAACCCCGACCTGGCTGCGTTCGACACGATCGTCCCGTGCGGCATCCGCGACGCGGGCGTGACGTCGCTGTCCTACGAGCTCCAGCGGGACGTCACGGTGGAGGCGGTGCTCCCGCTGGCCCGCGACGCGGTCCTGGCCGCGCTCGAAGGCGAGCTCCCGGTGAGCGAGGACCGCTGGCTGCCGCGTCCGGAGGCCCCGAAGGCCGCGGGCGTCACCTTCGCTCTGCAGAACTGAAAACCGTGAAGGCCACCTGGGGACACCAGGTGGCCTTCACGGTTCGAGGGTCCGAAACTGTCGGCCCGTCGCGCTAGCGTGGAGATCGGGGGCTGCTCAGTCCAGCTGCGGCGCGACCTCGGCGGCGATCAGCTCGAGCTGGTCCAGGTCGGAGAGGTCCAGCAGCTGCAGGTACACCCGCGTGATCCCGGTCTTCTCCCGCCACTGCCCGATCCGGTCGACGACCTCCGCGGGCGTCCCGGCCAGGCCGTTGGCCCGCAGCTCGTCGACGTCCCGCCCGATGACCGAAGCCCGGCGCGCGACCTCTTCGTCGGAGCGGCCCACGCCGGCGACCAGCGCCACCGACCGCAGGATCTCCTTCGGGTCGCGGCCGATCTCCTCCGCCGCCGCCTCGACGCGGGCGAACTGCGCCGCCGCCGTCTCGGTGTCGACGAACGGCAGGTTGAACTCGTCGGCGAACCGTGCGGCCAGCGCCGGGGTGCGCTTCTTGCCCCCGCCGCCGATGATCACCGGCGGCGCCGGGGCCTGCGCCGGCTTCGGCAGACCGGGCGAATCCGTCAGCGTGTAGTACTCGCCCTTGAACGAGTACGTCGAGCCCACCGGCGTCTTCCACAGCCCGGTGATGATCTCGAGCTGCTCGGCGTAGCGGTCGAAGCGCTCCTTCAGCGGCGGGAGCGTCAGGCCGTACGCCTCGTGCTCGGCGTCGTACCAGCCGGAGCCGAGACCGAACTCGACGCGGCCGCCCGACATCCGGTCGACCTGCGCCACGGAGATGGCCAGCGGTCCGGGGTGCCGGAACGTCGCCGCGGTGACGAGCGTGCCGAGCCGGATCCGGCTGGTTTCCCTGGCCAGGCCGGCGAGGGTGATCCAGGCGTCGGTCGGCCCGGGCAGGCCGTCGGCCGAGCCCATCTTCAGGTAGTGGTCGCTGCGGAAGAAGGCGTCGTACCCGGCGGCTTCGGTCGCCTTCGCAACACGCAGCAGGTCGTCGTAGCTGGCCCCTTGCTGGGGCTCGGTGAAGATCCTCAAGTCCACGACATCAGCCTATAGAGACATCGGGCTCCGTGCGCCGCAAGCGGACCAGCATGCGGACGATGACGTCCTCGATCTCGGCGCCGACCTTCTTCGGGTCCGGCGAGCTGGCGATTTCGGTCGCCGCGCTCGACAACGCGCCGAACAGCAGCCGCGCGGTGACCTCGACCGGCACCGGCTCGACCTCGCCGGCGTCGATCAGCGACTGCAGGCCCGCGCGGACCAGCCCGAAGCTGCACCGCTCCTCGGCCTCGCGCCAGCGTTCCCAGCCCATCACGACCGGCGCCTCGTGGATCGCGATCCGCTGGTAGGCGGGGTCGAGGCAGGCGCGGATGAACGCGTTGAGCGCGCCGAGGGCCCGTTCCCACGGCGAGCCGTCGCCGGTCATGATCTTGTCGAGCCGGTCGTAGACGAGGCTTTCGACCTGGTCGAACGCGGCTTCGAACAGCGCCTGCTTGCCGCTGAAGTGGTGGTACAGCGCCCCTTTGGTCACCCGGGCGCGTTTGGCGATCTCGTCGAGCGAGGTACCCGCGTAACCGCGTTTGGTGAACAGTTCGACCGCGCTGTCGACCAGCGCGGACCGCGTCGACTCGGAATAGTCGAGTCGTCTGGACCTCATTGTCGCCACCTTCACAACTTTACGCCCGGAACGGCTCTCCATACTCATGGTATGTTCGGCGCGTCAGGTCCGTACCGGGAGTATGCCGCAGACCCGCGGTATGACCCGGGCCACGGAAGGGGAGCCCCCACGATGAGCTGGACAGACTTCTACCGACGTCAGGAAATCCTCGACGCCGCCGTCCGCGTGGCCGCCCGGAACCCGGGCGCGCCGCTGCCGCCGGCCGAGGTTCCCGGTGCCGAAGAGCACTTCGGCACCGAGGAGAACGTCCTGGCGGCCCTGCAGTACAAGTGGACGCAGGCGCTGACCGGACGGCTGCGCGCCGAGTTCGTCGACCCGGACGACGCCGACGGCCTCGGCGACCACGTCGACGCCATCACCCGCGCGTGGCGCGCCACCGTCGAAGAGCACGCCGATCTCCGCGCGGTGCTCGACGGCGCGTACGAGCGGAACGCGTCGCTGCGCCGCAGGCACGAGAGCGAGCTGCGGATGCTCGCCGTCACGGCCGGGCTGGCCGACCCGCGCGAGCCGGCCGCCGAGGTCGCCAAGGTGGGCCACGCGCTCGAGGCGCTGCTGCGCGCGAGCCGCGAGGAATCCGTCCGCCGCCGTCCCGTGCTGGGACACCTGCGGCGGCTGCTCGCGCCCAGTGCGTGAACCGGGTTAAGTAGGCGCATGACACAGCGCTGGACCGAAGCCGACATCGCCGGGCAAAGCGGCCGGACCGTCCTGGTCACCGGGGCGAACTCCGGCCTCGGCCTCCGCACCGCCGAGGTGCTCGCGGGCAAGGGGGCCCGCGTTCTCCTCGCCTGCCGGTCCGCCGAACGCGGCGCCAAGGCCCTCGACCAGGTCCGCGCGGCCGCCGCGGGCACCGCACCCGAGCTCATCCCACTGGACCTGAGCGAGCTCGCGTCGGTGCGCGCGGCCGCCGTGGCCGTGCGGGAACGCACCGGCGACGCGCTGGACGTGCTGGTCAACAACGCCGGCGTGATGGCGACCGCCCGCGGCCGCACGGCCGACGGGTTCGAGCTGCAGTTCGGCACCAACCACCTCGGGCACGCGGCGCTGACCTGGCTGCTGCTGCCCGCGCTGCGCGGCGGGCGGGCCGCGCGGGTCGTCGCGCTCTCGAGCATCGCCGCCACCGGCGCGCGGATCGACCTCGACGATCCCAACGGTGAGCACCGCCGCTACAACCCGGCCACGGCGTACGGGCAGTCGAAGCTCGCCAACCAGGTGTTCGCCCTCGAACTCGACCGGCGGCTGCGCGCGGCAGGCGACGACGTCCTCAGCGTCGCCGCCCACCCCGGGTACACCGCGACCGGGCTCGGCAGCGGCATGGCGCGGTCGTACACCAACCCGGTCGTCCGCTCGGCGATCGCCGGCGGCCACCGGATCGGCGAGCTCCTGTTCGCGCAGAACGTCCGCCAGGGCGCGCTGCCGCAGCTGTACGCGGCCACCGCGGACGGCGTCGAGGGCGGCGACTACATCGCGCCGGGCGGCCTCGGCGGGCTGCGCGGCCACCCGGTCAAAGCGCGTCCCCTCCCCGCCGCACGCAGCACCTCGCTGGGCGCCGGGTTGTGGGACGTCACGGCGAAGCTGACCGGCGTCACCCCCGATCCCGCGTAGCCAGGACGGGCGTACGGTTGGTGCCGTGAGTGCTGCACCTGAAGGCCGGAAGCTGCTGCGTCTCGAGGTTCGCAACAGTGAGACGCCGATCGAGAAGAAGCCGCCGTGGATCAAGACGCGGGTGCGGATGGGTCCGGA
>NZ_JBEZYB010000032.1:0-85723 GCF_040638285.1 Amycolatopsis sp. NPDC026612
CCGATCGCGGTGATCACCCGCGGCACCCCCGGATTCCGGGGGGTCCGGCGCCGGACCCCCAGCCGGCCGGTCAGACCGTCCCGTTCTCCCACCACCACGCGCGGCCCAGATCGGCCCGGCTGTCCACGTGCTGGTGGTCGGTGTTGTAGGTCTCCAGGCCGGAGAACCCGCAGGTTTCCGCCTTCTGGTAGACGGTCTTGTTGGCCACGCCCGGCACGTTCAGGTCGGCCGCCGTGCCGTACAGGTGCATGCTGTCGCTGGCGCCGCCGATCGCCGCGTTGTGCGCGATGCTGCGGAACCCGGAGTTCACCGTGATCGGCTTGTTCCCGAGCTTCTTGCGCAGCGCCTCCAGTTTGTACATGCAGCGGCGGGCGTTCTCCTTGGCGGTGGCCGCGCTGACCTTGCCGCCGCTGAAGGTGCCGCTCGTGCGGTCGGTGAACTCGCTGAAGTTGAAGTGCACGGTGGACCCGTCGCTCTGCTCCAGCGCGTTGAGCGCGGCCTGGGTGGCCGGCCCGGCCTGGCCGTCCGCGCCCAGGCCGTAGGCGGCCTGGAACCGGCGGACCGCCGCCGCCGTGCCGGCGCCGAACTCGCCGTCGATCGAGACCCGGCTGTGGCTGGGCGAGTCGGCCGCCCAGCCCGCGACCCGGATCTGGAGTTCGGTGACGTCGGCGCCCGTGCTGCCCTGGGCGAGGGTGCGGGGCCACGGGTACGCCTGTGCGGTGCCGGCCAGCAGCAGCGGGCTGACCGCGGCGGCCGCGCCGAGCACCACCGCGCCGCGGAGCACCGTGCGGCGGCTCATGGGGAGGGTCATTCTCGTTGAGTCCTTTCCTAGCGGGGATTCAGCGGTTGGCGAGCTGGTCGAGAGCGGCCTGGGTGCCGTTGAAGACGTCCCCGGTCGCCGGCGCGGGGATGCCGTCGGGGATGGCCGCGTCGGTGTACTGCCACATCAGCCAGGTCTTCGACCCGGCGGGCAGGGCCGGCTGCGTGACGGACTGGCGGTAGTCGGCGAGCTGCATCGGATAGGCGGCGAACGCCGTGGTGGCGCCCAGGCACGCGTCCAGGAACGACTTCTGGGTGTAGATGATCGGGGTCCGGCCGAACGCCGCCTGGACCTTGTCCAGCCAGGCCTTGGTGTCGGCGACGGTGACGTACGGCGGGCAGCCGCCGGAGCCGTCGTCCTTCCACTCCAGGTCGAACACGGGCGGCAGGTCGCCGGCGCGTTTGCCGGTGTAGCCGGTGGCCCGCACCGCGGCGATGAACCGGTCCGCCTGCGCGCCGCCGGTGCCGGCCGCCGTGCCCGTGTAGAAGTGGTACGGCGCCACGGCCAGGCCGGCGGTGCGGGCGGCGGGCAGGTCCGTGGCCAGGTACTCGTCGGTGGTGTTCAGGCCGCGGGTCGCCTTGACGGTCGCGAAGTCGACACCGGACGCCTTCACCGCGCCCCAGTTGATCGGCGCGCCCCCGGGGTGCTGGTACTTCGCCGTGTCGACACCGTCGATCGGGTGCCCGGCGGGCTTCGGCGGCGTGCAGTAGGTGTTGCGGCCCGACCAGTCGGCGACCTTCGCCCACGTGGTGGGCCCGGCGACCCCGTCGGCACTGGCGTTGACGCAGTGCTGGAACTCGATCACCCGGTTGCGGGTGCCGCTCCCGAAGTTGCCGTCCACCGTCAGCGGCGGGTAGTGCCCCGGTTCCATGGCGAGGTTCAGCCGGCACTGGAGTTCCTTGACGTCCGTGCCGGTGGAACCGCTCTGCAGGGTCGGGCGGGCCGTGGACAGGCCGCACACCGCGCCCTGCACGGCGTCCGCCGTGCCCTGGGTGGCGCACTTCCTCGGCCGCGCGGACCACGAATTCAACGCGGCCCACGTGTCCGGGCCGATCTGCCCGTCCACGCTCACCGCGGCGCACCGCTGGAACACGCGCACCCGGGCGTCGGTCGCCGCACCGAAGGAACCGTCCGCGCCGATGGGCGTGTACCGGCTCGCCTTCGTCGCCAGGTTCAGTTCGCACTGGGCTTCGGCGACCGCGGTGCCGGTCGCGCCTTGCTTCAGGGTGGGCTGGGCACTGGTGTGCCCGCACACCGCAACGGGTTCGGCCGTGGCGGTGGCGGCGGCGGTCGCGGTGGCGGGGAACACCAGCAGCACCGCGACGGCCAGAGCGAGTCTTTGCATGGCGAGGAGGCTGGCAGCGGCCACCCCCGCCGGTCGCCGGTCCACCCCCGACTCGGGACGCCGGGACAGTTCCACCCCGCCGGACCAGCGGAAACGCCCCGCCTGTGGGACGTCGCTGGGACGCCTGGCCCGACGTCACCGGACGACCACCGAGCGGCTGCCCGAACGGACGTGGCCCCCGCCGGCCGGTTCGGGCAACCTCGGCGACGGCGGGCGCCGCCGAGTAGTTCTCCCCTGTCCGGGTACGCGCTCGGTCGCGGTGCCGGTCCTCGGGCGTGCGGGGGATTCCGCGACAGGAGGGAGATTCGATGCCAGGCGAGTCGGGTGACGAGCACGGGAGCTTGCCTCTGCGGTCTTCGGCCGGGAGCCGGGACGAACCGGAACTGGAGGAGGCGTTCGACCGGATCATCGACGAAGGCCGCGACCGGCTCGGCCGTCCGTTGCTGCCGCTGGCGGCCACCGGCCTGCTCGGCGGGGTCGACGTCGCCGTGGGAGTGCTCGCCTACCTGGTCGTCGAGCACAAAACCGGGCAACCGTTGCCGGCCTCCCTCGCGTTCACCATCGGGTTCGTCGCGCTGCTGCTCGCGCGCAGCGAGCTGTTCACCGAGAACTTCCTCGTCCCCGTCACCGCACTGGCGTCCGGAACGGGCACCTGGCCGCGGTTGCTCCGGCTGTGGCTGGTCACCCTGGTCGCGAACCTGGCCGGGGGTTTCGTGATGGCCGGCATGATCGTCGTCGCCTTGCCCGACCTGCGTGCCACCGCGGCCGAAAACGGCCTGCACTACGCCACCCTGGGCATCTCCTGGCGCTCGTTGCTGCTGGCCGTGCTGGCCGGCGCGGTGATCACCCTCATGACCCGGATGCAGCACGCGACCAACGCCATGGGCGTCAAGCTCGTCGCCGCGGTCGCCATGTCGTTCCTGCTCGTGGCGGCACAGTTGTTCCACTCGGTGCTCGACTCGATCATCATGTTCGCCGGGCTGCTCGGCGGTCAGGCGCACTACTCGTGGGGCGACTGGGCCCTCGCGCTGGCCTGGTCGTCGCTGGGCAACATCCTCGGCGGCATCGGCCTGGTCACCTCGATCCGGCTGCTCCGGGTGTCACACCGAGTCGAGGAGGCCCAGGAGGAGGCCCGCGAGCAGTCCGGTGATCAGGCCTGACCGCCGTCGAGCGAGGGAGCGTCAGGCTCGAGGACCCGGCGTCAGATTGCCCGCTTGGGCGAACAGCCGCATGAAGACGGTACGTCGTCGGCGCGGTGCGGCCACCGCCCGCGGCCGGTCCACGCGCCGCCGGCTCGCCACCAGCGCGCCGGCCAGCATCACGAACAGCATCGCGGCCAGCCTGCGGTCCCGGCCGGGGCCGTAGTAGCGCCGGAACCCGGTCCGCAGCCGCCGGATCTTCGCGGCCAGGCCGGCCACGTCGGTCCCGCCGTGGGTGGCGGCCGTGACGACGCCGTCCCGGTGGTCGATCGCGACGTCGTGGAAGTCGTCGAGCAGCTGCAGGACGTCGCCGAGCTCCAGCAGGACCACCCGTTCTTCCGCGCTCATCCCGGGACGCAGCAACGCGAACAACGCGGTGAGACCGAGGCCGCCCTTGCCGCGGGTGATCCGCTGGACTTCGAGCGCGGAGATCCGCGGATCCCGCTGCGCGCGCGAGGCCCACTCGTACTCGTGCAGTTCTCGCATGATCGGGAACAGCGGATCGTCCGCGGGGCGCGCGACCGCCGTTTCGATGGCGCGATAAATCAAGAGCAGGAGCGTTTCCGGACCGGACAGCGGAACGAACACCTCGCCGCGGAACAGTCCGGCGAGGCGGTCGTCGAGCCGGTGCCCGGCGAAGTTGTCGACGAGATCGTCGTAGATCCGGGTGAACGAACTGCCGAGCGCGGCGAGCGCGGCGTCGAACGGCACGCCGGCCATGGCCGCGTAGCCCCACATCGCCAGCCCGACCTTGACACTCGTTGCCAGCAAAGCATTGTAGGCGTCCTCGGCCAGCCGCGAATCGTCGCCGATCGCTTGCTCGATCAGCGGTGCGACCACTGCGTCGAACGAACGCGTCACTTCGTTCGCATCACGGCACACGTAACGGAATACGGCGGGGATCCCGGCGGCCATCGCGGTGCAGCGCGCGACGCCGAGCGCGTCGCGGAGGACCCCACCCATGGATCGCATGCTAACGCTTCGACGGGCTGTCGCTCGCAAGGAGCTCGGCAATCACCGTATCGAACCAGTCCCTTGTCAGACTCCGGCGAGCGGTGGACGCTGGACCGGTGACGACCGCCGCGCCCCGACGAGAGGCGGAGCGATGTGAGCAAACGCGAGGGTCATTCGATCGCCCGGTCCCCCGCCGGCGAGCTGCGGCCTGATCTGCGCATTCCCCTCCAGACGGCCGCGGATGACGGCCCGGCGCTGCTCCCGGTGCTGGCCAGGCTCGGGGAGCCGCGCTTCGCCGAGGCCTACCGCGGGGCCTGGCGGCGGCTCGCGCTGATCGCCGGAGTGGTGGCGAGCCAGTTCCTCGTGGCCGCGTGGGTGAGGCCGTGGATCGTGGCCGTCGCCGCCGCGGCGACGCTCGACCTGATCGTGCGCGTGACCGCGCTCAAACTGCTGGAACACCGCCAACGCGCGTTCGAGCAGCGGTGGCTGGACGTCCAATCCGGCGTGCTGCGCACGGCGACGTTCGAGGTGCTCCGGTTGCGCGTGAAGCGCCGCGGTTACGACTTGACCAGGCAAGACGAGGTGAGCGAGCTGCTGCGGCGCCGGGACACCGAGCGGGCGTCGCCGCTCAAGGTGGAATTCGGCTACCCGATGGGCACCCGGACCGCGGTCGAGACGGTGCACCTGGACCTCGCCGACGCCGCCCTCGTGACAGCGGCGGGCGCCCGCCGGGTCCGGATCCGGTTCCCCGAGGCCAGGTACCACGCCCAGCCGTCCATGGACCGTCTCGGCTGGCGGTACCCGAGCCGCACGACGTTCTGGGTTCTCGGCTCGGCGATCCTGTCCGCCGTGCCACCCGGCACCCCCACGCCGGACCCGTCCGGCGGCTCGGCGGTGTCCGCCTCCGGTGCCTGAAATCCCGCCGGCGCCCGGTTGACGGGCGCGCGGCTCAAGGCTTTCGGCGCCTTGCCCTCCTCGGGCAGAACCGGTGGCTGCGACCGCCGCCCCCTTCAGGGGAACAGTGGCGGATCGGGGAGTTCGAGCCATTCCAGGTCCATCGGCACCAGAGTGGTCGAAAGCACCAGTTCCCGCAGCAGGTTCACGGTCAGGGTCAGCCCCACCGGCTCCCCACCTCCTCCCGCCGCAGCCCGTGCACCCCGGCGTCGGAAAGCCGTTGCCGGACCCGGGAAACGAGGTGCTCGACGCGCTTGACCGTCCAGTTCTCGTGTGGCCGCCGTTCGGCGAGTTCGGCGGCCGTCTGCTGCCGGGAAAGCGGCAGCGGCTGGGAGTCGTAGCCGAGGTAACGCTGCCCGAGCACCGCCAGCACGAGGTGCTCTTCCGGGGACAGCCGCCAGCGTTTCGGCGGTGCCGTCGGGTGCATCGGGCGGCGCGGGGTGACGCCGGCCTCGCCGTCGGAGACGAGCAGTTCCAGCACGTGCTCGCGAGTGCCGCGCAGGAACAGCGGGGTGTAGCCGTCGGCCAGCGGCAGCGGTTCGCTGTCGCGGTGCACCAGGACGCTGTCGGACAGCCGGATCGGCGAGCGGCCGGTGTTGCTCAGCCACCAGCGGTCCCGCTCGCGCACGAGCAGCCCGTGGACCCGGCTGATCCGCACGTCTTCCTCGCCGACGCAGACGTCCACCTCCAGCCGGCTGCGCCCGAAGGTCACCCGGCTGCCGGGCGACGGCGGCACCGCGATGCCGCCGGTGACGCTGAGCGCGCTCAACGTGCCCGGCACGACGTCGGCCACGCCGTGACGCAAGCTGCGCCGTCGGTGCGGGTCCAGGCGTCCGGTGGTCACGGCCGGCTCCGTTCGCCGGCACCGATGCCGAAGCCCGCGCCGGCCGGCACGAGCCCGCCGTTGGCCCCGACGCGGTCGAACGCGAGGCGGTGCGCGCCCACGGCATACCCGCCGGTCGAGCGGGACACGGGCGCGGCCTGGACTCCTGCGTACTTCCGGTGCGACCCGGCCCGCCGGGTTCGCGGCACCGGTCCGGCAGCCCCCTCGACTGCCGGACCGGCCATCGCCACCACCTGGAGCGCCGCGCCGGCCAGTTCCCGTATCGCCACTTCTCGTCCCGTCTTCTCCGGCCCGTGAACCCGGTCCCGGCTCTCCCTTTCTAGCCGGGGGCGCCGGGGACCGGTCCCGGACGTCCCGGCCGATACTGCCGAAGCAGCACGCAGCACCGGAACTCGTGAGGGAGCGGTGGCCACGACAGGCGAGTATCCGCAGGTGCGGCTGGCGTGCGTCCACGGCGAGCGACACCGCGAGTACGTCGTCAGGCCCACGACCACCGTGGAGTACTCGCTGAGCGACATCCCGGTTTCGCGGGCCGCCACCGGCCTCGTCGAAACCGTGGTGGCCTGCGGCTCGTGTGAGAACCGATTGCGGGTGCGGGTGTTCAGTCCGGCCAAGCGCCGGCGGCGGAAACTGGCGTGGTTCGGGTTGTTCCTGCTCGGGGCCCTCGTCGCCACGCCGTCGGCCATCCGCCTCATCGCCTTGGACGCCCTCGGCGACCCGGCCCCGCTGCCGTACGTGCTGCCGGTGCTCACGACGTCGGCCGGGCTCGGCGGGGCGGTCGTGGGGGCACTGTTCTTCTTCACCGAAGACGGTGTCCGGCTCACCTCGGTGTGGGGCGACGCCGGTCATCGTCTGCGCCGGTGGTGACGCCGACGGCGAGCCGGTCCTGCAGCAACGCGTGGCGGAACTGGTAATGCGATCCGGTGTGCCTGAGCACGCCCAGCTTGTGCGCGTCCTCGAGGAACGACATCAGCCGGAACGGCGTCATCCCGGTCAGCCAGAGCCACACCCGCGCCGTGATGAAGTGCCCCCACGCGCTGGTGGCCAGCACCATCATCCCCAGCCCCGCGCCACCGAGGCCGAACCCGCCCAAGCCGCCCAGCAGGGCCCGCTCGACCGGCGTGAGGTGGAAGATCAGCTTGCTCGCCATGTCGGACTCCGCCACGCCGAGAACGCTTCCGACGACCAGGCCGACGAGGGCACCGAGCAGGCACCCGTAGTACACCGCGGCCCGGTCGCCGCGCAGCACCCCGATCGGGGTGACCGCCTCCTTCGGCTCGGCCGGCCGGGTGAACCGCCGGACCGCCGCGAAGGTCAGGCCGAAGATCAGCCCGCTGCCCACCCCGTACGCCGGCGCGACCAGCTGGCCCGCGATCAACCCGCCCGCCGCCGCGCCGAGAAGACCGAAACCGATGTCCTGCAGCAGGAATCGCCGGCCGAGCGCGTTCCAGCGCGGTGCGCGCGGCACGAACCGCAACGGCGGTTCCGGCCGGATCACGCCCAGCGCGAGCCCGCCGGCCGCGCCGATCGTCAGGCCGAACACGAGCCCGAACACCGGCTGCGCGTACAGCCCGAACAACAGCGAGCCCATCAGCCCGCAGCTCGCGGCGCCCAGCACCACCGGCGTGATGACGAAGACCGCACGCGGTACCTGCCGGTACAGCTGCCACCAGCTCAGATCCGTGGCGCCGCGATCGCCCTCCATCCGGACGGAGTCGAGGTAGCGCGCCAGCGACGTGAGCGTGCGCTGCGCCTTCCCCGGTCCCCAGCGGCCGGACGCGCGCGCCGGATTGTCGTGGGGCGGCGTCGGCCGGCGGGCGAAGACGGTCGGGACGAAGCTGTCGAGCAGGTGGTTCTCGATCAGCTCGCCGGTGCCGAAGCGCTCCTGGTCCAGTAGTTCGGCGGGCTCCTCGGCCGGTCGTTCGTAGGTCGTGCGCGCGAGGAACAGCATCAGCGGCTTCGTCAACGTCGTCGCCAGCAAGCCGTCCGGATTCCGTTCGACGTCGTCGAGTACCGGTGCCCACCGGTCGATATCGGTGCTGAAGACCTCGCGAAGGTAGTCGCCGACGGCGTCCCGTTCCATCGGCAGCAGCCGGACCACGGTCTTCCCGCCGGCCCCCCGTTTGCCCGCGGCCAAGGTGAATTCGGCGGTCCGGCTGGTCAGCACGAACGGGGAAACGAAGGCCGGATTTTCGCGGACGGTGCGCAGGACCGCGGCCCGGCCCTCCTCGGACAATTCGTCGAGCCCGTCCAATATCGGCAGCAGCCGGGCGTCCGCCAGCAGTTCCTTGGCCGCGGTGGCGCCCCAATGCGTCTCGTCGTCGAGAAACGGATAATCCTCGACCAGCCTGCCGAGCAGCCACCGTTCGAAGTTCTCCGCCGGATCCCACGACGACAGCTGGAACATGACCGGGATCCGCCGTGCCGATTCCTTCTTGACCAGTTCGAGAGTGAGCAGAACGCACAAGCCGGTCTTGCCCGAACCGGCGTCCCCGATCGCGATCATCGGCCACGGATCCGCCGCGTACGCGTCGAGGAGCTGTTCGATCGACCCGCCGTCGGGGACGCCGTCCGCGTCGCCGCGCGGCCTGGACACGACTTCCCAGCGGACGCCCATCCGGTCCTCGTCGCTGAAGTGGTGGCGTCGCCCGGCTTCCTCGGTCCACTGGTTGCGGACGGCCTGCCGCAAGGCGAGCGCGGCTTCGTTCACCTGCGACGCCGTGCTCGCGACGCCGTTGCGCGTCCACCACCGCCGCACCGCCGGCGCGAACGGCGCCGAGGCCAGGAGCGCCACGACGATGCCCGAAACAGCCGTGACGGAGCCCGCGCCGTACCGCATGATGACCCAGGTAACTCCGGCCGCCAGGAACAGCCAGAGGACCACGGGCCCGACAACTCGGCGTCGCATACGTCCATCTAACGGGGCGCCGTCCAGGCCGACAAGGTGAATCGTTCCGGTTTCGGCCATCAAGGTGCTGCTGCTCCACCTCGCTCGGCGGCAGAGCAGCAGCACCGTGGATCAGCAGGTGCGGCGGACGTAACCGGCTTCCCCGGCGGGAAGCACATCCTTGTCACGCTGAACAACACTGATCGTGCCCTTCCACGAAGCGCACGCCCTGCTCAACCCCGTGTTCGAGTATTCGACGTCGACGACCCGGTTCGCGAACGGGCCCGTGTAGTCGCCGCACTCGGTGTAGTAGCCGCATTCCTCCACCACCGCGAAGTCCAGGCCGTTCGCGCTGCGGTTGCCGGCCAGTTCCGGGGTGTTCTTCTGGGCGATCGCCAGCCCCTTCGCGTGGGCGTGACTCGACAGCAGCTTGATGTAGTCCTGGGCCTGGGTGGTGCTGATCAGGTTCTTCGAGCGGGAATAGCTGTCGTAGTTGTCCGGCTCGACTGCCTGGAACCCCTTGCTCGCACAGCTGTCGATGATCCCGTCGATCTTCGCGGCGACCCGGGTGCGCTTGTCCGCGGTGCGGATGTCGAGCAGGGTCTCCTTCCAGTCCTTGTCGATGACCTTGTTCCCGTTCGCGTCCCGCAGCAGAAGGTCGCTGCTCCACTCGCCGTCGAGACCCGGGTTGACCTGGAAAGCGTTGATGTAACAGATGTTGTACTGCCCGCTCGCCGCCGGGTCGGAGTTGTCCCGGCTCACGATCTTGACGCCGGACGGCGGCGTGTACGCGCCGCCGATCTGGTAGTCCCACGGCGCGGCGAGCGGCGGCAGCGTCACCGCCGCCGAGGACGTGCCCGCCATCGTCACCAGTCCGGACGCCGTCAGGGCCGCGGCCGTGACCACCGTCGCCACCCACGACTTACGGCCGTGCGAGAGTCTCTTCACATCGGGCTCCACATGCTCGGGCACACCGGTTCCGCGGCAAAACGGCGTGCGGGGAAAGAGTCCCGTGCAACCTAAAGGGCCGGTTGGGGAAGGTCAAACAATCGCGCACCCGCGATGCTCGTTTTCGCCGAGCGCGCATCCTTCCCGCGTCAGCCGGGCGATCGCTTGACCGCCTTTCCCGGGCGGCCGTCCACCACCGTCACCCGCACACCGGCCGCGCGGATCGCGGCGACAGCTTCGGGGCCGGCGGTGGAATCCGTGATGAGCTCGTGGATCTCGCCGACGTCCGCGATCCGCGCCAGGGTGCGCTCGCCCAGCTTGCTGCCGTCGGCCACCACGACCACCCGCTGGGCCCGGCAGAGCATCGCCCGGTTGGTCCGCGCCTCGTTCTCGTCGTGCGTGGTGAGCCCACCCGCCACGTCGATCCCGTCGACACCGATGAACGCCGTGCCGATGTTGATGGACGCCAGTACCTGCTCCGCCCACGGCCCGACCAGCTCGTAGGACCGCGGCCGGGAGACGCCGCCGACCACCACCAGCTTCACCCGGGGGCGCAGCACGAGGTCCATGGCCGTGTTCAACGCGTTGGTGACGACCGTGAGGTCGGCGCGCTGGGGCAGTTCCTTCGCCAGCGCCGCCGTGGTCGAGCCACCGGTCAGGCCGATCACGTGCGGCTCCGCCGGCACCCTGCGGACGGCCTCGCGCGCGATCGCCCGTTTCGCCTCCCGTGACCGGGATTCCCGGTAGCGGACCGGCAGTTCGTGGTCCACGTCCTGGGCCAGGGCACCGCCGTGGGTCCGGGTGAGCAGCCGCTGCTCCTCCAGGGCGGTGAGGTCCCGGCGCAGCGTCGCCTCGGAAACCCCGAACCTCCGGGACAGGTCGCCGACGTGCAGCGAACCCGACGCGCTGAGCTCGTGCAGGATCTGCGCCATGCGCTCGGGACGGGCCAGGCGGCCACGACGCCGATCCGCAGCGCTGCCGGCGGGAATGCTCATGGTGCACACGGTACTGACGTTTCGAACGAATTCGCCCACCGAATGTGCTCACAGTGTCCATACAGGACAACTACGGTCCGCACCGGACCGTGGCTGCGCGCCCGCACGTGGCCCGGAAACGCGCATCCGCGATGTTCGTTTGCTCGATATCCCTTGCTCACCGATCTCTTCGGCGCGTACCAAAAGAAGCACTCGCCGATCCGGCGCAAGTGCACCCTCCGGACGCCATCCCGGCCGGGGGCGGTCCGGAGATCGAAAGGTGAAGTTCTTGACAGAGGAAGAGAAGCAGTGGGGCGGCAGCCGCACCGCCGCCGAGATCCGGCAGCAGCCCGGCGCCTGGCGCCGGGTGGCCCGGGCGGTGGCGCAGGCCCGGTCCGACGTCGACCGGCTTCTCGGCGAAGCGCTGGTGGACCCGCGGGCCAGGGTCGTCCTGACCGGAGCGGGCACCTCGGCGTTCGTCGGCCGGGTCGTGGCGCCGGACCTCAGCCGCCACCTCGACCGGCAGGTCGAGGCGATCGCGACGACCGACATCGTCGCCGACCCGCGCTCGGTCGTCGCCGGCGACCGGCCCCTGCTGCTGGTGTCGTTCGCCCGCAGCGGCAACAGCCCCGAGTCGGTCGCGGCGGCCGACCTGGTCAACCGGCTGGCGCCGGCCGCGCACCACCTCGTCATCACCTGCAACGCGGCGGGTGAGCTCGCCCGCCGCTGGTCGGACGCCAAGAACGCCGTCGTGCTGACCCTTCCCCCGGAACTGAACGACCGCGGGTTCGCCATGACCTCGTCCTTCACCGGCATGGTGCTGGCCGCCTTGCTGAGCCTGGGCCCCGAAGTCGACGTCGAGGCCGCGGCACGCGCGGCGTCGGCCGTGCTGGAGACCGCGGCGAGCCGGGCCGCGGCGGTGGCCGCGGCCCGGCCGTCCCGCTTGGTCTACCTGGGCTCCGGCGCTTTGCAGGGACTGGCGCTGGAGGCCGCGCTCAAGTGCCTCGAGCTGACGGCAGGCGGGGTCGTCGCCGTCGGCGATTCGCCGCTGGGGTTCCGCCACGGTCCCAAGTCCATTTTGGACGAAGGAACCACCGCCGTCGTCTTCCACTCGGCGGACCCCTACACCCGCAGCTACGACGAGGACATCACCCGCGAGCTCGTGCGTTCCCTCGGCCCGGACCGGGTGATCGCCGTCGGCGGCGCGGACGAAGCGCCGGGCGGTGCCCACGTCTGGCCGGTGCCGGGCACGGCGGGCTGGCCGGACGCGCTGCGAGCCGTGGTCGCCGTCATCCCGGCGCAGGCGATCGCCCTCGCGTGTTCGATCGCCAGGGGACTCGAACCCGACAACCCCTTCCCAGGCGGCGAAGTGAACCGCGTCGTGCAAGGAGTCGTCATCCACGCATTCGCACCCCCGGCGGAGGGCTGACCATGTTCCTGGGAGTGGACGGCGGTGGCACCAAGACCGCGTTCTGCCTCATCGACGCGCACGGGACCGTGCTCGCCGAGGCCCGCACGGCCAGCATCTACTACCTCATGCAGGGCATCGGCATCGTCGAACCGTTGCTGCGCCAAGGCATCGACGAAGTCTGCGCCACCGCGGGCGTTTCGCCCGGCCGGCTGTCCTACGCCTTCTTCGGCATTCCCTGCTACGGCGAGATCAGCGCCGACGTCCCGGTGCTGGACGCGCTGCCCGCGCGGATCCTGGGCCCGGTCGGCTACGCGTGCGGCAACGACATGATCTGCGGCTGGGCGGCTTCCCTCGGCGGTGCCGACGGGATCAACGTCGTGGCCGGGACCGGCTCGATCGCCTACGGCGAAAACCGGGGCCGCCGGTGGCGGGGCGGTGGCTGGAGCGAGCTCTTCGGCGACGAAGGCTCGGGATACTGGGTGGCGGTCAAGGGACTCGCCGCGTTCAGCCGGATGAGCGACGGGCGCCAGCCCGCCGGAGTCCTGGCCGACGAGATGCGCGTCGAGCTCGGCCTGGCCACCGACCTCGACGTCATCGACGTCGTCGTCAACCGGTGGCACGGCGACCGGGGGAAGATCGCCGGTCTGAGCAAGGTCGTCACCCGCGCCGCGGACGCGGGCGACCCCCGGGCCGTCGAGATCCTGCGCGAGGCCGCCCGGGAACTCGCGCTGCACGTCGACGTCGGCGCCGGCGCTCTCGGCTTCGGCGCGGACGAGACCGTGCCCGTCTCCTACTCCGGCGGCATGTTCGGCGTCCCGCACGTGCTGGACGCCTTCCGCGAGGCGCTCGCGAGCAGTCCGCACGGCTACGACCTGCGTGAGCCGCTGCTGCCCCCGCACGTCGGCGCGGCCGTCTACGCCGCCCGGCTGTCCGGTCACCCCGTTCACCCCCGACCGGGCTCCCGGCCGGCGCCTGACCTCGAGAGGCTGACATGACGACACCGCACGCGCCCGTCCACCGTCGCGCCGCCTGGATCCCCTACGCCGGCCTGCTGGTCCTGTTCTGGGGCGTCTGGGGCGCCTTCTCGAGCCTCCCGACGTCGCTCTACAAGTACCCGGACCCGATGGTCTACGTCATCTGGTCGGTCACGATGCTCATCCCCGCCTGGTTTTCGCTGCGCGGGCGGAAGATCGACCGCCGCCCGATCGCCGCGGTGTACGGCCTGCTGATCGGGCTGACCGGGGCCGGTGGGCAGCTGGTGCTGTTCAAGGCGCTCACCATCGGCCCGGCCTACATCATCTTCCCCATCGTCGCGCTGTCGCCGGCGATCACGGTCCTGATGGCGTTCGGGGCCCTGCGCGAGCGGCTCAGCACACTGAGCTGGATCGGCGTCGCGCTGGCCCTCGTGTCCATCGTCCTGTTCTCGGTCTCCTCCGGTGCCGCGGCACAAGCCACCGGCCCGTACCTGCTGCTGGCGATCCTCGTGTGCGTCGCGTGGGGGGTGCAGGCGTACTTCATGCGCAAGGCCGCGGTCGTCGGGGTCAACGACGCGACGACGTTCGGCTGGATGACCGTCAGCGGCCTGCTGCTGATCCCCGTCGCCCTCGTCATGATGGGCGGCCTGCCGCTGTCGTTCCCCTGGCAGGCACCCGCGCTGACGGCGATCACCCAGCTGCTCAACGCGGTCGGCGCGCTCTTCCTCGTGATGGCCATGAGCCGGGGGAAGGCCTCGATCGTCGCGCCGGTCACGAACGCCCTGGCCCCCGTCCTGACCATCGTGCTGTCGCTGATCGTGTTCCAGACGCTGCCGACCGGTTTCCAGCTCGGCGGGATCGTCCTGGCGCTCGTGGGGTCGTCGCTGATGGTCTACAGCTCGGAGAAGACCGGCGAGCTCACCCCCGCCGTCGAGCCGCGGGAACCGGCGTCGTGACCATCCTGACGGTCACGCTGAACCCGGCCATCGACGTCACCTACCGGATCCCCGCGCTCGAAGCCGGCACGACGGTTCCCGTCACGGAGGTCCGCACCCGCGCCGGCGGGAAGGGGGTCAATGTCGCCTCGGTCGTGCGGGGTCTCGGTGGTGACAGCCTCGTGCTCGCCTTCGCCGGGTTCGCGCAACCGGACGGGTTCCGGGCCGGTCTGGACGCGCTCGGCCTGCGCCACCGGCTGGTGCCCGCGTGCGAGTCGGTCCGCCGGACCGTCGCCGTGGTCGCCGACGACGGCACGACGACGAACCTCAACGAACCGGGCGCCGAGGTGACGACCGGGGCCGAGGCCGCCATCACGGCCGTGCTGCGCACCGAACTGGCCGCCGGCGCCGGTGCGGCCGTCATCTCGGGCAGCGTCCCGCCCGGGCTCGCCGCCGAGGTCCCCGCCCGGCTGGTCGCGGTGTGCGCCGGGTACGGCGTCCCGGTCATCGCCGACGTCTCCGGCGCGGCGCTGCGCGCGGTCGCGACGGCCGGAGCCGTGCTCATGCCCAATCGCCACGAACTGGCCCAGCTGCTCGGCCCGCTCCCCCGGTCCGCCGCGGACGTCACGGCCGCCGGGCGCCGGCTGGTCCGCGACGGCGCCGCCGCGGTCGTGGCCACCGCGGGCGAGGACGGCGTGATCGCCGTGACGCCGGGAGGTGCCTGGAGCGCCCGGCCGGTGGAAGCCGTCGCCGGAAACCCCACCGGTGCGGGGGACGCCGCCGCCGCGGCACTGGCCCGGCACCTCGCGGCCGCCGGCTCGGTGTCCGGAGTGGACTGGCCGGCCGCCCTCGCGGACGTGGTCGCGACGTCGGCGGCCAGCGTGCGGGAACCGGTCGCGGGCGAGATCGACGCCGAGGCCAGATCCGGCTGGCTCGGCGCGGTCACCGTACGGGAGACGGCGTGAACGCGGACGCCGCGGCCATCTTCGCCCCGCTGCGAGACGAACCTCGGGCGGTCGGCGCGTTCAACGCGATCCTGCTGGAACACGCGGAGGCCATCGTGGCCGGCGCCGAGCAGGCGGGCCTGCCGGTCATCCTGCAGATCTCCCAGAACGCGATCCGGTACCACGGCTCGCTCGAGCCGTTCGCCGTCGCGTGCCTGCGCCTGGCGGCCGGTGCGTCGGTGCCGGTGCTGGTCCACCTCGACCACATCGAGGACCGGCGGCTGGTCGGCGAAGGCCTCGCGCTCGGGATCCGGTCGATCATGTTCGACGCCGCGACCCTGGGCTACGAAGCCAACATCGCGGTCACCCGCGAGGTGACCGGGCGGTGTCACGCCGCCGGCTGCTGGGTGGAGGCCGAGCTCGGGGAGATCGGCGGCAAGGACGGCGCGCACGCCCCGGGCGTGCGCACGGATCCGGCCGAGGCGGCCGGGTTCGTCGCCGCGACCGGCGTCGACTCGCTCGCCGTCGCCGTCGGATCCTCGCACGCGATGGCCGGCCGCGACGCCGTGCTCGACGACGAGCTCATCGGCGCACTGGCGGCGGCGGTCCCCGTTCCCCTGGTCCTGCACGGTTCCTCGGGAGTCCCCGACGACGGCATCCGGCGAGCGGTGGCCCGCGGCATCGCGAAGGTGAACATCGGCACCCGGCTGAACCAGGTGCTCACCGGTTCGGTCCGCGCCACCCTCGCCGAACGGGCCGACCTCACCGATCCCCGCCGCTACCTGGCGCCCGGGCGCGACGAGGTCCGCGACGAGGTCGCCCGGCTCCTGCGCCTGCTTCGGGTGCGTGACACCTGAGCGCCGCGCCGCGAGGAGCGGTCACGCGCTGTGCCCGGGCGTTCCCGAACCGCCATCACGGCTGCGTGACCGGCGCCCAGGGTGAGGCACGTTTCTCGCGGTGGAGCAGAATGCAGCGGTGGTTCACCCCGACCGGAACGACACGCCCGCTGCGGCCGGGCGGAATCCGTCGGCGCCGCACCGGCCGCGGGTGATCGGGGGCCGCTACCGGCTGGGCCGGCTGCTCGGGCGCGGCTCCATGGGCACGGTGTGGGCGGCCTACGACGAACTGTTGCGGCGGGACGTGGCGGTGAAGGAAGTCCTGCTGCCGCCCGGGATGCCCGCCGGCGCGGCCGTGGAGCTGCGGGAACGGGCCATGCGGGAGGCGCGCGCGATCGCGGCGCTGTCGCACCCGAACGTCGTGACCGTGCACGACGTGGTCCGGCAGGACGACGAGCCGTTCGTGGTGATGGAACTGGTCGCCTCGGTCAGCCTGGCGACGCTGGTCGCCGACCGGGGACCGCTGGACCAGGCGCGGGCCGCCGCGGTCGCGGACGCGGTGGCCGCGGCGTTGCAGGCCGCCCACCGGCGCGGTATCACCCACCGCGACGTGAAGCCGGGCAATGTGCTGCTCGGCGAGGACGGGCTGGTCAAGCTCACCGACTTCGGCTTGGCCCGCAGCGTCGCCGAGGCCACCATGACCCACGCCGGGCTGATGCTCGGCACGCCGGCCTACATCGCTCCGGAACTGGCCAGTGGCCAGCCGACCACGCCGGCGGCGGATCTGTGGGAGCTCGGCGCCACGCTGTTCGCCGCGGTGGCGGGCCGGCCGCCCTACGACGTGAACGGCGACCCGCTGGACACCGTGCACGAGGTGGTGCACGGCGCCGTGCCGAGCCTGGCCGGGGCCGGGCCGCTGCACACGGTCATCGCCGGGCTGATGATCAAGGACCCGGCGGCGCGGATGCCGCTGGCCGACGTGCGCCGGCTGGTGCGTCCCGTGCTGCCCGACCCGGGCCAGTCGCTGTGGGACATTCCCGCTGCCGGCGTCACCGGGGTGCGCCGCCCCGCTTCCCGGCCGGCACCAGCGTTCCCCTCGGCCGGCGGCCCCGCGCCGGCGAGCGAGCCGGCTCCGCTGGCGTCCGGCCCCGGCCCGCTGCCGTTCGCGGAGCCGCCCGCGCAACCCCACCGCCGGCGTCGAGGCCGAACGCTCGGGTGGGCTGCCGCCGCGCTGGTGGTCGCGGCGCTGACCGCGGGCGGGATCATCGTCTTCGGCCGGACCGGCGAGGATTCTCCCGCCCCGGCCGCCCCTCTCGCCGCCGGCAGCTCCCCGCCGGCCCCGGCGCCGAAGTTCGCCCTCGTCGACCACACCGGCACCATGAGAGTGGGCGACGAGCCGGGCACGACCTTCACCCTCAAGGTCCCCGGGACCTGGGTCGAGTACGCCGATCCCCACGCGAGCAAGGGGCCGCCGCCCGTGGGCATCGTCAACTACGTCTCCCCGGACGCCCGCCAGGAGATCCGGGTCGAACGCCTGGCCGGCTTCTACGACGTCAAAGCCGGCACCGAGGACTACGTCGACAACCTGCTGATCCTGCCGGGAGTGGTGCACGAGGGCGCCCGGGTGACCACAGTGGACTCGTCGTCGCCCGCCACGGTGGACGTGTTCTACCGCGCCCGCGACCTCGGACCGTCCCCCGGCCGCAGCACCCAGCTGCGCGCGCTGCCGCACGGCCGGGACCTGTGGACGGTGGCGGTCACCGTCCCCATCGACCGCGAACCGGACCTGTCCCAGCTGTTCGACCTCGTCGCCCCCACCGTCGCACCAGCCGGCTGATCACCGCGCGCAGAGCTCGTCCAGCGCCGACTGGCTCTCCTCGTCCGCGGCTCGGTGGATCACCAGGAGCTGGTCCGGGTCCTGGAGGGGCACCAGCGTTTCGAACCGGACGGCGAGCTCGCCGACGTCGGGGTGCCGGATCACCTTCTGCCCGCGTCCGTTGACCTCGACGTCCTGCTCGGCCCACCCCCGCGCGAATCGCTCGTCACGAGCGAGACATTCGGTGATGAGGTCGGTCAGCGCCTGGTCCTGCGGATGCGCGGCCCACGCGGCACGCAGGTGGGCGATCCCCTCCCGCACCACGCGTTCGCGGTCGACGTAGTACTCCCGTGTCTCCGGGTGGATCAGGCACAGCCACATCGCGTTGCGCTGGGCCGGCGGCAGGGTGCCGAAGTCCAGGAGCAGCTTCGCCATCTCGCGGTTCCAGGCCAGGATGTCGTAGCGGTGGTTCATCACCATGGCCGGCAGTGGCGACAGGTCGGCGACCAGCCGGCTCAGCGACGGCGCCACGGTGGTGGCGAGCTTGCCGTCGTGGCGAGGACGCTGCCGGGTCAGGCCGAAGAGGTACGCGCGCTCGTCGGGGGTCAGGCGCAGCGCCCCGGCCAGCGCCTCCACCACGTCCGCCGAGGGCCGCAGCCCGCGGGCCTGTTCCAGCCGCACGACGTAGTCGGTGCTGATCCCGGCCAGTTCGGCGACCTCTTCGCGGCGCAGTCCCGGGGTCCGCCGGGCCTGCCGGCGCGCCGGCAGGCCGAAGTCCCGCGGGTCCAGCCGTTCGCGCCGGGTCCGCAGGAATGCGGCGAGTTCTTCTGTGACGTCCACGGTGGCGGTGATCATGGCTGGTCCAACAGCCGGGGTGGGACTGGTGTTCCCAGGAACTTCCTTCCCTTACCCCCGGCTCGCGGTGGCCGCAGGCTGGTGCTCGACCACGATCACGAACACCGGAGGACACCATGCCGCTCACCCTCGACACCTACCGGCTGCTGGGCCGTTCCGGGCTGCGGGTCTCACCACTGGCCCTCGGCACGGCGACCTTCGGCACCGAGTGGGGCTGGGGCGCCGAGCGGGACGAGGCACGCAAGCTGTTCGACACCTACCTCGACCGCGGCGGCAACTTCATCGACACCGCCGGCACCTACACGGGCGGCAGCGCCGAGCGCATGCTCGGCGAATTCACCCGCGACCACCGCGAAAGCCTGGTGCTGGCGACGAAGTACTCGACGTTGCGCCGGCCCGGCGACCCGAACTCCGGCGGCGCGCACCGAAAGAACCTGTTCGCGTCGGTGGAGGAAAGCCTGCGCCGGCTGAAAACCGACTACCTCGACCTGCTCTTCCTGCACGTGTGGGACACCACGACACCGGTCGAGGAGATCCTGCGCGGCCTGGACGACCTGGTCCACGACGGCAAGGTCCTCTACGTGGCGATGTCCAACGCTCCGGCCTGGGAAATCGCGCGCATGCAGACGATCGCCGACCTGCGCGGCTGGTCGCCGCTGGTCGCGCTGCAGATCGAGTACAGCCTCGTCAACCGCGGCGCGGAACGCGACCTGATCCCGATGGCACGGGCCATGGGGCTGGGCGTGACCCCGTATTCCCCGCTGGGCGGTGGCGTGCTTTCCGGCAAGTACAGCCACGCCGACCTGAGCGCGCCGGACGCCGGCTCCGCGGAAAGCACCCGCAAGAGCTTCAACGCCGGCTTGGGCATGGTCACCGAACGCACCCTCGCCATCGCCGACGTCGTGCGCGAAGTCGCCGCGGACCTGGGCCACACCCCGGCCCAGGTCGCACTGGCCTGGACCCTGCAGAACCCGGGCGTGACGGCACCCGTCATCGGCGCTCGCACCCCCGAGCAGCTGGTGGCGAACCTCGGCGCCCTGGAGGTCGGCTTCTCCGGCGAGCACCTGGCCCGGCTCGCCGAGGTCAGTGCGATCGACCTCGGCTACCCGCACGACCTGCTCGCCAGTGACCACATCCGCGCGGTGACCACCGGCGACCTGAAGCTCGAAAGCCGCCGCTGACCCCGGCCGAGGGCCGCGCTGCCGTCACCGGCCGGCGCGGAAGCCGCCCGGCGCGACGCCGAACCGGCGCTTGAACGCGTGCGAGAACGCGAACGGCGAGGTGTAGCCCACCTTCGCGGCGATCGACGGCAGGGGCAGATCCGTGTCCTGGAGCAGGCGCGCCGCCGTCGTCAGCCGCCACCAGGTCAGGTACGCCATCGGCGGCTGTCCCGTCAGCGCCGTGAACCGGCGGGCGAGGGTCGCCCGGGAAAGGCCCACCCGGGCGGCCAGGTCCTCGATCCGCCACGGCGCTTCGGCGTGCTCGTGCAGGGCCTCCAGTGCGGCGGCGATTTCGGGGTCCCGCAGCGCCTGCGGCCAGCCCGTGCCCGGGTTGCCGTCCAGCCACGCGCGGATCAGGTAGACCAGCAGCAGGTCCAGCAGGCCGGTGAGGACCGTGGCCGAACCCGGCCGCCTGCCGGTCACCTCACCGCCGAGCAGCTCGATGGCCGCGCGCAGTTCGGGGTGACGGCCGACCTCGGCGGGCAGGTGCACGACCTCCGGCAGGCTCGCGAGCAGCGGGTGCCGCCGCGCGTGGGCCAGCCGGTACTTGCCGCACAGGAACTCGGTCCGGCCGTCCGGCTCGGCCACCGCCGCTTCGAACGGCACCGCGCCGGTGGCGTCCGGCGTCGAGGACAGGGTGTGCGCGCCGCCGTGCGGCACCAGGACCGCGTCGCCGGGCCCGAGCGGCACCGGCGTCCCGTCGTCCGGGAGCAGCCAGCCGCTGCCGCGCAGCAGCACGTGGAAGCCCGCGCCCTCGTAGGGGGCGAAGCGGTAGCACCACGCCGCACCGGCCCGGAGGCGGTTCGACACGGGCTTCCCGATCCGAACCGCGGCGATCGCATCACTGAGGACGTCCACCCAGCCATCGTAGCCCTGAGACGCCCAAGCATCAGGGTGAGACGATCACGCATGGAAACACTCATTTGTGCGTCCTAGCGTGGAGCCATGCACATCGGTGAAGTAGAAGTCGTGCGCGTCGTCGAGTGGCGGGGCGAGATCGCCCCGGCGCGGTCCATCCTCCCCGGCAGCCCGCCCCGGCTCTGGACGGACAACGCCGCCTGGCTCGCGCCCGACCACTGGAACCCGGAAACCGGCGGCTACCGCGGCGCCGTGCAGACCTGGGTGCTCCGCAGCGAAGGCCGGGTGATCCTGGTCGACACCGGCGTCGGCAACGACCGGCAACGACCGCAGGTCCCCCTGTTCGACCACCTGGCGACACCCTTCCTCGACCGGCTGGCCGCCGCGGGCGTCCGGCCGGAGGACGTCGACGTCGTCGTCAACACGCACATCCACTACGACCACGTCGGCTGGAACACCGAGCTCCGCAACGGCGAATGGGTGCCGACCTTCCCCCGGGCCACCTACCTGATCCCCCGCGCCGACCAGGTGTACTTCGACCCGCAGAACGCCCATCGCCGCCCCGCTCCCCGCACCGGGCACGAGCAGCTGCGCCGCGAAGGCAGCCTGCTGGTCTACGCCGACAGCGTCGCCCCCGTGCTCGGCCGGACCGTGCTGTGGGAAGGCAGCCACCGCATCGACCGGAACCTGACGCTCGAACCCGCGCCCGGCCACACGCCGGGCTCATCGGTCTTGCGCGTGTCGTCCGGCGGCGATCGGGCGGTGTTCGTCGGGGACCTGCTGCACAGCCCGGTCCAGATCCTGGCACCGGAGCACAGCAGCTGCTTCTGCGAAGACCCACAGCAGGCCGCCACCACCCGGCGCGGCGTCCTCGAACGCGCCGCGGACACCGCCGAACTCGTCATCCCCGCCCACTTCGGCGGACCGGGCGCAGCGGAAGTCCGCCGCGACGGCAGCCGGTTCGCGATCCGCCGCTGGGGCGCGGAAGCTCCGGGAGCGGTGTCACCGCTGCTGTCGTGATCCGTGGAGCGGTCAGGCCTTGAGGTCGAAACCCGTGACGTACCAAGCTCCCGCGTGTTTCTCCACCTTGAGGCTGAGGCTGAACGATCCGGTGTCGCCGGTGGCACCGATGAGTTCGAGACTGTGCAGGGTACGGCCGTCGAGCTCGACCGCCGTGTCCGGCACGGTGACCTTGCTGCCCTTCGCCGGCACGGCGGCCACCTCGACCTTGCCCTGCGGGGGCAGGTCGACACCCGGCTTCGCCCAGGCCGCGCGCAGTGACTTGGCGCTCGACAAGGCCTGGGGGCTCTGGCACAGCGCCTCGGCGTCTTGACCGGCGGGCAGCAGCGGAGCACCGGAAAGGCACGCCTCGGTGTACCGCTCTTCCAGGATCTGGGTGACCCACCGCTCGACCGCGGCCCCGGGCGTCTCCGCGCCGGAAGCGGGCGGCGCCGGAGACGGGGCCGTGACGCTCGCCGCCGGGCCGGCCGGGCCCGTCGACGCCGGGCTCGCCGACCCGGCCACGCGCGCCGGACCACACGCCGCCACGAGCAGGACCATCGGCGGCACCAACGGGAAGAACCACCGCGCCGCCGGCCGCGCCGGGACGATCGTGCTGCCGGTCAAGGGTTTCCTCCTGGCTCAGCCGGTGTTCGGCGCCGGGCTTCGTCGGCCGGATCTTCGTGTCCGGTGCGGGGAACGTCAACCGGCGTCGGGGAAGTCTGCCTCTTTGACCATCTGCGGGTGCGTCATGGCAGGGTGCCGGCTCGCGCGGCCGTCACCGGATCGAACCGTGCGGCAGGACCGCGTGCACCCCCACGTCTCGTTGGCCACCTGGGTGATCCGCAGGTCGACGACGGGGCTGGCGAGCGCCAGCGCGGTCGGCCGGTCCACGGCGTAGAGCTGCTGCAGCCAGGTCGTCATGGCGGCCAGCGCGTCGGCCATGGCCTCGTTGAGATCGGCGCCGAACCCGAACGTGACCCGGCCTTCCGGGGTCTCCGCGTGGATGCCCGGGACCGCGGGGCTCGCCGAGAGGGTCGGGGTGACTTCGGTGGTCATCGGGCATTCGATCGCCGTCCCGCCGGCTTCGCCGTGGCCTTGCGCGGCGTGGCCGTCGCCCAGGTGCAGCAGCGCGCCGGGCACGGTCACCGGCAGCACCACCGTGGACCCGGCGACGAGGTCGCGGCAGTCGATGTTGCCGCCGCCGGCCGCGCGGGGCGGGATGGTGGAGTGCGGTCCCGGCTCGGCGGGCGGGAAGCCCACGACACCGAGGAAGGGCGCGACGCGGACGGTGTGGCCGAGGTTGCTGGTGGCCGTCCCCTCGCCGATGTCCCACGTCAGCCACGAGCCCGGCCCGCCGGCCACGCCCAGCCTGCGGTTGAGCGCGTTGTCCTTCACCCCGCGGAGGTCCAGCCCCAGTCCCCGGGCGTGATCGAGGCGAAGTGCACCCGCAGGACCATGCCCGGCTCGGCGCCGCGCACTTCGATCGGCCCGGTCAGGCAGTGCCCGCGCCGGGCCGGGAACATCGCCGGGCCCGCCACCCGGTGTTCCAGGTGACCCGCGGCGTCGAGCGAGCCGACCACGATCGCCTCGCCCGAGCTCACCGTGAGCACGGGGGGCGTGTCCCGGTCGAAGACGTCCACAGTGGTCTCACGCGTCGCCGGAAGCCGGTGCGGTTCGCCCTGCGCCCGGCGACCGCGGCGGGGCTGCTGCCCGCGCTGGCCGGGTTCGTCGCGATCCTCGGCCTCGTCTCCGCCATCGACCTCGCCGACAGCCAGGTCACCTTGGCCCGGGTGCTGTCGCACGGCCTGCTCGTGGCCGGGGTCGGGCTCCTCTACGGCGTGCGCCGCCGGCACCGCCGGACGTCGACGCCGGGCCCGAGCGCACGCGTCGAGCCCGCGCCGCACGAGGACGTCGCACTCGGCTGGGAGCCCCGGGCCCAGGACGACGGCCGGGGTCCGCGCCGCCGCTTCCCGCACCGGCCGGCCGGCCGGCCGTCGTCGCGCGGCCTGATGAGCGCGGGGGAATCCGGCTCGCCGTAGAGGTGACGAGGGCGCCGCGGCGGGCTGGGCCGGTTCGGCCGCCGGCAGTCCGAAAAGGACCGCCAGGGCCACGGCCCACCGCCGTGCTCTCCGGCCCGGCCACGTGAGGACCCGTCAACCTACGGCCGGGACCGCCGCAGCCGCAGCCCGACCACCACCGCGGCCACGACGACCACGACCGCGCTCAGGATCCACACCCACGCCGGGACGCCCCCGCCGGTGTCGCTCGACGCGGCGGGAGCCGGCGACGCCGTCGTGGCGGGGGCCGCCGCCGCGGACGACGTCGGTGCGGCCGAGCCGGCCGTGGTGGGCGGCGAAGCGGGCGCGGTGAGGGTGAAGTGCACCGCGCCGGTCACCTTGTCACCGTCGTCCGAGACGACCTTGTACGTCAGCGTGTACGCCCCGGCGGGGCCGGCGGGGACCACCGCGGCCGTGATCGTCGCGTCGGTCACCGCCGGCGTCGAGACCGTCCACTTCGCACCGTCCGGACCGGTCACCGAAATCGGGTCCGGCTGCAGCGTCACGGCCTCTTCGAAGGTCAGCTCGACCTTCTTGGGCGCGGCCGCGAGACTCGCGCCCTCGGCCGGCGAGCTCGACTTGAGCGCGGCATGGGCGGACGCGGGTCCGGCGAAAGCCAGCAACCCGGCCAGCGCAAGCAAGGCGGCGGCGAAAAGCCTGGCGATCTTCATGCGGTTTCCTCGATTTCGTGGCGAATAGGACTCTCCGCAGTGCCGACGATGAGCAGCGCCGAGAATACGCAACGGCTCGCTACGGCGCTTCCTCCGGGTAGCCGTCACCTGATCGGCTGATGAGCGCGGACCGGCGCGGAACCACGGCGCTGAGCACTCGGAAACCACGGCACCGGCTGCTTCAGTGCAGCTGCCGCCAGGCTTCGCGGCGCCGTCGCTGGGCGTCCGGGTCGGCGACCGGCGCCGCCGACAGCAGCCGCTGGGTGTACGGGTGCGCCGGCGCGGTCAGGACCTCCTTGGCCGGCCCCTGCTCGACGACGTGCCCGCGGTGCATCACCGCGACCCGGTCGGCCAGTTGCTCGATCACCGCGAGGTCGTGGCTGATGAACAGGCAGGCAAAGCCGAACTCCTGCCGCAGCTCGCGCAGCAGGTCGAGGATCCGGGCCTGGATGGTGACGTCGAGCGCGCTCGTCGGCTCGTCGGCCACCAGCAGGTCCGGGCGCAGCGCCAGGGCCCGCGCGATGCACGCGCGCTGCCGCTGGCCGCCCGACAGCTCGTGCGGATAGCGGGCGGCCAGCGCGGGCGACAGCTGGACGGCTTCGAGCAGGCCCGCGACTCGTCCGTCCACTTCGGATCCGCGGGCCGCGTGGTGCAGCCGCAGCGGGGTCGCGACGCTCTCCCCCACCGTGGTGCGCGGGTTCAGCGAGGACAGCGGGTCCTGGAACACGACGCCGATCCGGCGTCGCAAGGCCTTCGCCGCCCGGCCGCGCACGCGGGTGATGTCCGCGTCCCCGATGCGCACGGCTCCCGTCGTGGGGGCGATCAGCCCGGTGACCGCCCGGGCCACCGTGCTCTTGCCCGAGCCCGACTCCCCGACCAGGCCGAGCACCTCGCCGGGTTCGACGTGCAGGTTCACCCCCGCGGCGGCGTGCACGGCCATCGCGCGGAACCGGCCGCGGTAGGTCACCGACAGGTTCTCCACGCGCAGCAGCGGTGCCTGGGCGGGCACGTCGGGGACCGACGCCGCCGCGGGGTGCCCGGACGCGGCGACGTGCCCCGGCCCCACCGACACCTCCGCGGCCAGCGCGCGTTCGAGCCCGGTCGTCGCCGCGCTGCTGAGCGAGACGACCGAGCCGAGCAGCTGCCGCGTGTAGTCCTCGGCCGGCGCGGTGAAGATCGTCCGGACGTCGCCCTGCTCGACGACTCGGCCGTCGTGCATCACGACCACCCGGTCGGCGAGATCGGCGACCACGCCCATGTCGTGCGTGATCAGCAGGATCGCCGTGCCCAGCCGGGCGCGGAGGTCCCGCAGCAGCTCGAGGATCTCCGCCTGCACGGTGACGTCGAGCGCGGTGGTCGGCTCGTCGGCGATCAGCAGCTTCGGCTCGTTCGCCACCGCCATCGCGATGACGACGCGCTGCAGCTGCCCGCCGGACAGCTCGTGCGGGTACGACCGGAACCGTTCGCGCGGCGCGGGCAGCCCCACCAGGCCGAGCAGCTCGACCGCCCGTTCCCGGGCCGCGGGGGCGGCGAGCGACCGGTGCGTGCGGACGGCTTCGACGAGCTGGTCGCCGATGGTGAACACCGGGTTCAGCGCGCTCATCGGCTCCTGGAACACCATGCCGACCTCGCCGCCGCGGACCGCCCGCAGCTCGGCCGGGGTCATCGCGTAGAGGTCCCGCCCGGCCAGCTCCGCCCGGCCCGTCACGCGAGCCGTGGGCGGGAGCAGGCCGAGCAGGGACATCGCGGTGACCGTCTTGCCGGAGCCGGACTCCCCGACCACCGCGACGACTTCGCCCGCGCGGACCTCGTAACCGACCCCGCGGACGGCTTCGACGTCCCCGAACGAGACCGCGACGTCGTGCAGCCGCAGGAGCCCGGCTCCGGTCACTGGACGATCCCGAACTTGCGGTAGTCGACGTAGGCCGGGAACCGCCCGATCTGCACGTCACCGACCTGCGACCCGTGCAGGAACGAGTTGCGGGTGTAGATGAGCGGCACGACGGGCGAGTCGGCGAGGATCTTCTTGTCCAGCGCCGCCCACTTCTTGCCCGCCTCGGCCGGATCCACCGTCGCCTGTGCCTCCGTGATGAGCCTGTCGACGTCGGGGTTGTGGTAGCGGGACTCGTTGACCCCGCCGTTGCCGATCTCGGTCGACTGGAACAGCGGCTGGATGTTCGCGTTGGCCGACGGGATGTCGGGCTGCCACGAGGTGAGCGTCAGGTCGTAGTCCGAGAGGCCCTTGGTGTCCACTTCGGACGTGTAGGTGTCCTCGTCGAGCGGCTTGATGGTGACCTTGATGTTCGCCCGCGCGAGCGACGCCTGGATTGCCGCGGCCTTCTCCGGGTAGCCGTTTTCGTTGTGGGTGGCCAGAACGAGACCGTCGAGCCCGTTCGGGAAGCCCGCCTCGGCCAGCAGCTGCTTGGCCTTCGCCGGGTCGCCGGACGGCGGTGCCGGGTACAGGTCGTACTGCTCGCGGCCCTGCAGGCCCGGGGTGATGAGCGTGGTGGCGACGTCGCCGGCCAGCTGGGCGCTGCCGGCGCTGGCGACCTGGTACGCGGCCTTGTCGACGGCGTACTGGAACGCCTGGCGCACCTTCGGGTTCGTCAGGTTCCCGCGCTGGGTGTTCAGGGAAAGGTAGGCCAGCGCCCCGGATTCGGACGTCACCAGCCGCGACTTCGCCGACGCGTTGCTCTGGATCTGCGCCAGCTGGGCGGGCGAGGCGAACGACATGCCGAACGCGTTGCGGTCCTTGCCGGTGTCGTCGATCAGCCGCTTGGAGATGACGCTGGTGTCCTGGCCGAGCTCGAAGTCGACGGTGTCCGCGTACGCCTTGCGCGTGGTGTCCTCTTCGCGGCTCCAGTTCGGGTTGCGCACCAGCTTCGCCGCCTTGCCGCGCTCGTAGCTCTGCAGCTGGTACGGCCCGGACGCGACCGGGTGGTCACCGTAGTTCGCCTCGGCCCCCTTGCCCTTCGGCACCGGCGAGAACGCCGGCGTGCTGGCGACCCAGTTGAAGTCGCCGTACGCACGGGCGAGGTGGAAGACGATCGTCTTCGCGTCCGGCGTCTGGATGGTGTCGAGTTCCTTGCCCTCGAACGGGCCCTTGTACGCCAGGCCCGGCGAGAGCAGGTCCTTGTGGTAGGCCAGGCCGCCGGAGAACGCGGGCGCGAACGAGCGCTCCAGGCCCCACTTGACGTCCGCCGAGGTGATGGCGGTGCCGTCGGCGTACTTGAGGCCGTCCTTGAGGGTGAACGTCCACGTCTTGCCGCCGTCACCCGGGCGGCCGGTGTCGGTGGCCAGGTCGGGCACGATCGTGGTGTCCTTGCCCGGGGCGACGTCCCACGACGTCAAGCGGCGGTGGATCAACCCGAGCGTGGTGACGACCAGGTTCGAGCTCTTCGCCGGGTCCCACGTGATCGAGGGCCCGTCGTTGAGCAGGAGGAGGTTCCCGCCCGGCTTGACGGTGCCGCCCGGCCCGGCCGGTGTGTCGTTGGCGCCGCACGCCGTCAGCAGCGTGACTGCGGCCGTCACCCCCGCGACGAGCGAAAGCCAGTGTCCCCGTTTCATCATGTCCCCTTCAGACGAGGCGGGCTCGCGGATCGAGCGCGCCGTAGCAGAGATCGACCAGGAAGTTCAGGACCGTGACGAGCAGGGCCGAGAACAACGTCACGCCGAGCAGGACCGGCAGGTTGAGCGACGCGATCGCGTCGACCAGCAGCCGCCCGACCCCGGCCATGCCGAAGATCCGCTCGGTGATCACCGTCCCGGCCAGCAGCCCGCCGAGGTCGACGCCGAAGACCGTGACGATCGGCAGCAGGACGTTGCGCAGCGCGTGCCGGCCCACGACCTTCCGCTCGGTGAGGCCCTTCGCCCGGGCGGTGCGGATGTAGTCCTCGCCGAGGGTCTCGAGCATCTGCCCGCGGGTGAGCCGCGCGTAGATCGCCGCGTGCAGGAAGGCCAGCACGAACCACGGCAGCACGAGGTGCCACGCCCACTGCGCGGGGTTCTCGGTCAGCGGCACGTACCCGGACTTCGGGACGACGTCGAGCGCGAACGCGAAGATCGTGATGCCGATCATCCCGGCCAGGTAGGCGGGCATGGACACCCCGGCCATCGCGGTGGCCATCGTGATCCGGTCGACGGCGGTTCCGCGCCGCAGCGCCGAAAGCACGCCGAGGCCGACGCCCAGGACGATCCAGATCACCGCCGCGCCGAGCGCGACCGAGAAGCTGACCTCGATCCGGCCGCCGATCTCGCTGAGCACGTCGACGTTGTTCTGGAAGTCCCAGCCGAAGCAGGGTGCGGTGCAGTGGATCGCCGCGACGCCGGTGCCGAACGTGCGGCCGCCGAAGATGCCACCGAGGAAGTCGAAGAACTGCCGGTACCACGGGACGTCGTAGCCCATGAACTCCCGCGCCAGCTGCAGGCCCTCGGGTGAGCACGGCCGGCCGCACGCCATCCGGGCCGGGTCGGCGGGCAGGACGTAGAACACCACGAACGTCACGAAGGCGACGACGAACAGCACCAGCAGCATCCCGGCGAACCGGGTGGCCACGAACCGGGCGGTGCGCATCAGGCCACACTCCCGGAGCGGGGGTCGAGGGTGTCGCGGATCGCGTCGCCGACGACGTTGAACGCCAGCGTGATGAGGAACAGCAGGAGCCCGGGGAAGACCAGGTACATCGGGTCGGTTTCGAAGAAGTCGATGGCGGCGCTGATGGTGCGGCCCCAGCTGGGTGTCGGGGGCAGGACGCCGACGCCGAGGAACGAGAGCGCGGCTTCGTTGCCGATCATCGACGGGATGGACAGGCTGGCCACCACGATGATCGGCGCCCAGAGGTTGGGCAGCAGCTCCTTCGTGAACACGTGCCACGGCCCGCCGCCCATGACCCGCGCCGCGGCGACGAAGTCGCGCTTGGCGAGCGTCAGTGCCTGTGCCCGGACGATCCGGGCCACGCGCGGCCAGCCGAAGAGCCCGAGGACGACGATCAGCGTGACCTGCCGGGGGAAGTCGACCGGCAGGACCGCGCCGAGCGCGATCATGAAGATCAGGTACGGGAAGCCGAGGATGACGTCGGCGGTCCAGGTCACCAGGCGGTCCCACCAGCCGCCGAGGTAGCCGGCGCTGACCCCGAGCAGGACGCCGAGCACGGTGCCCAGCACCGTGGCGCCGAGGCCGACGAGCAGCGACGTCCGCGCGCCGTGCGCGACGAGCGCGAAGAGGTCGACGCCGGTCAGCGGCTCGACCCCGAACCAGTGCGCCCCGCTCACGCCGCCCAGCGCGCCGGCGGGCAACCCGGTCGGGCCGAGCGTGGCGATGTCCGGGACGAGGTCCTGCCCTTCGAGGAGGACGAACAGGTCGGCCCCGGCGGCGAGCAGCACGATGACGACGATCAGGAGCGCACAGACGGACGTCCACCGCCCGGAGCGGACGGCGCGCCACACGGCGGCCGGCAGCGAACGTGCCGCGAGGGCCGGGACACCGGTGGGTGTCGGCGGAGGGTTGACCACAGCACCTTCAAGGTTCGGCCGATCGAGTGACCACCAGGACCTTAAGGAACTTCTCCTGCCGAACCCAGTGATCTGTCCACGATCTCACGATTTGGACGGCAAGTTCCCGCCCGATGTGGTGATTTATGGCTGAGTGCCCGATTTTCTTCCACCACGCGGACACGCCGGCGCGGCCGGACACCAGCACCGCCCCGGCGAGGGATCGACCGGCGTTTCTGGTGCGGCGACGGGGGAAACAGGCCCCGCAACGGACCGTTCCCAGGGCGTGGGCGCGGTTGCGCCCACACGGCGTGGGCACGTCCACTCGGTCCACTCCACTACGCGAAAGGGACCACCATGTCGGTCACCGACGAGCTCCTGGCCAACAACGCCGACTACGCCGCGAACTTCACCGGGCCGCTGCCGCTGCCGCCGTCCAAGCACGTCGCCGTGCTCGCCTGCATGGACGCCCGCCTCAACGTCTACGGCGTCCTCGGTCTCGACGAAGGCGAGGCCCACGTGATCCGCAACGCCGGCGGCGTCGTCACCGAGGACGAAATCCGCTCGCTCGCCATCAGCCAGCGCCTGCTCGGCACCGAGGAGATCATCCTCATCCACCACACCGACTGCGGCATGCTCACCTTCACCGACGACGCCTTCAAGAAGTCCATCCAGGAGGAGGTCGGGGTCAAACCCGCCTGGGCCGCGGAATCCTTCACCGATCTCGACGAGGACGTGCGCCAGTCGATCGCCCGGATCCGGAACAGCCCGTTCATCCCGAAGAAGGAGTCCGTGCGGGGCTTCGTCTTCGACGTCGCCACCGGAAAGCTGAACGAAGTGGGATGACCCGCGGTTTATTCCCGGCGTTCCCCGCTCGTCCCAGCAGTTGGCCGGTCCCGCCCGGGACACGGAATCCGGCGCACACTGCGGACGAGGACCGAAGAGAAGGGAACGCCGGGATGGCAGCAGGAACGGGACCGCGGATCGCCGTCGCACTGGACGGGGCGGGGTGGCACCCCGCCGCCTGGCGGGAACCCGGCGCACGGCCACGCGAGCTGCTCACCGCCGGGTACTGGGCCGATCTGGTCCGCGAGGCCGAGGCGGGCAAGCTGGACTTCGTCACCATCGAAGACTCCCTGGCCCTGCAGACCGCGAACCACCTCGACCGGCCCGGCGAGCGGACCGACCTCGTCCAGGGCCGGCTCGACGCGGTCCTGATCGCCGCCCGCGTCGCCCCGCTCACCTCCCGCATCGGGCTCGTGCCGACCGCGGTCGTCACGCACACCGAGCCGTTCCACCTGTCCAAGGCGATCGCCACGCTCGACTACGTCAGCACCGGCCGGGCCGGGGTCCGGGTGCAGGTGGCCGGGCGCGCCGACGACAACCGGCACTTCGGCCGCCGCGAGTTCGGCGAGTTCCGGCTCGAGGACGCCGCCGAGCCGGACCGGCCCAGCCCGCTGGCCGACCTCTTCGACGAGGCCGCGGACTACGTCGAGGTGCTGCGCCGGCTGTGGGACTCCTGGGAGGACGACGCCGAAATCCGCGACGTCGCCACCGGCCGGTTCGTCGACCGCGAGAAGCTGCACTACATCGACTTCGAAGGCCGCTGGTTCTCCGTCAAGGGCCCGTCGATCACGCCGCGGCCGCCGCAGGGCCAGCCGCCGGTCACCGCGCTGGCCCACGCCGCCGTCCCGTACCGGCTCGCCGCCCGGTCCGCCGACGTCGTCTACGTGACGCCGTCCGACCGCGAGCAGGCCGCCGCGATCGTCGCGGCGGTGCGCGACGAGCAGGAACGAGCCGGGCGCGGTGACGAGACGCTGCACGTCTTCGCCGATGTCGTCGTGTTCCTCGGCGACACGGACCAGGCCGCGGCGGATCGCCGAGCCCGGCTCGACGACCTGTCGGGCGCGGAGTACTCGTCCGACGCACACGTCTTCACCGGCACCCCGGCCGGCCTCGCCGACCTCCTGCTCGACTGGCAGGCCGCCGGGCTCTCCGGCTTCCGGCTGCGGCCGGGCGCGATCCCGCACGACCTGACCGCGATCACCCGCGGCCTGGTCCCCGAACTGCGGTCCCGCGGAGCGTTCCGCACCGAGTACGAGGCGAACACCCTGCGCGGGCTGCTCGGTCTCGCCCGTCCCGCCAACCGCTACGCCGCCGTCTGAGGAGGACCGAGATGACCCGGAAGCAGATCCACCTCGCGGCGCACTTCCCCGGCGTCAACAACACGACCGTGTGGAGCGACCCCGAAGCCGGCAGCCACATCGAGTTCAGCTCCTTCGTCAAGCTCGCGCAGACCGCCGAGCGCGCGAAGTTCGACTTCTTCTTCCTCGCCGAAGGCCTGCGGCTGCGCGAGCAGAACGGGCAGATCTACGACCTCGACGTCGTCGGCCGCCCGGACACCTTCACCGTGCTCGCCGCACTGGCCGCCGTCACCGAGCGGCTCGGCCTGGCCGGCACGATCAACTCGACGTTCAACGAGCCCTTCGAGGTGGCTCGCCAGTTCGCCTCGCTCGACCACCTCTCCGCCGGGCGCGCCGCCTGGAACGTCGTCACGTCGTGGGACGCCTTCACCGGCGAGAACTTCCGCCGCGGCGGCTTCCTCCCCCAGGACCAGCGCTACGAGCGCGCCGAAACGTTCCTGCGGACCGCGTGGGAGCTGTTCGGCTCCTGGCGCGGTGACGAGATCGCCGCCGATGCCGGGACCGGCGTGTTCCTGCGCGACCCCGGCGCGGGCGCCTTCGCCCACCACGACGCGCACTTCGACATCGAAGGCCGGTTCCCGGTGCCGCGCAGCCCCCAGGGCCGCCCGGTGATCATCCAGGCCGGCGACTCCGACGAGGGCCGGGAATTCGCCGCGGCCACCGCCGACGCGATCTTCAGCCGCTACGGCACCCTCGAAGCGGGGCAGGCGTTCTACACCGACGTCAAGGGCCGCCTGGCGAAGTACGGCCGGACGCCGGAGCAGCTGGTGATCCTGCCCGCGGCGACGTTCGTGCTCGGCGACACCGACGCCGACGCCCACGAGCGCGCCCACGTCGTGCGGCGGCAGCAGGTCAGCGGGCAGACCGCGATCAAGTTCCTCGAACAGGTCTGGAACACCGACCTGTCCGGCCACGACCCGGACGGCCCGCTGCCTTCGACCGACCCCGTCGTCAGCGACACCACGATCGCCCCCGGCCGCGCCAGCGTCCGCATGTACCGCGACCCGCTGGCCACCGCCCGGGAATGGCGGCAGCTCGCCGAGGCGAAGAACCTGTCCACCCGCGACCTGATCATCGAGGTCACCGGACGGCAGACGTTCATCGGCTCGCCCGCGACGGTGGCGGCGGCGATCGACGACCTCGTCCAGGCCGACGCGAGCGACGGCTTCATCCTCGTCCCGCACGTCACCCCCGGCGGGCTCGACGAATTCGCCGACACGGTGGTGCCGCTGCTGCAGGAGCGCGGCTCCTTCCGGACCGAATACACCGGCACCACCCTGCGCGACCACCTCGGGATCGAGCTGCCCGAGGGGTGAGCGTCCTTCGGCGAGGGGGTCACCCGACGTCTCGTGGCGGATCGCCGGGCTCCTCGTACCTGATGTGGTGCCGGGCGGCGATGGGATTGATCTTCACCGGATCCAGCTCGCCGTCGGTGAGCACCGACGGACCGGCTTCGAAAAGATCTTCCAGGTAGCACTCCCAGCCGCCGGGCGAGGAGACCTGCAGTACCCGCGGCGGCGGGTCGGACGCGGGGCGCAGCGCGTGCGGCACTCCGTGCGGCAGCAACACGAACGTCCCCGGCGCGGCGGTGAACGCGCGATCGTCGAACTCGACGCCGAGTTCGCCGGCCAAGACGTAGATGCCCTCGTCCGCGACAGCGTGCGTGTGCCGCGGGATGGCCCGGGCCACCGTCGTCTCCAGCAGGGAGAACCGGCCCTCGGTGTCCGCGGTCGACGCCTTCACCGCGAAGGCCGGCGGCAGCGGGACCCGGCCAGGCCGTGCAGCGCCCGGTTCGAGCAGGATGAAACGGTCGTCGGTCATGGGTGTCCTTTGCTGTTCAGTGGAACCGGAGCCCGGTTCCGATGCGTCCTCAGGGTTTGACCGCGCGCGCCACCGCGAGCTGCTGCTGCTTGTGCTCCCGCTCGTGGAGCAGCTCGGTGGTGTGCGGCCGGCTGAGCACGTCCTGCACGGCCCGCTCGACTCCGACCCAGGCCCGGACCCAATCGACGCTTTCCTTGCACCGCACGTCCTGGGTGGCGACGGTGATCTCGTGCGGAGAAGCCCGGCCCGCGGCGAACGCGGGGTCGTCGATCGCGGCTTCCGGCCCGGCGTAGCGGAAACCCGCTGCCGCCATGCACCGCGACCACGCCGCGGCCGCCGCGGTCACCGGCGGTGCGGTCCGGGTGATCTCGTGGCTGCGGCCGCTCAGTGCGAAGCTCACCGGTTCCTGGCCGGGCTTCGCGTCGGGGGCGAGTGTCCGGTCCGCCTCGCCCGCGCACCCCCCGGCAGGCACGGCGCGCCCGCCGATCTGGCCGGTGTGCCTGCCGGTGATCACCGAAACGACGTCCGGCGGCGGCTGACGCGCGGTGGTGCGGGCGCCGTGGGCGGCGAAGACCGCCGGGTCACGGTAACCGTAGGCCGCGGCCTCGCCCGCGTCGACGAGACCGTACCGCCGTGGTTTCGCCGCGTCCCGCACGGGATCGACCGCGGGGAAGGTGAACGCGAGCCCGTGCTCGGCGAGACAGTGCTCCATCAAGGTGTTGCGCGCCTTGACGACCTCCAGTTCTTCGACCGGTGTCAGCAGTGACCGGTCCAGCGGGAGGTCGAGGCCGTGCACCGCCGACAGATCGGCGGGCACCTTCCCCAGCGCGGCGTCGAGCTCGGCCGCGTCGGAGCCGGACGGGGCACCGGGTGCCGTCGAGCAGCCGGCGAGCACGGCCATCGTCACGGCGGCGGTGACGAACCCCGCGGCGCGGCGGGGCCGGCGTTCGGATGTGACCATGGCTGGGCCTCCGAGGGGCGATCGGGGTCGCGCCACGTCGGCGCGACCCCGCTCTGTCCGGCTAGAACTGATCGCGGTTGGCGCAGTCGGAGTAGGTGCCGAAGCTCGCCGGCCACTTGAAGCTGGCGTTCTGGTTCTTCATGGTCGCGTTGAAGTTGCCCGAGGCGTAGGCGCCGAACGTCTGCGACGCGATGCTGCCGTTGCAGCCGCTGTTGTAGTAGACCGTGGCGTAGTAGTCCCAGTTGTTGACGGCCGAGGCGGCGTTGTTCTTCACCTGGACGCCGCGGCCGTTGGTGCCGCCCTCGGTGAACTTCTCGTTGTCGAGGTTGCCGTCGGAATTCAGGTAGTCGGCGCGGGCGCCGGCGAAGTTGCTGTTGAAGTAGAAGCAGAAGTAGGCGGAATCGCATCCGTGGATCACCGATGCCGGCTGGGCCGGGGCTGCGTCGGCAGCCGGGGCCGCGCCGGCCAGCAGGGTGGTGGCGGCGGCGACGCCGATCGCCATTCTCCGGACCTTGGACAGCATGTTGTTTCTCCTTCGTGTAGTTGTGCTTTACCGGGTCTGAACCGCTCGCGAGGGATCGAGCAGGTGGCGGTGCAGGAAGGACAACTCGGCCTCGGCGGCCTGCTCGTGGCCGCCCAGGAAGGGCTCGTAGTGGCCGCCGGGCATCCGGACGAGCTCGCCGCGGGGTGCGCGCCGCGCCGCGCGGACGCCCGGTTCGGCGAACGCCGTCTGGTCCTGGTCGCAGACGAGGACCAGGAGCGGGCACCGCACGCGGGCCGTGTCGCGGCCGGGCCGGTAGAAGCCGAACCAGAGCGGGGTGCGGGCGGCGATCGTCTGCTGCCATTCGGGGTACCGGTTGCCCGGGTTGAGGGCCCGGTCGCCGTCCAGGCCGTCCGGCGTGGTCAGGAACGCGACCGTGCCCGGTTCCCCGGCGAGCGGCACCAGCAGGGGCTGCCTGCCGAGCAGGCTGCCCACAGCGTCACGGAGACCTCGGGCGAGGAGACGCCCCATCGGGAGGGGCCTGCGGTGCCGCATCGTCTTGAGCGCGGCCACCCGGCCGTCGGCCAGGGGCGTCTGGGCGATCGCGGCGGCCAGCCGGGGATTGCGCGCCGCGACGCGGAAGGCGTGGCCGCCGGAGAGCGAGAAGCCCCAGATCGCCAGCTTCGCCGGGTCGACGTGCGGCAGCGTGGCGGCGAACTCGATCGCCGCCTGCCAGTCGGCCAGTTGCTCCTTGACGCGGATGACCTGGCGCGGCCGGCCACCGCTTTCCCCGAAGTGCCGGTAGTCGAGGGCGAGAACGGTGAACCCCGCCTCGTGGAATCGCCGGGCGAACGGGTCGGTGCCCGGTTCCTTGGTCACCCCGCCGCCCGCGGTCATGATCACGCAGGCACCGTTGGCCCCCGGGTAGTGCCAGGCGACGCACTCGGCGTCACCGCTGGCGAAGCGGACCTTCTTCCGGTCCTCGGCCCCGTGTTCGCGCTCGGTCACCGGGCCGCCTCGAAGTCCGCGACGTGGTCGGCGGCCCACTCGGCGAAGGTCCGCGGCGAGTGGCCGAGGATCTTCTCCAGTTCCGGCGTCGGCGGGAACTGCGGGCGCGTGCGGTGCGCGGCGTACCGGGCCATCATCGCGGTGACGAACGGTTCCGGCAGCCCACTGGCCACCATGCCCCGCGCCGCCGGTTCGGCCGGGATTTCGTGGAACCGCAGCGGCCTCCCGAGCGCGACGCCGATCTGCCGGACCATCTCCTCGTGCGACAGCGACTCCGGGCCGGTCAGGTCGATGCGCCTGCCGAGCAGCTCGTCGTCGGTGAGGGCCTTCGCCAGCACCGCGACCAGGTCACGTTCGTCCAGCGGCGACTCCTCGAAGCCGGCGTACACGAAGCGGACGTCGTCGCCCGCGCGGACCTGGCCGCCCCAGGCGCTCAGCGCGTTGAGCGCGAACGAGCTGGGTCGCAGGCTGACCCAGTCGAGGCCGCTCGTCGCGGCCGCGTCGTCGGCCTCTTTGTTGCGGTCACCGCGGAAGCGCGACGGCTGCGCGTCGAGCGGATCGTCCACATTGGCCGCGGCGAGCGCGACGACCCGGCGAACGCCCAGGTCCCGGGCGAGCGCAACGACGTCGTGGGCGGCATCGCCGACGGCCCTCGAGTGGAGGAACAACGCGTCCGCGCCGCGCAACGCGTCGGTGAGGGTTCCCGGCCGTTGCGGGTCCCCGTCGACGACTTCGACGCCGGCGGGCAGTCCCGCGTCGCGTGGCGAGCGCGTGACAGCGCGGATCTCGCGGCTTTCGCCGAGTTCGGCGAGTTCGGTGGCGAGGAGGCGGCCGACAAGTCCGGTCGCCCCGGTGAGCACGATCATGGCAAGTCCTTCCCCCGAGCGGCGGACCCGTTCCGGGTACCTCGCGTCTGAACTTCAGATGATATGAGAACCGTATCATATGAATGACGTACTGAACGTCAGTTGTCACGGACGAACGCCGGATCAGGAGTTCTCGCGTCCCAGCCACCACAGTCCGCCGACGAGCCCCACACCGCCGGCGACCACCACGCCGAGGGCCGCGTACAGCCAGCCACGGCCGAGTTGACCGCCGACCGCGACCACCAGGACCGCCAGACCGGGCGGCAACCACAGCCGTCGCAGCGCCACCACCAGTACCGACCGCGCGGCCCGGCGCAGCGTGCGCATCAAACTCCCATCGACTGGAACGATCGACAGTCCTACCATGGTTGAGTTCGACCACTGGGGAGGCGGTGGTGACATGACCCGAGGCGGCTCGCGTCGCGTTCCGGGCTCTGGAGGCGCGAGAAGAAAACCCCGCCGCTGCCGGTACGACGGCGCCATCGTCACCCGGACCGGCCAGGAGAAGGGCAAGTTCTTGTGTCACCAGTGCGGCCGGGTGCTCAACTACGAGGAAACAAAGACGGTGTGAATGTCGACGCCTTCACTGCCTGACGCGACGCTCGGTGTTGCGGGCAAGATCGGCCGGAACTTCAGCGTTGTGACGGTGGTGCCGTCGCTGTTCTTCACCCTGTGGATCTACGCGCTGTACGCGAGCGGCGCCTGGATCCACGAGCCGAACCTAGGCAAGCTCCGCGACGCCTTCGCCAACTGGTCACTTGCCGGAGCCGCGTGGCTGGTGCTCGCCACCGTGCTCGTGGGGCTGTTCATCCACCCGCTCCAGTTCCCGACCGTGCAGTTGCTCGAGGGGTACTGGGGTCCGTCGCGGCTCGCTCGCGCCGCCGTCAAGCTCCGCACGGCACATTACCGGGCCAAGGCGCAGAAGATCGGAACCCGGCTGAAGGAGCACGAGGAAAGTCTGCGGGACAAGCTAAACGTCCACCTCGGAAAAAGGGTCGGCGGACTCAGCACCGACGAGTGGCGACGCGAGATGGATGAGTACCTCGCCAAGAAGGCGGACGACGAGGCGTTGTCGCACGCCCTCGCCGAGGACGTCTACTCCAAGGCGAGCCGCCGGTTCCCGGAACGAGCCCGCATGATGCCGACGCGGCTCGGGAACGCCTTGCGGGCCGTGGAGGACAGGGCGGGGCGTCAGTACGGGCTGGACGCGATCACCGTGGCACCGCACCTCGCGCTCATCGCGCCGGAGAGCCATGTCGCGTACCTGCAGGACTCGCGGGAGCAGCTCGATCTCGCCGTCCGGCTGTGCTCGGTGTCGTTGCTGGCCACGGTGATCACGTTGTCGGCCATGCTCGCGGACGGGTTGTGGCTCTTGCTCGCACTCATCCCTTACACGCTCGCTTACATCGCCTATCGTGCGGCGGTCTCGGCGGCCGATGAGTTCATGACCGCCGTGTCGACGATCATCGATCTCGACCGGTTCGCGTTGTACCGCCACCTCGGACTGAGCCGGCCGCGAACCACCCACCAGGAGCGTCACCGGAACGCGAAGCTGATGCTGTTGCTCCAGAACGAACCGCCGGATCCGGACGAACCCGAGGTCTCCCTGACCTATGCCCGCGAGGAACCACCGGACAAGACCTGACCTGCCGGTGCGGTTTTCACGGTGTCAGCGCGAGCCCAAGCGTTGAGCGCAACCAGCGAACGATGCAACGCGGAACCTCGATCTCGACCATGCTAGTTCGTGGCGCTGCGGCGTTCGAGGAAGACGGTGTCCTGCCAGACGCCGTCGCGTTGGGCGATGCGTTCGCGGACGCCGACGGTGCGGTAGCCGGCGGCGTGGTGGAGCGCGAGGCTCGCGCGGTTCTCCGTGAAGATCGACGTCTGCAAGGTCCACAGCCCGTCCTCGTCGGCCGCCATGACCTGCTTGCGCAGCAACGCTTTGCCGACCCCGCGGCCGCGCTGGCCGTCGGCGACGTAGATCGACGTCTCGGCGACACCGGCGTAACAGTCGCGTGTGGACACCGGAGTCGCGGCGGCCCAGCCGACGACCTGACCGTCACGCTCGGCGACCCAGCGGTGCCCGGGAAGCCACTTCGCGTCGAGAGTGGCGCGGCTGGGGACGGCGGTTTCGAAGGTCGCGATGCCGGTGGCGACGCCCTCGGCGTAGATGCGGCGCACCGCGGCCCAGTCCCCCGCCTCCAGCGCGCGAACGACCACGTCGGCAGGCACGTCGTCCGGGCAGCACGGGCGCGGCGCGAGCAGGCCCATCACGGCGTCGGCGGCGTGCGGCAGCCCGGCGCAGCACGCCTGGTTCACGGTGACGACGGTGGCGGTCCCGACCTTCTCCAGGTGCACGAACCCCACGTCGGCGAGCTTGCGGACGTGGTGCGACGTCGTGGACTGGCTGGTACCCAGGATCTCCGTCAACGCCCCGACCGTGATGCCCTTCGGCGTGGTCGCGACGGCGTGCAGCAGCCGGACGCGGACCGGCTCGGCGAGGCAGGCGAACCAGCCGGCGTAAGTGGCCGCTTCCGCGGCGGGCAGCACCTGGGCCTGAGGCAGGACGATCGGCATGCCGACAGTGTATCGACCCCGATCGATGGTTGTATCCATCGATCCCAGTCGATACTCTCAACGGCAATAATCGAGCTGAATCGATGGAAGGTGCTGGGGATGGACGAGCTGCCCGTCGTGGTGATCGGAGCGGGACCGGTGGGGCTTGCTGCCGCTGCAGAGCTGCTGGAGCGCGGACTCGAGCCGCTGGTGCTGGAGCAGGGGACGCAGGCCGGAGCCGCGGTCGCCGAGTGGAACCACGTCCGGCTGTTCTCCTCGTGGTCGGAGCTGGTCGACCCCGCCGCGGCCCGGCTCCTCGAACCCGCCGGCTGGGGCCGGCCGGACGCTGCCGCCTACCCGACCGGCCGCGAGTGGGCCGAGGCCTACCTGCGACCACTGGCCGACGTGCTCGGCCGGCGCGTCCGGTTCGGCGCCGAGGTGATCGGCGTCGCGCGGCGGGGCCGAGACCGGATTGTGGACAGCGGCCGCGAGGGCGAGCCGTTCTCCGTGCACGTCCGCACCGCCGCCGGCGAGCAGCGCGTCTTGGCGAAGGCGGTGATCGACGCGTCGGGAACGTGGTCGGCGCCCAACCCGCTCGGCGGCGAAGGGCTCCCGGCGATCGGCGAACGCGCCGCGGCCGACCGGATCTCCTACCGCGTACCGGACCTGGTCCAGGGCGCGGCCAGGTATGCCGGCAAGCACGTCGTCGTCGCCGGCAGCGGACACTCCGCACTCACCGCGCTCGTGGCGCTGTCCGGCCTGGCCAACGGCACCCGGATCAGCTGGATCCTGCGCCGCGGCGGCGTCGGCACCGCGTTCGGCGGTGGCGACGCCGACCAGCTGCCCGCCCGCGGTGCACTCGGGCTGCGCGCGAAAGCGGCCGTCGACGCCGGGCTGATCACCGTGGTGACCGGTTTCCGGACCGAGGTCGTCGAGCGTGGCGACGACGGCCGGCTCGCACTGGTCTCGGCGAACGGCCGGCGGATCGACGCGGTCGATGAGGTCGTGACGCTGTCGGGGTTCCGGCCCGAGCTGGGGTGGTTGTCGGAGATCCGGCTCGAACTCGACCCGACGCTGCAGGCGCCCGTCGCGCTGGCCCCGCTGGTCGACCCGAACGTGCACTCCTGCGGCACCGTCCACCCGCACGGCGCGAAGGAGCTGTCGCACCCGGAACAGAACTTCTACCTGGCCGGGATGAAGAGCTACGGCCGCGCGCCGACGTTCCTCGCCCGGACCGGCTACGAGCAGGTCCGCAGCATCGCCGCCGCCCTCGCCGGCGATGACGAGGCTGCCGCGCGGGTCGAGCTGATCCTGGCCGAGACCGGGGTCTGCGGCGGTGCCGGGCTGTTCGACGAAGCCGGGCCCGCGGCCGGCGGGTGCTGCGGTGCTCCCGACCCGGAGATGCTGACCCTGTCGGCGCCACCGGCCCTGTCGAACTGAGGACACGTTGCCGCCGGCGAGCGGATCAAGGACCGCCAGGTCGGTGACGGCTTGTAACGGCGAGGTACGCGGCAGCGACTCCCGTGACAGCGCGGTGCCCCGCCACCGTGCTCGATCCAAGGTGGTTGCGATGATCTTGCTCGCTGTCGGAAACGAAGTCCCGGCCAGTGCGTGGTGGCGTCCCGGAGCCGCGCCTTGTGCCATCACCGCGACGGGGACGGAGCTGCTGGGCTGGTCCCAGTCGCCTCTCGCCGGGCTCCTGGTCACTGCGGTCCTCACGGCGGTCATCGGCACAGCGGTCGTGGTGCGGCGCGCCTTCCGCCGCCTCGACGCCATGCTGGCCGAAGAGCTCGGCTCAGCCTCGCCCGACAGGGGCCGGTGAAATCCTCGAAGCGATCGCTTCGGAAACCGAAGTAGCGCGCAGGAACCGTCCAAACCAGACACCGAGGCGGCCGCACCAGGCTTGATCCGCGTGTCGGATCGGTCCTACTCTTCAGCGTCGATGATGGCCGAGGAGGACCCATGCGAGTTACCGACCGTAGCCGTGGTCACCGGGTGATCATCTCGTGCGCACTGGCCGCCGGTCTGCTGGCCGCGACGAGCCCGGCAGCGGACGCGGCGCCGGCACCGCGGTACTCCCCCGGTGCACCAGGCGCCGGGGATCCGTACTTCCCCGACATGGGCAACGGCGGCTACGACGTCGGCCACTACGACATCCGGCTGGCGTTCGACCCCGGCACCGGAGCGATCGACGCGACCACGACGATCCTCGCCACGGCCACCCAAGACCTCTCCCGCTTCGACCTGGACTTCCAGGGACCGCTGACGATCAGCAGGCTCTCGGTGAACGGCCGGAACGCTGCCTTCACCCGCAGCGGCGCCCAGGAGCTGGTGATCACCCCGCCGCACGGTCTGGGGAAGGGCAGCCCGTTCGTCGTGTCGGTGACCTACGCCGGTGTCCCGCAGAAGATCGACGACCCCGCGCTGGGCCTCTCCGGCTGGGTCGCCACCAAGGACGGCGCGGTCGCGCTCAACCAGCCGATCGGCGCCGCGACCTACTACCCGGTGAACGACAGCCCCGACGACAAAGCGACCTACACGCAGACCATCACCGTGCCGACCGGGCTCACCGTGCTGGCCAACGGCGAACCCGGGCCCACCACCACCCGCGATCACCAGACCACCTTCCGGTGGACCATGAACCGGCCGATGGCCAGCGAGCTGAGCATGCTCGCGATCGGCGACTACGACGTCACCCGCGGCGTGACGGCAGGCGGCCTGCCGAACATCACCGCGATCGGCAAGTCGATCGACACCAAACCCGGTCAGGGCAAGGTGTTCAACCAGACCACGGCGCAGCTCGTCCAATGGGAATCCTCGGTGTACGGGCCGTACCCGTTCGACTCGACTGGCGGCATCCTCGCCGACGTCGGCGTCGACTACGCCCTCGAGACCCAGAGCCGGCCGGTCTACGACCAGAGCACCAGCGACGTCGACGGCGACCTGCTCGCCCACGAACTCGGCCACCAGTGGTTCGGCGACAGCCTCACTCCGGTGCACTGGTCGGACATCTGGCTCAACGAAGGCTTCGCGACCTACTCGGAATGGCTCTACCAGGAGAAGTTCACCGGCGTCCCCGTACAGCAGACCTTCGCACAGGTCTACGCCGACGAGAAGGACTGGAGCGGCCAAGTCGCCGACCCCGGCCGTGATCACATCTTCGACGATCTGGTCTACAACCGCGGCGCGATGACCCTGCAGGCACTGCGCACGAAGATCGGCGACCGCGCCTTCTTCGGAGTGCTCACCCTGTGGCCGACGGCGCACCGGTACGGCAACGTCTCGACGCAGCAGTTCATCCAGTTCGTCGAGCGGCTGACCGGCCGCAACCTCGACTCGTTCTTCCACACCTGGCTCTACCAGCCGGGCAAGCCGACACTCTGACCCCGATGCTCACGCTGCCGTCGGCGGAGGCAGCACGATGCGGAAGAGGTGCCTGATCCGGTCGAGGTCGACGTCGGCCGCCAGGCGGGCCTCCTCCGGCAGGTCGTCGACGGAAGGGTCGATCCCGAACAGCAGGCGTGGAAGCGCCGGGTGGACGACGAGGCCGATCAGCTCGTTCGCGGCCCCTTCGGCTTCGTCGGCCGCGAGCCCCCACGCTGTCACCAGGTGTGCCGCGAGGTCGCCGGCCGTGGACCCGAACAGGACGTCGTAGAGGCCCGCCGCGAGCTCCGGCAGCCGGTCGGCCTCGGCGATGCCGAGACGGAGCATCCTGGCGACCGAGGACCACCGCAACAGCTGGACGAAGCGCCCGCAGTACCGCACGACCGCTTCCGCCGGCTGGTCGGCGTATTCGGCGGGCGTGCGCATCCGCGCGCCGAACAGGTCGCGGATGCGCTCGACGACCGCAAGGAACAGCGTGTCCTTGGTCGGGAAGTGCGCGTACAGGGACCGCTTCGACGTTTCCGCGCGCGCCGCGATCGCATCCATGGAGGTCCGCTCGAAGCCGTCCTCCAGGAACGCGAGCTTCGCCGCGTCGAGGATGTGCTCGCGCAGCGCTTCCCCGCGCCGGGCCATGGCGTCCACCTCCAAGTATACGGTACAGTAGAGTTTACTTCTGCTCCTTACCGTTCGGAGTCATCATCCATGATCGTGATCACCGCCCCCACCGGGCAGATCGGCAGCAAGCTCGTCGCCACGCTGCTCCGGCAGCGTGAGCCGGTCCGCCTCGTCGTCCGGGACCCGGGCAAGCTGCCCGCCGAAGTCCGGGAACGAGCCGAGGTCGTCGTCGGGTCGCACCGCGAGCGCGACGTCCTGGACCGTGCCCTCGACGGCGCCGACGCGCTGTTCTGGCTCATGCCGGCGGCCGCGACCGCGAGCAGTCCCTACGAGGCATACGTAACCGCCTCCATCCCGGGCGCCGACGCCGTCGTACGCCACGCGGTACCGCGCGTCGTGATCATCTCTGCGCTCGGGCGCGGATCGCAGATCTACGCCGGGCACGTGTCGGCCTCGCACGCGATGGAGGACCTCTTCCGCAGCACCGGCGCGCACGTGCGCGCACTCGCTTTGCCCACCTTCATGGACAACATCCTCCGGCAGGTGGCCACGATCCGGAACGGTGTCGTCTCCGGCACCCTCCCGGCCGATTTCACCATGCCGTGGATCGCGACGAAGGACATCGCGGCCCTCGCCGCCGGCTACCTCCTCGACCACACCTGGACCGGACAGGACCCGGTCGAGGTCCTCGGCGGCGAAGACCTTTCGTACCAGGACATCGCCGGAATCCTGACCGACGTTCTCGGCGCACCCGTCCGGTACGAGCCCGGAGAACGCGCTGCCGTCGAACGATTCCTCGTCGGCCGTGGTTTCTCCGAGGCGATGGCCCGGTCCATGATGGACATGGACCTCGCCGGCGAGCGCGGCATCGCCAACGCGACGCCGCGCACCGCCGAGAACACCACGCCCACCACTTTCCGCGAGTTCGCCGAAGAAGCCGTCAAGCCTGCGGTGCGCCCTTCGGCTCCGAACCTCGCGAGCACCAGTTGTGCCCAGTAGTTCGACGAACCATGAGTCGCTTCAGATCTCCTGAATGGACTGGGTGCCGAGGACGACGGCGAGGGCCAGCCGGTCGGCGTCTTCGGTGCCGGGTTCGGCGGTGTAGACGCTGATCCGCAGGTCGTCCAAGGCGACGAGCAGCGTGTCGCAGTCGAGGGTGATCGGGCCGGCCGCCGGGTGGTCGATGGTCTTGCGGCGGGACGGGTCGGGCGGGGGCGGCGGGGCTTCGGCGTCCCAAAGTTCGGCGAAGCGCGGGCTGCCGGCGGCCAGGTCGGCGATCAGGCGCCGCAACGCACGGTCGGCGGGGTAGCGCGCCGCGGTCTGGCGCAGGTCGGCCACGAGCCGGGCTTCGTGTTCGGCCTGTTCCCGCGGGGTGTGCACGACCCGTGAGGGCAACCGGGTGACGTTGCGCCAGACGGCGTTGCGGTCCAGGCCGCGCCAGCTGGTCGTGTCGCCCATGAGCGCGTCGTAGGGCGCGTTGGCCAGCACGAGCGTCCAGGTGGCGTCGTAGACGACCACCGGCGTGTGCGACAGCCGGTCGAGCAGCCGCTGCACGCTGGGCGTGACCCGCGACGGCACGACGTCGGGGCCGGGCGCGGCGTGCCCGGCCAGCCGGTACAGCAGGTCGCGTTCGGGGTCGGCCAGGCGCAGCGCGCGGGCCAGCGACTCCACGACCTGCGTCGACGGCGCCGTCGCGCGGCCCTGTTCGAGGCGGGTCAGGTAGTCGGCCGAGATGCCGGCGAGCGCGGCCAGTTCTTCGCGGCGCAACCCGCTGGCCCGGCGCCGCCGGCCCGCCGGGACACCGACGGCCCCGGGTGCGACCCGGTCGCGCCAGCGGCGCACCGTCCGGCCGAACTCCCACGCTTCCACGTCGTCCATTCTGGACGAGTCCGCACCGGTTGTCCTGGTCCTGGCAGTCCTACGAAAACCGGACGACTGGCTGGGCCCCGGCCATCGCTCGCAGGCTGGAGCCATGACCGAACCCGGAACCGTCCTCATCACCGGCCCCACGCGCAACCTGGGCCGCCACGCCGTCCTGGCCATGGCCGCCCGCCCGGCCGGGCAGCGACCCGATCTGCTGCTCGTCGGCCGCGCCGGACGCGACCTGACCGCGGTCGCCGACGAGGCCCGTGTCCTCGGAGCGCGCGTCCACGAGATCGGCTGCGACCTGGCGAACCTGGCCGACGTCCGTGCCGCCGCGGCCACCGCCCGGAGCCTGCTGGCCGACGGCGCCGTCCGGCCGCTGCGCGCACTGGTCGCCAACGCCGGCACCATGTCGCCCGACACCAGGCGGGCCTCGGCCGACGGCTACGAGCTGACCTTCGCCGTCAACCACCTCGCCCACGCCCAGCTCATCGGCGACCTGCTGACCTCGTTCACCGCCCCGGCGCGGGTCGTGCTGATCGGCTCGAACACCTACCACGCCAACTTCTGGCGCAAGCTGCTGCAGGTGCCCGGGGCGAAGTGGGCCGACCCCGCCGAGCTGGCCCGCCCGGCCGGCGGCGAGCAGCCCCCGGGCATGGCCGCGTCCGGGGTCGCGTACTCCAACGCCAAGCTCGCGATCCTCTACTACGCCCACGAGTTGCAGCGTCAGGCCGGCCGGGGAATCACCGTGTCGGTGTTCGAACCGGGCTGGATGCCCGGCACCGCGCTGGGCCGCGGTGCCCCCGCGGCGGTGCAGGCGGTGAGCCGCGCGCTGGGCCGGATTCCCGGCGTTTCGATGCCGCAGCGCTCGGGGCCGCTGCTGGCCGCGATGGCCCTCGACGAGCGGTGGGCGCACCTGCGTGACGGCGCGTTCGTGGTGAAGACCAAGCTGACGGAGGTCCAGCCGGTCGCCCACGACCGCGACCGGGAGCGGCGCTTGTGGGAGGCGACCGCCGAGTTGCTGGACCGCGCCAGCGTGTCGCGCACCCCGGACGCCGAGGGATGACCGACCAACCCGGCCCACGCTCGGCGGCATGAGGGACGGGCCGGCTCGGAAGTTCGGCGCCGATGGTCACGTTTCGGCGGGAAACCGGACAGGTTCCCGATCCGCACGCCCGACACGATCCGCGACGGGCCGTCGTCGGTTTGCCCGCGACGGGCAGCGAAGAGTGTCACCTGGCGACCACCAGGTGACCGCTGCTCGCCGGGTGATGGGTCGAATCCCAGGCAATGATCGAGAACAAGCGACCAAGCCACGCGAACACCTGAGCGCGCCGGAAGGACACGTCATGACCGCGACCGGACCCACGGCCCCGACTGCACCAGGGGTGCGGTCCTGGTGGGGCATCCCGTACGCCACCGCCGAGCGATACCGCCGCCCCGTGGTCGCGGGCTTCGACCCGGACCGCCCCTACGACCGCAAGGGCGTCGCCCCCGTCCAGCCCGACACCGGCGACTGGCTCGAAGCGGACAGCGGAACCGGCGAGGACTGCCTGAACCTGAACGTGTGGGCGCCCGCACAGCCGGCCGGGAAGGCGCTCCCGGTGGCCGTCTACGTCCACGGCGGCGGATTCGAGTTCGGCGCGAACACGCAGATCACCTCGAACGCCGCCGGCCTCGCCGCGACGGGGCGCGTGGTGGGCGTGTCGGTCAACTACCGGCTCGGCGCACTGGGTGCGGTCTCGCTCTCCCAGTACGGCGGGCGGCTCGCCGAGGCCAGCAACCTCGGCCTGCAGGACGTCATCGCCGCGCTCACCTGGATCAAGCAGCACATCGCCTCCTTCGGCGGCGACCCCGACAACGTCACCGTCTACGGCCACAGCGCCGGCGCCTATGCCACGTTCGGGCTGCTCGGTGCGTCCTCCGCGGACGGGCTGTACCGGCGACTCGCCGGGTTCTCCGCCGGGCCCTCCCGCCTCCAGCCCGCCTGGTGGGCCGAGGAACTCGCGGACCGGTTCGTCACCGAACTCGGCGTCGCGAGCAACCCCGAGAAGCTGATCGACCTCGACCCGGCCTCCCTGGTGACCGCCCTGCACAAGGTCACCCCGACGGACCTCGGAGTCCGCGGCGGGATGGACTGCCGGAGCCTCGGTGTCGTCCTGGACACCGGCCGGCCCGGCGCGGTGCTGACCGCCCACCCCATGGACGTCCTGGCCTCGGGCTCGCACCGGGACATCGACGTACTCCTGAGCTTCGCCAGCGACGACATGGGCTGGTGGGTGGCGAACGACCTCGACCGGTTCGACCCGCACACCGTCGACCGCATCACCGACGAAGTCGCGGGCTGGCGCATTCCCCGCTCCCGCGCGAAGAAGCTCGTCGATGCCTACGACCAGGGCGGCCGCACCCCTGCCGAGGTCCGCGCCGCGCTCCTGACGGACTACATCTTCGGGCTCCCCGCGGCCCGCGGCGCCCTGACCCACGCCGCCGCGGGCGGCAACGCCCATCTCCTCGCAATCGGGCCCGCCGAGGGCGCGCCCGCCGTGCACGGCACCGAGATGTACGCCCTCGTCGGCCAGGAACAGCCGGGCCGCAGCACCGAACAGGCCGAGCGTGACACGCGTATCCGCGACATCGTGCTCGACTTCGTCACCGGCGAGCAGACCCGGCTGTGGCCCGCCGTCACCGACCGGCCCACCGCGGAAAGCGTCGGCCACCCGCCCTTCGAGGCTGCCGCCCACTACCAGGCGGCCCTCGATCTCTGGGCGAACATCGACCGCCCCTGACGGTCACCGGCCACCACGTACACGACAAGGAGCTCGGCATGAACCCATCGACAGCAACCGGCGACGCCGCACCGGCGACGATGCGGGCCGTCGTCGTCACCCGGCCCGGCGGCCTCGACGCACTGGAGATCAAGGATGTCCCGGTGCCCGTCCGCAAGCCCGGCTGGGTGCGGATCAAGGTAAAAGCGTTCGGCGTCAACGAGTCCGAGGTCACCACCCGCAAGGGCGAGTCGAGCCCGGACGTCACCTACCCGCGCGTGCCCGGCATCGAGTGCGTCGGCGTGCTCGATGAGGCCGACGGGGACAGCGGGCTGCGGCCGGGACAGCAGGTGGCCACGATGATGGGCGGCATGGGCCGCTCGTACGACGGCGCGTACGCCCAGTACGTGACCGTCCCCGCGGAACAAGTCATCCCGTTCGAGACCGGCCTGCCGTGGGAGGTCGTCGGCGCGCTGCCGGAGATGTTCCAGACCGCGTACGGCTCCCTCGCCACCGGCCTCGGCCTGCAGGCGGGGCAGACGCTGCTGATCCGCGGCGGCACCTCCACGGTCGGGCTGAGCGCGGCCACGATCGCGAAGGACCTCGGCGCCACCGTGCTGTCCACCACTCGCAGCCCGGAGCGGGCCGGGGAACTGCGGGCCGCGGGCGTCGACCATCCCCTCGTCGACAACGGCACCATCGCCGCCCAGGTGCGCGAGCTGATCCCGGACGGCGTCGACGCCGCACTGGAACTGGTCGGCTGCTCGGTCCTCGCCGACACCCTCCGCGCCGTCCGCCGGGACGGCAAGGTCTGCTTCACCGGAGCACTGGCGGGCCAGTGGACGATCCCCGACTTCTCCCCGTTCATGATCCCCACCGGGGTGCACCTGACCTCCTACGGCGGCCAAGCCGCCGACCTCCCGGCCGACGTCTTCGCCCACCAGCTCCAGGCCATCGCCGCCGGGCGCCTCACCGTCCCGGTCGCGAAGGTCTACCACGGCCTGGAGCAGATCCGTGCTGCCCAGGCCGACGTCGAGTCCGGCGCCACGCCGGGCAAGCACGTCGTCGTCCTGGACGACTGAGAAGGCGCTTCTCGTCGCTTCCCGAGGAAAGAACAGACGCCAATGGAGCGAGGCGCCACTTCGAGGCCCGGGACGCGGTCAGTTCTTCGCAGGCGCGGGAAACCGGCGCTCTACGGCCGCGCGCCCGTTGCCCGGCCGGTCAGGGTGCGCGGGGCCCTGCTCACGAGCGGGTGGTGCCGTCGCGTGCCGCGAACGCGGCCGGGGTGAGGCCGGTGCGGTCGCGGAAGAAGCGGCCGAAGTTCGCGGGATCGGTGAAACCGAGGTGAGCGGCCACGGCCCGGGCGTCCCACCGGGCGACTCCCAGCAGGCGCCGGGCTTCGAGCAGCCGCCGCTCGTCGATGAGCTCACGCACCCCTTTGCCGGTGGCGTCCTGGGCGGCGCGGCTGAGGGTGCGCACCGAACAGCCGAGCAGCTCGGCGTAGCCCGCAGCCCGGTGCAGCTCGCGGAAGTGCAGTTCCAGGGCGTCCACGAACCGTCCGTAAGTGCCACCGCGGCCCGTGCCGGCCGGGGCGATCCCGGGGGCGTTGGCGAGGCGCAGCAGCAGCGATTCGAGCAAGCTGCGGCGCAGGGCGTGGTGGACATCGAGAGGGCGGCGCCCGAGCGCCCGGTGTTCGTCCAGGAGCTGGAACGCCGTCTGCTGGAGCCAGCGGGCGTCGTCGGGGTGCGGGGTCAGCACGGCGGGCGCGTCGTGCGCGGTGAGCGGGGCCAGCAGGCGCGCGGTGGCGGGCGTCAGCACGTCCGGCTCGAACAGGATGAACGGGCCGCGGGCCTCGCCGGGCGGATGGAAGCACAGCGCGTGCCCGGGACGCACCCACAGCCACTGGCCGGGCGCGACGGTCCGCGTGACGTGGTCGACGTCGTGCCGCAACTCGCCCTCGGTGACCAGGATCAGGTAGTGGAAGGTGACGCGGACCGGATGGGGTGGATTCCACGGCCAGTCGTCGTGCTGGGCGAAGAAGTCCTCGACGGTACTCACCTCGAGGCCGTACGGAGTACCGACCCGGGGCTGGAAACCGTACAACGGAACCGCGACCGGTTCGCTCGCCCTCCGGTGTCGCTTGTCGACCATCACGTGTCCGCAGCCTACCGTCCTGGTGATCGGTTTCGGGGGAAGGATGGGTCGTGTCGCCACCACAGACCGTCACCACCCGAAAAGGCTCATCACCATGAACGGATCGACCCTGCAGAAGACCGCCGCCGACTGCGCGGGGGAACTTCCCGGAGCTCGGCTGGAGCACCCCTTCGGCCCCGGCTGGGAGGTCTTCAAGGTGCGCGGCAAGGTGTTCATGCTGATGACCGAGGTTCCGGGGCGTCCCGTCGTGATCCTCAAGGCGGACCCCGGCGACGCCATCGCCCTGCGGGAACAGAACAGCCACATCACCCCCGGCTACCACATGAACATGAAGCACTGGATCACGCTGGAGGGCGGGGACGGCGTCGACGAGACGCTGGTCGAGGAGCTCGTCACCGACTCCTACCTGCTCGTGGTCTCCCACCTGGCCAAGGCCGAGCGGCCCGTCGACCCGCACACCTACGGCAGTGGCACGCGGGCGGCCCGGTGAGCGCGGCCGGTGACCGGCTCCAGGACGCCGCGCGCGCCGCGGCCCTCGCGCTGCCCGGGACGGACCACGGCTACCCCTTCACCGAGCACCTGGACGTGTACAAGGTGGCGGGCAAGGTGTTCCTGATCGTCACCGACGACCCGGACGACCAGATCATCACGGTCAAGTGCGAACCCGAACACGCCCGCGCGCAAGAACGCGGCTACGCCTCGATCACCCCGGGCCGCTATCTCGACAAACGGCATTGGATCTCGCTGGGGCCGGGCCCCGGCATCACCAAGCGACTGGTCACCGACGCGGTCGAGAACTCCTACGACCTGGTCGTCGAGCGGCTGCCGCGACGCGACCGCCCCGGGGCTCGCCCTGTGCAACGCTAGGCCACAACCGCACACGTCCCGCCTACGACCCGAGAGTCCGATGGAACCGACCCTGCCGCTCTTCGACGAGGGGCCCGCCCGCCCACTCGCCGACCGCCTGCGCCCCACGCAGCTGAACGAGGTCGTCGGGCAGGACCACCTCCTGGCCCCCGACGCCCCGCTCGGCCGCATGGTCACCCAGCAACGTCTCGGCTCCGCCGTCCTGTGGGGGCCGCCCGGCGTCGGGAAGACGACCATCGCCCGGCTCCTGGCGGACGGCAGCAACCTGACCTTCGAATCGGTGTCGGCCACCTTCTCCGGCGTCGCCGACCTGCGGAAGGTCTTCGCCGCCGCACGAAACCGGCGGAGCATCGGACAGGGCACCCTGCTGTTCGTCGACGAGATCCACCGCTTCAACCGCGCCCAGCAGGACAGCTTCCTGCCCTACGTCGAGGACGGCACGATCGTCCTGATCGGCGCCACCACGGAAAACCCGAGCTTCGAACTCAACGGCGCCCTCCTCTCCCGCACCCAGGTCCTCGTCCTCAAGCGCCTCGACGAAGCCGCACTGTCCACATTGCTCGACCGCGCCGAGCAGCTCACCGGCCACCGGCTACCCCTGGACGACGACGCCCGCCGCGCCCTGATCGCCATGGCCGACGGCGACGGCCGCTACCTCCTCAACATGACCGAACAGCTCCAAGCCCTCCCGGACACCGGGACACCCCTGGACACCACCGCGCTCGCCCACCACATCCAGCAGCGCGCCCCGCTCTACGACAAGGCACAGGAGAGCCACTACAACCTGATCTCCGCACTGCACAAGTCGATGCGCGGCTCCGACCCCGACGCGGCCCTGTACTGGCTCGCCCGCATGCTCGACGGCGGCGAGGACCCGCTGTACGTGGCCCGCCGGCTGGTCCGCTTCGCCGGCGAAGACATCGGCATGGCCGACCCGCACGCGGTCCAGCAGACGCTCGCCGCCTGGGACGTCTACGAACGGCTCGGCTCCCCCGAGGGCGAGCTGGCGATCGCCCAGGCCGTCGTCTACCTAGCCACCGCCCCGAAATCCATCGCCGTCTACCGCGGCTTCGGCGCGGCACATCGCGCCGCCCGGCGCACCGGCTCACTCACGCCGCCCGCCCACATCCTCAACGCCCCGACCCCCCTGATGAAGGACCTCGGCTACGGCAAGGACTACGAGTACGACCCCGACACCGCCGACGGCTTCTCCGGTGCCGACTACTTCCCTGGCGACATGGACCGCGAGACCTACTACCAGCCCACCCAAAACGGCTACGAGGTCGAGATCGCCGAGCGCCTGCGCCGCTGGGCCGCCTCGCGTGCTCGCCGTCAACGCGGCTGACCGGACGACTGCCACCGCCTGCTGCCCGTTCACGTGGGCGCGGTTCCGGTCCGGTCGGCTATGCTTTTCGGCGATGATCACGGGGACGGCATCGCGCCACACACGGATTGGCGACCCCGTGTTCTGCTGAGCGCCGTCCGGGTCGATGCCGGCCCGCTCTCCGATCGAGGATCCAGCGCTGTCGCGCGGGCTCCGCCTCCGTCGTGTCGATCACCGGCTTGACACATCAACCACGACCGGAGGATTCATGCCCACCGAGAACCTGCAGATCCCCACCACGGACGGCCAGGCCGACGCCTTCGCCGCCTTCCCCGATGACGGCGAGCGGCATCCAGGGGTGCTGATGTACGCGGACGGCTTCGGCATCCGGCCCGTGGTCCGGGAGATGGCCCGCGAACTGGCCGGGCACGGGTACTACGTGCTCGTGCCCAACTTCTTCTACCGGCACGGCCCGGCGCCGGTGATCGAACTCCCCGAGTACATCGGAGAAGCGGCCCGGCCCGCGGTCTTCGCCCAGCTGATGCCGTTGATCGAGGCGCACACCGCCGAACGTGCCTTGCGCGACGCCGACGCCTACCTCAGGTTCCTCACCAGCCGGCCCGAGGTCGCCGCCGGACCGGTCGCGGTGACCGGCTACTGCATCGGCGGCCTCCTGGCGGTCCGCACCGCCGCGGCCCACCCCGGCCAGGTCGCCGCCGTCGCCGGATTCCACGGCCCGGTGGGCGCCGACGGGCCCGAGAGCCTCGCCAAGCTCACCGCCCAAGCCCACTTCGGCCACGCCGAAACCGATCTCACCCCCGAGGCTCTCCACGAGCTCGGCCAGGCCCTCGAAACCGCGGGCATCGACTACACCTCAGAGATCTACCCCGGCACCGTCCACGGCTTCACCATGGCCGACACCGACGCCTTCGACGCCGCCGCGCTGCAGCACCACTGGGACAGCCTGCTCCGCCTTCTCGACCGCGCCTTGGCCGCCGGCTGAGACTCCTCGTAGACCGCATCTGAACAGACGCCGTGTCGACAAGTCGGTTCCGGCGGCGACTGCCGCCACGCCGAGCAGAAAATCGATAGGTTGACGAGGACTGTCGATCGCGGCCGACGTCGTTCGACGCGTAGCCGAAGGCACGATCACCGGCTGACCAGACACCAAGGACACTCCATGACCGAACTGAGCACCGACCAGGTCCGGCGAGCGATCGTCGAACACACCCGGCGGCTGGCGGAGTCCGCCGCCGAGGCCGGACCGGACGCCGCCGTGCCGACGGCTCCCGGGTGGACCGTCGCCGACCTCGTCGCGCACGTGGGCCAGACCCAGCACTGGGTCGCGGAGATCATCGAGCGGCGCATCGCCGATCCCGCACAGCTGCCGACGGAGATGGCCGTGGTTCCCGCCGATCCCCGCGAGTGGCAGGCGTGGCTCACGGAGTCCGCGCAGCGGTTCGCCGGCGCGTCCTCCGATGACGCGCTCGACGCGCCCGTCTTCAACGCCGCCGGGGACGAGCGGTCCGGGACGCGCTTCTGGATGTCCAGCATGCTCAACGAGGCGGTCGTCCACGGCTTCGACGCCGCCGGCGCCGCGGGTCGCCCGCTCGACGTCGACGCGGACATCGCCGCCGCGCTCATCGGCAACCACCTCACGATGCTCACCTCCCCCACCTGGGAGCTGCAGCGGCCCGCGTCCGCGCACGCCATCCGCGGCACCGGGCAGACCCTGCAGTGGCGGGCCACCGACACCGCGGACGGCGTGGGCGCCTGGTTCGTCGAACGGCGGCCCGCCGGGGCGACGTGGGAGCACGCAACCCGGCCGGCCGACGTGACGGTGACCGGCCCGGCACGATCGCTGCTGCTGATCCTGACCAGACGCATCCCGTTCACCGACCGCGAAGCCACCGACATCGGCATCGACGGCGACACCGGCCTCGCCCAGCACTGGCTCGACAACACCGCGCACGTCAGCGGCTGACCGGCCAGGGCGAGCCGCGGATCGGCTCAGGCGGACCGCGTGGCGGGTGGGGTCGCGGCGATCAGCGGGGTGAGCGCCTCGCGCAGGATGTCCGGCCCCTGCTCGGTGAGCACCGACTCGGGGTGGAACTGCATCGACCGGAAGTGCGGGCCGCGCAGTGCGTGTACTTCACCGGTGACCGGGTCGGCACTCACCTGGATGCCCGGCGGCGCGGGCGCGAACGCGGCGAAGGTGTTGTAGAAGCCGACCTTCCGGGCGGTCCCGAACAGGTCGATCTCCTGCTGCAGGCCCTGGTGGGGCACCGCCCGGCGCACCACCTCGAGCCCCAGCCGACGGCACAGCACCTGGTGCCCGAGGCAGACGGAGACGAACGGGCGGCCCTCGGCGAGCAACCGGTCGGTCAGCTCCCCCAGCGCCCTGATCTTGGGGTGGGCGTCGGCCCGCGGGTCGCCCGGGCCCGGACCGACCAGCACCAGGTCCGGGCCGTCCGGGCCGTCCAGGACGTACGGTTCGTCGAACCGGCGGACGGTCACGTGCAGGCCGAGCGCGCGCAGCTGCAGCGCGAGCATGGCCGTGAACGTGTCCTCCGCGTCGACCACCAGCACGCGGTGGCCGGTCAGGAACGGGTCCCCCACGGCGCGGACGGCCGGATCGGCCAGCCAGAACGACCCCAGCAGGGCGTTCCGCTTGGCGAGGGCCCGCACCACCGCATCGTCCGCCCCCAACCGCGGTCTCGGACCGGGTCCGGCAGCACGCCCCGCGGTGCGGCTGGGCGCGGTGGCACCCGGCTGGATCGCGGCGAGCAGCGCGGCGACCTTGGCGGTGGTCTCGGCCACCTCCGAGTCCGGGTCGGAGTGGCGGACCAGGGTCGCGCCGACGGCGATGCGCAGGGCCCCGCCCGCGTCGATGTCCGCGGTGCGGATGAGGATCGACGAGTCCAGCGTGTGCCGGCCGCGGCCGTCCCTGCCGAACAACGCGAGCACGCCGCTGTAGTAGCCGCGGCCGCCCGGCTCGTACTTCGCGATCACCCGGCACGCGCTTTCCAGCGGGCTGCCGGTCACGGTCGGCGCGAACATCGTCGCGCGCAGGACGTCGCGGACGTCCAGCCCGCTGCGGCCCTCCAGCAGGTACTCGGTGTGCGCGAGCCGGGCCATTTCCTTGAGGTAGGGGCCGACGACCCGCCCGCCGCGGTCGCAGATCGCGGCCATCATCTTGAGCTCTTCGTCGACGACCATGTAGAGCTCCTCGGCCTCCTTGCGGTCGGCGAGGAAGCGCAGGGTCTCCGGGACGGTCGGGCCCGCCGGCGCGTAGCGGTAGGTTCCGCTGACGGGGTTCATCACCACGGTTCCGTCGTCGAGGGTGACGTGGCGCTCCGGGGTGGCGCCCACCAGCGTGCGCGACCCCGTCCACACGACGAACGTCCAGTAGGCGCCGAGCTCACTGCCGAGCAGGCGCCGGAAGATGGTCAGCGCCGCCGCGGGCGAGTAGCCCTCGATCGTCGCGACGAACGAGCGCCGCAGCACGAAGTTGGCGCCCTCCCCCCGCCCGATCTCGTCGGTGACGACGCGGCGCACGAGCTCGGCGTACTCCTCGTCGCCGAGGTCGAACCGGCCGCCGGTGACCTCGAGCGGGGTGTCCGGCACCAGCGCGGCCACGTCCTCGCGGGACACCGACTCCTGCGTGGTCACGGTCATGGCCAGCAGCGGGGTGCCGTCGTCGGACACCGCGAACCCCCGCTCCGCGATCTGCCGGTAGGGCACCAGGACCAGCAGATCGGCGCGGGTGTCGCCGCCGGGGGCCGGTTCGGCCGCGGGCAGCGGCAGACCGGCCAGGTCCGCTACCTCGGCGACTTCGCCGAGCAGCACGTCGACCCGGTCGGCGTCCCCGGTGTGCGGGCGGTGCAGCAGCGCGAAGGCCGGCGCGGCGCCGGCCACGATCCTGGCGAGCGCGGACTGGGCCGGGGCGTCGTGCACGATGGTCTCCTTACCGATCCGGCCCGAAAGCAGGCCGGCCCCCCACGCAGCACGTAACCGTTGCCGCGAAGCCATTCGGCCGCAACTGTGGTCGGATTGGTGACGATCGACTCAGTACGCCGAACCGGGCCGTGACCGAGACGGTGGCGCGCCGGGCACGGGACCGGCCCGCGCACCGCCGCACCACCGTCCGGGTCACGACCTACTGGTCCGCACCCCGGCCGTCCACATCGGACGCCACCGCGGACCAGTCGTCCAGTCGCCACACGCAGCCGGTGCCGGCCTTGGCCCGGACACCGTCTTCGGACATCTCGAACTCCCCGAAGTCGACGACGTAGAGCGCGCCGTCCGGGCCGAACGCGACGTCGATCGGCCGGTGCAGGGGCATCCCGACGGGAATCCGGTGCGTGCTCCAGTCCACCGGGTCCACCCGCAGCAGGTACCGCCCCACGGCGGGACCGCCCCCCGGCAGGCACATCGGGGCCTCGTCGCCGAACAGCGTGACGACGAGCTGGCCGGCGAAGCGTTCCGCGTCCGCGGGCACCACGGCGAACTTCGTCGCCGCCGCGTGCGGCTCGAACTCCACCAGCGGGCGTTCCGGCGGCGGCAGCTCGTCGTGGTTGGCGAGCACGAACGACGGCGCGGCACCGCGTTCGGGCCGGAACCGCGGTGCGGTGACCGGTTCGCCGCCGACGAAGTCCGGCCAGCCGTACCAGGCACCGGGCCGGATCTCGAGCAGCAGGTCCGGCACGTTGCCGATGGGCCTGCTGCCGCGGTCGTCCGCACCCTGGTCCAGGGCCAGCAGCCGCCCGTCGGGCAGGAAGCCGAGGCCGAAGGCGTTGCGCACGCCCCAGGCCACCAGTTCGAGCCCGGTGCCGTCGAGCTCGCACCGCAGCACGGCCGCGGTGCACGGCAGCTCGGCGGCGATCCGCTGCCCGGCGGTGGTCGGCGTGCCGAACTGCACGAACGCACCGGTGGTGGCCTGCTCGCCCGGCAGGTCCGGCAACGGGTTCGACGTCACCGCGTCGTCGCCGGTCAGGACGATGTCCAGGCCCGGGACGTCGTGGGCGTGCGGCAGCCGGCGCAGCCAGCCCATCTCGTAGGCGTCGAGGCCGATGACCGCCAGGTTCGCCATCGCACCCTGGCCGAAGTAGAGCTTGCGGTCCGGGCCGACGACGGCCGTGTTCGTGTGGTAGTTGCCGGGGCCGGGCATGCCGTCGACGATCGTGGTGCGCGAGCCGTCCGGGTCGATGCGGGTGATCCGCCCGGCACCACCCTCGGACACGTAGAGCCGTTCCTCGTGCCAGCACAGCCCGGTGACGGGCCCGGCGAGCCCCTCGGCGAACAGCGTGCGTTCCGGACGGCCCGGCCTGGTGTCCAGCCGCCAGACGCGGCCCCCGGCCGGGGCGCCGCCGAACGGGAGTCCCGACTCGGCGACGTAGATCCGGCCCTCGTCGTCGAAGGCGATGCTCGTCGGGAACTGCAGCCCGGCGGCGACCACGGCCGGCGCGGGCTGCGTCCGCCCCACGGTGGCGGTCATCGCCTGCCGCCCTTCTCGGTCGGGAGGCGGTAGGCCACGATCTCCGCGCGCTGGTCCGGGGTGAACGGCCAGCCGCTGCCCGCGATGACGTAGTCACCGTTGATCGTCACCGGCGCGTTCGCCGCGGCGGGGAGCTGGGTGGTCCAGACCTCCGCACCGGTGGCGGTCCGGAGCGCGTGGACCTTCCCGTCGAACGTGGTGGTGAACACCAGGTCGTTCACGACCGACGCGGCGCCGTAGTCCGAGGCGGGGAACGGGTGGCTCCACTTGACCCGGCCGGTCACCAGGTCGAGTGCGACCAGCTCACCCGTGCCCTGGTCGAACGGAGCGAACTCCGGCGAGCCCGTCTGGGAGACCCAGGTCGCGCTGTAGTTGTTCACCGCGGCGTAGACCGTGGTGCCGTCGACCGCGATCGGGGAGATCACGCCGCCGAGCACACCGGGGAACACCTCGACCGGCAACTGGGGCAGCTTGTCGAACTCCCCGTTCATCGCCAGCAAGTTGTCGTTGTCGTGGCCGTTGTGCTTGCCGACCGGCGTCTTCCACAGCATCCGGCCGTCGGTCACGTCGAACTGGAAGATGTAGCCGGCCTTGCCGGAGCCGATGACCACCGGCCGGCCCGCCGCCGTCGTCAGCACCGGCGAGTTCTGGAGGTCCCAGTCGTAGATGTCGTGCGGCAGGACCTGGTTGTGCCACAGCACGCGGCCGGTCGCGTGGTCCAGCTTGACGACCGAGTTCGTGTAGAGGTTCGGGCCGGGCCTGCTCGAACCCCATGGGTAGTTCTCGGCGCCGAGGAACGGCGCCGGGTTGCCGACGGAGACGAACAGGTCGCCGCGCTCGTCGAAGCTCGGCGGGTACCAGATGCCACCACCGGAGTTCAGCTCCGGGTGCCCCCACAGGTCGAGCGGGACGGAGTTGAACTGCCACTTCGTCTGCCCGGTTTTGGCGTCCAGCGCCCAAAGCACGCCCGCGCCGCCGCCGCCGAAGAAAGCGTCCGCGTTGCCGGGGCCGGTCGAGATGTAGACGGTGCCGCGGTCGACGCCGGGGGCCATGTTGATGCCCTCGTTGTCGTTGCGGATGAGCCGCTTGCTCCAGAGCTCCGTGCCGGTTTTCGCGTCCAGCGCGAAAGCGGTCGAGGTGGTCGCGGCGTAGACCCTGCCGTCGACGACGTTGACCCCGTTGGGGCCGTTGATGGTCGAGTTGTACATCTTCGTCCACAGCACCCGGCCCGTCGCCAGGTCGATCGCGTAGACGTTGGAGTCGAGGTCCTGGGTGTACACGGTGCCGCCGACCACGACGGGAGTCGTGGCGTAGACGCCCGGCCACCGGTCCGGCGGTGCGGGGGTCCGGTTCGCCACGCTCCACGCGACCTGGAGCGAGCCGACGTTGTGGGAGTTGATCGGACCGCTGACGTGCCGGGTGTTCGACTTGTCGGCGTTCGGGGCCGACCACGTCGAGCCGACGACGCAGTCGCGCGGGATCACGCTCGATTCCGCTGTGGCGACAGGGTATCCGCCGAGCACGAAGAGCGCGCCGACGGCGATGGTGAGAGATAATCGGCCAGCGGACCGACCGCCGCGGTTCCGGCGCAAGCGCATGGCAAGACCCTCCAGTACTGGTGTTTCGGTCGAGCCAGCAGCCCGGCCGCCCCCACCCCAGGGACCGTACCCACGCGCACTCTGCAGTGGTTCTTCCGTCGTGCCCCACTGCGGGAACGCGACAGCCCGGCCGGAGCCGTCTGCACGGCCCCGCCGGGCTGCCACCGTTGTGCCGCGCCGCGAACCTGCCGCGGGCGCGGGCGGGTCACTCCTCGCCGAGCAACGGGCGCACCTCGACACCGCCGTCGACGATCGGCACGAACTTCGCGATCTCGACGGCGTGGTCCAGGTCGCGGGCCTCGATGACGAAGAAGCCGGTGAGCTGCTGCTTGACGTCGTGGAAGGGACCCTCGGCCACCGCGTCCCCGCGGACGGTGCGGGCCTCCGACGTCGGGGCGGCGGCGTAACCGGCCACGATCTTGCCGCCGGTGCCCTCGACCTTGCCTTCGACCTCGCCGTGCTGCTCGAGGATCTCCGGCGGAATTTCCTCGAACGGAATCTCCTTGTCGAAAATCAATACGGCGAACTGGGCCATGATTGGTTCTCCTTCTGGTTCGGCGATCCGGTAAACGAGTCACAGACACCATACAACGAACGACAGCGGACCAACCGCACCCGGGGGGTGATTTCGCCGATATGGGTGCGCCGCAATTGCGGCGCATTACCGCCGGATTCCCCGGTGCGCATCTTCGGCGTTGCTCTTGTCCGCGCCCGGTCGCCGCTCGCGGGCGGCGAGCGTGTCGCACTGGCGAAGAGGACAGCGACCCGCCCGGCGGTCATCGTGGATTACGGCCCGTGCCCCGGAATCGCGACGCGGGGCGACATCGTGGCGAAAGAGGACTGACACGTGACCGAGCAGCGAGACGTCTTTTCCGATCTGGCCGCGGAAGCCGGCGAAATGGACCAGCTGCTGTCCGGACTCGACGAATCCCGGTGGGCGCTGCCGACACCGGCACCCGGCTGGACGGTCGCCCACCAGATCGCCCACCTGGCTTTCGTCTTCCGCCTTGCGGGCACCGCTGCCGCGGATCCGGAGGCGTTCGCCGTGGCGACCGCCGGGGCCGCCACGGACTTCGACGCGGCCGTGAACGCCGCGCTCGGGGAATTCCTGCCCGGCCCGGCCGAGGTGCTGTTCGCGCGGTGGCGCGACGAACGCGACACCGCGCTCAAGGCCCTCGCCGCCGTGCCCGGCGACCAGCCGGTGCCCTGGCTGGTGCGGCCGCTGCCGCCCGCCGTGCTGGCCTGCGCGGGGTTCATGGAACTGTTCGCCCACGGGCAGGACGTCGCGGACGCGCTCGGCGTCGACCGTGCGCCCACGGACCGGCTCTGGCACGTGGCCTGGTTCGCCACGCTCGTCCGGGATTTCGGCTACGAGGCCCGGGGGCTGACGCCGCCGGCCGACCCGTTCCGGTTCGAGCTCACCGCGCCGTCCGGGACACTGTGGACGTTCGGCCCGGCCGGCGCCGCACAGCGGATCACCGGGCCCGCGGCGGACTTCTGCCTGCTGGCGACCAGGCGACGGCACCGCGACGACCTCGCGCTCGTCGCCGAAGGCGCGGAGGCCGACCACTGGCTGGACATCGCACAGGCCTACCGCGGGTCGCCCGGCTCGGGGCGTGCCCCCGGCCGGTTCGCCCGCCGGTAGTCCTCCGGTGCCACCCCTGCCGGGCCGCGGCGAAGGACCACGCCGCGGCCCGGCACGACCGATCCGTAACCGGTTCGACAAGGAATGTGGGGTACCGCAACGATGGTGATCGTGATGGCGCCGGACGCTGCGGCCGCGGATGTCGACGCGGTCGTCGCGCTCGTGGAATCGACCGGTGGAGAAGCGTTCGTCAGCCGCGGCGTGACCGGGGTCTACGACCCGGTCAGCGGCCGGGAGCAGGCCAGGGTCAGCCGGGTCGTCATCGGCCTGGTCGGTGACGTGGACCAGCTCGAGGCACTGAACCTGCAGGCGATGCGCGGCGTCGCCAAGGTCAAGCGGATCTCGACCCAGCACAAGCTGGTCAGCCGCGAGCACCACCCGGAGCGGTCGGTCGTCCACGTCGGCGGCGTGCCGATCGGTCCGGACACCGTGACGTTGATGGCCGGGCCGTGCGCGGTGGAGACGCCGACGCAGACCCTGGCCGCCGCCAGGATGGCCAAGGCGGCCGGCGCCACCGTGCTGCGCGGCGGTGCCTTCAAGCCACGCACCTCCCCGTACGCCTTCCAGGGGCTCGGCGAGCGCGGGCTGCGGATCCTGTCCGACGTGCGGGACGAGGTCGGGCTGCCGATCGTCACCGAGGTCGTGGCCGTGGAGGACGTGGCGATGGTCGCGTCCTATGTGGACATGCTGCAGATCGGCACCCGCAACATGCAGAACTTCTCGCTGCTGCAGGCGGTCGGCGCGGTGGGCAAGCCGGTGCTGCTCAAGCGCGGCATGAACGCCACCATCGAGGAGTGGCTGATGGCCGCCGAGTACATCGCCCAGCGCGGCAACCTCGACATCGTGCTGTGCGAACGCGGCATCCGCACGTTCGAGACCGCGACCAGGAACACGCTGGACATCTCCGCGGTACCGGTCGTGCAGCGGCTGTCGCACCTGCCGGTGATCATCGACCCTTCGCACTCCGGCGGCCGGCGCGACCTGGTGCTGCCGCTCAGCCGGGCCGGCGTGGTCGCGGGCGCCGACGGCCTCATCGTCGACGTGCACCCGCAGCCCGATCTGGCCCTGTGCGACGGACCGCAGGCGTTGACGGCCGGCGATCTGCAGGAGCTGTCCCGCAGCGTGGCCGAGCTGACCGCCCTCATGGGCCGTCGCATGGCAGGCCACGCCCGGCACGAGCGGCGGCGGCTCGCCGGCTGACACTCGCCCCGGCCGGGCGGGGATTCCTCCCCCGGCCGGGGCTTCCTTCGGCATCCGCCCGGCGCTCCGGACCCTCGGCCCCGAGCGCCGGGCGTTTCCGTGCCCGGGCGACGGGCTCACGACGGGCACCATACGACGGAAGGCGCGTCCCGGACGTTCTACCGTCCTGAACGCGCCTTCCGGCGTTCGCACGCCGCCGCGTCACCCCGCGAGGCCGTCGTCCGCGACGTCGAAGTGCGCCTTGGTCAGCTCCCGTTGCGCCTTGGCCGCGAGGAACACCGCGAAGCCCGCGTGGGTGTGCAGCATCGACAGGTCCCGCCACGTGCGTTCGAGGCGCTCACCGTGGCGGACCGAGCTCGACCCGGCGGTCGGCAGCAGGTGTCCCTCCACGGCGTGCCAGCACAGCTGCACCGACTGCCTGCTGATGCCGGCCAGCCGCATCTCCAGCTCGGTGGTGAACGCGTCGGGGCCGGCGGCGCAGGCGTCCCGCCACTGCCCGATCGCACCGAGGACCGCGGTCTCCGCGGTGGCGATCATCCCGGTGGCTTCGCCGTACCAGTACTGGTAGTCCGTGTCGTGGACGCGGCCCACGACGGGCGGGAACAGCGTGGTCCGGGTCCGCATCAGGTGCTCGTACGCGTCGAGTGCGCCCTTGGCGATGCCGACGGCGAGGACGGCGCTCTCCAGGTTCATGAAGCTCAGCGGGCCGCCGCCGTACTGCGGGTTGCCGTGCAGCCGCAGCCCGGGGGTGCCGTCGGCCACCGAGAACTGGCTCAGGTGCCCGGGAATGGTGAAGTGGTCCGGGATCCACCCGTTCTCGATGGTGATGCTGTGCGAGCCGCTGCCGCGCAGGCCCAGCTGGCCGCCCCAGTCGTCGAGGCGGCGCCAGACGCTGCGCGGCGCGATGAACGCCATCGGCTCCGGCGGCGCGCCGTCACCGGCCGCCACGAGCGTGTGCCCGACGAAGTGGGTGGCGTACGGGGAACCGGAGCAGTAGCCCCAGGTGCCGTTGATCACCCAGCCGCCCTCGGCGCGCTCGGCCGTGCCGGACGGCATGATCGTCGACGGCGCGATGAAGTCGCCCGCCGCGAAGACCTCGTCCTGCGCCCGCTCGGGGAAGATCGTGGCCACCGCCAGCGCGTGCGCGGCACCGAGGGTGTACATCCAGCCCGTCGACGGGCAGCCGCGGGTCAGCGCGACCGCCACCCGCATGAAGGTGTCCGCGCCGAACTCGTAGCCGCCGTAGCGCCGGGGCACGAGGATCCGGTAGAAGCCGGCCTTCCGGAAGGCTTCGTGGGTGTCGAGCGCGTAGAAGGTGCGCTGCTCGGTCTCGGCCTGGCGCTCGACAAGGGCGGGGATCATCGCCTCCGCACGAGCCACGACCTCCGCCGGGGTCAGCCCCGGTTCCGGAGGGAGCGGAAAGCCGCGCTCGGGAAGACTCGCCGCGAAAGCCATGGGACAGCACGCCCTTTCCCTGTCATGCCGATGCGAGGTCAGCGTCCCATTCCGGCGTCGGCGACCGCATCTCCGGAATTGCCGGTCGCCCGCCCGCCGGACGCGGCACCAAGCACGGCGGGAGACGTGCCCGCCTCCGCCCAGCGCCGACGATGAAAACCGATACCGACGCGCGCCCGCGCCGGGTGCTCCCGCACGACTGGAGGTCCCATGGGGTCCAGCGCCGCAGACCGTAGCCCGCGCACCGTCATCGACGTCCTGCTGTCCGAGTACCCGTTCCCGGGCTTCCTCGAACCGGTCCGGCAACGGGCCGCGGAGTTCGAGCGGGCCCACCCGGAGTACCAGGTCGTCATCCGCGGCTGCTACTACGAGGACCTTCCCACGCAGGTGTCCACGGAGGCACTGGCCGGGAAGCCGCCCACGATCGCGTCGTACTACTCCGGCGCGAGCCAGCAGGCGATCGACACGGTCACCGCGGACGGCAGGCCGGTGTTCACCCCGGTCGCCGGGCAGATCGGCGACCGCACCGAAATCCTCGGCGAGCCGGTCATCCTCGACGACCTCGTCGACGCCTGCCGCGACTTCTACCGGATCGGCGGCGAGATCGCCGCCGTGCCGCTCACGCTGTCCACGATGTTGCTCTACACCAACACCGCGATGCTGCACGCGGCCGGCATCGACACCGTGCCGTCCACCTGGGACGAACTGAGCGCCGCGTGCGCCGCGGTCGCCCGGCTCGACGGCGGGCCCGCCCACGCCATCACCTGGCCGATCGACGGCAAGCTGTTCCAGCAGGCGGTCGCCCTGCAGGGCGGCCTGTTCCTCGACAACGAGAACGGCCACGCCGCCAGGGCGACCACCGTCGACCTCACCTCCGCCGAAGTCATGGCCTACGTCGAGTGGTGGCGGGAGCTGGCGCAGCGGGGGCAGTACGTCTACACCGGGAAGTTCGAGGACTGGCTCGGCAACGGCGCCGCGTTCGCCGAGCAGCGCGTGGCGTTCCGCGTCGACTCGTCGTTCGCGATCAACTTCATGTCCGGCGACCCGGCCGAACCGCACGTGACGGTGAGCATGCTGCCCTACAACGGCCGCACGGCGCCGGCGGGCAACTGGATCGGCGGGGACGCCATGTGGCTGGCCGACGGCCTCGACCCGGTCACCCGCGACGGTGCGCTCGCGTTCATGCAGTACCTGAACAGCCCGCGCAACGCCGCCGAGTGGCACAAGGCGAGCGGTTCCACCCCGGTGACCAAGGGCGCCGCCGCGGTGCTGGAGACCGAGGGCTGGTTCGCCGCGCACCCGGTGCACCGCGTCGCCACCGGACAGCTGGAGCGGACCGACCGCTCCCCCGGCTCGAGCGTGCCCGTGTTCCCCGGCTCCCACGGCATCCAGACCGCGATCATGGCGGCCATGGAGGACGTGGTGGTCCGGGGTGCCGACCCGCTGGCCCGGTTCACCCGCGCCACCGCCGAAGCGCAGAAGGCCCTGGACCACTACAACGCCACCTGCCTCGGCGAGGGCCCGCGCGATCCCGGCTGGCTGGTCGTCGGCACCTGAGCGCCCGGCGCCTCCGGGCGGCACGACGAAGAAGCTCCTCCGGGACCCGGTCCCGGAGGAGCTTCTTCGTGCCGGCCCGCCGCTACCGGACGGAGGCCAATGACTGCCGGACCGGACCCTCGACGGGGCGCTGGGCGGTGTGGTAGAGCCACCACTGCACCAGCATGAGGTCGACGACCCAGCCCACCCAGCGCGCGAACTCCGCCAGGTAGGTGAAGTCCATCTGGATCTGGTAGCCGATCACGATCTGCGCGGCGAAGAGACCCCACACGTTGTTCATCACCAGCGCGAAGCTGTACAGCATGAACTTGCGGTGCAGCGCGAAGCGGCCGGTGCGCGCCGCCACGAACGCGACGATCGCGGTGACGATCCACAGCGTCGTGGACATGGTGACGCCGACCTTCCCGACCGGCGGGGCGAACGGCATGATGATCAGCCCGCACACGCCCCCGACGACGGTCGCCGTGACGTAGACCCGCCCGGCCACCCGGTGCACCGCCGGGTGCTGCCGGCGCAGCCAGGGCCACACCGCCAGCGTCACCGTCACCATCGCCACCGTGCCGAAGACGATGTGGGAGATGAGCAGGGGGTAGTAGGCCGCGAAGCCGTCGTGCGGCGGGACCGGCGCCATGCTCTCCGGGGTGCCGACGAACGGTTCGACCTGCAGGTACAGGAAGGCCGCGGTGACCAGCCACAGCGGGATCATCCAGGGGCGGCGCCAGAACGGCTTCGCCGCCTGCGCCCCTCCTGTCCGCTGCCGGGGCAGGTCGTCGGGCTCCAGTACCGGTGGGCGGACGTGCTCCATCTCCTGTGTCACGATGTGCTCCTAGCGTGTGGGTTCGGGGGGGTGGGCCAATTTCGTCTACTGTGGACTGAACACCTCGGTGACCGCGGGCGACCGCGATCCGCCGAGCAGAGCGCGGAAACCGGCCGCGATCGCCTCGTGACCGCGCAACGGGCGCACGGTCAGCCAGGCCGCCGTCCCGCCGAGGAACCGGTCCTCCTCGGCGTGGTAGCGGTCGTAGAACCGCTCCTCCCCCTCGGCGGCCACCGTCTGCTGCTCCACCGCCGGGGTGAAGAAGAACTCCGGCTGCGGGTCGGTGAGGTCCGGCAGCTCCGGCACCGCGTCGGTGTGGGTGTAGCCGACGAGCACCAGCTGCCCGAGCTCGGCGGCGAACCGCGCGTGGACGGCGCCGATGAGCCGGTCGTCGCCGGTGAAGTCCACGCACACGGCCGGCGCGAGGACCGCGGCCGACCCGAGCTCGTCGTAGCCCGCGACCGCGTCGTAGCAGCCCAGTTCGCGGACGAACCCGACGTGGCGGGGCGAGGTGAGCCCGACGGTCGGCAGGCCGGTGTTCCGCGCGAGGTGGGCGAGCCCGATCGCCGTCTTGGCCGACGCGGCGGTCACCAGGAGCGACTTGGCCCCGCGGCCGACGTGCCCGGCGACGAAGTCCGCCAGGTTGAACGACGCGGGGAACACGGGGCGGAACACCGCGCGCCGGTCGTCGAGCTCGTCCGGCTCGCCCACGCGCTGGAACGTCCGGTACCAGGTGGGCAGGAACCGGCGGCGCGGCTCGGTGTCGAGGAGGCCGCGCGCGGTCGGGGCCACGGGCACCACGTGGTGGGTCGCCATCGGCACGAAGCCGAAGAACCGCTCGCCCTCGGCGACGCCGGGGTGGCGCGACTCCACGACCCGGACGAACGCCCAGACCGGGACCCGCCCGTAGCCGTCGGGTGCGGGGAACGCCGACCAGAACGGCAGCTCGGCGTCCCCCAGCCGGGCGTAGGTGACGTTGTTCATGGTCAGCGCGAACTTCTCGACCGCGAGCCGCACCTCGCCCGCGCCCAGCGCGACCGCCGGCGCCTGCCGGACCTCGCTCACCGCCAGGTCGTCCTTGGCGGTCAGCAAGTCCCAGCTGTCCACTGTGGTCATCTCAACTCCCTCAGGGGACGATCTCCAGCTGCGCCATCATCCCGAGCGAGGAGTGCTCGAGGAAGTGGCAGTGGTACACGTACTTGCCGAGGAACCCGGTGAACGTGGCCTGCACCCGCACCGACCGGCCGGCGGGCACGATGATCGTGTCCTTGCGCCCGGCGTCCTGGGGCAGCGCCGGATCGCCACCCCGGTCCAGCACCCGGAACTGGGTCATGTGCAGGTGGAAGTTGTGGTCGATCGGGTCCGTGTTCACCACGTGCCAGATCTCCGTCGCGCCGTAGCGGACCTGGAAGTCGACGCGGTCCGGGTCGAAGGGCCGGTCGTTGACCCGGCCCTGGGGGTACCCGGTCTCGTCGGCGCCGAAGCCGAGGGTGACCTCGCGGGTCACCGTGGCGGGCGGCAGCGCGGGGAGCACCCGCAACCGGTCGGGGACCCTGCTGGTGTCGGCCGCCGTGCGCACCACGTCGAACCGCAGCACCGGACCACCGGTGGCGTCGGCGAGGACGAGCTGGGTGCCGACGGGGTACCGCGAGAAGTCCACGACGACGTCGGCCCGCTCGCCGGAGCTGAGCACCAGCTCGGTGCGGTGCAGCGGCGCGGGCAGCAGGCCGCCGTCCGTGCTGATCTGGACCAATTCGGCCCCATCGAGGCCGAGCCGGAAGTTCCGCTCGTTCGCGGCGTTGAGCAGCCGGAACCGGTACTTGCGCGCGGCGACCTGGAAGTGGGGCACCGGCTTCCCGTTGGCCAGGAAGGTGGTCCGCTCGGCCGGGTCGCCGTCGCCGAAGAGCTCGCCCGTCGACTCGAACAGCGCGTCGCGGAGCATGATCGGCACGTCGTACTGGCCGTCGGGCAGCCGCAGCGTCTGCTCCCGCGGGTCGTCGATCAGGTAGAACCCGGCCAGGCCGTGGTAGACGTGCGCGGCCTCGAGGTGGTGGCTGTGGTCGTGGTACCAGAGCGTCGCACCGGGCTGCTGGTTCAGGTACTCGTACGTCCGCGTGCCACCCGGCTGGATCACGTCCATCGGGTAGCCGTCGTGCTGCGCGGCGACGTGCCCGCCGTGCAGGTGCACGTTCACCGGTTCGGTGGTGGTGTTCCGGTAGGTGACCAGCACCCGCCTGCCACTGGTCGCCCGGATGGTCGGGCCGACGAACGAGCCGCCGTAGGTGAGCGCCGGGGTGGTGAGGCCGGGCAGGATCCCGACGTCGGCGGCGGTGATGTCCTGCCGGTAGACATCGGTGTCCGATGTGGACGACACCGGCCGCAGGACCGGCGGCACCGGCATGGTGGCCTCGAACCGTTCCGCGCGCACCCCGGCGGTGGCGAGCGACGTCCCCGCTTTGGGGGTCGCGTGCCCGTGCGGGTGCGGCACCGGTTCCTGCGCGTCGGCCAGCACCGCGCGGGTGAGCGGGAGCAGCACTGCGCTACCCGCGGCCGCGCCGCCGATCGTGAGGAAATGCCGTCGTTTCATCCCTGCTCCTGTTCGTGCACCGGGTTCCCGGTCGCCGGCGCGGTGGGCTCGCCGGGGGGGTCACGAGACCATCGGCCAGGACACGCGATCGGCGCAGTGCCCACGCGGCGGGACGACGGCCTCGGACCCGTTGTGCTCCATGGGAAAGCGACCCGGTCCGAGTTCCCCCACTCTTGCACCGGCGATCCGGCCGGACATCTTGTCGATTGCCTGGTCGGCGCACGTCGCGAGAAACCGGGACCGGTTCCCGGTGGGACGATTGTCCCCGCGACACCCCTGAGACAGCCGCCCGGAGCAAGTGACGATAAGGAAGTAACCGATGACCGATCGGGACGTCCCGAGCGACGGGCCCGGCACGCGGCCGAGCACCCGCCCGCTGACGGGCGACGAGTACATCGAGAGCTTGCGCGACGACCGCGAGATCTACCTCTACGGCGAGCGGGTCAAGGACGTCACCACGCACCCGGCGTTCCGCAACCCCACCAGGATGGTCGCCCGGCTCTACGACGCGCTGCACGACCCGGCGAACCGGGACGTCCTCACCGCGCCGACCGACGCCGGGGGTGGCGAGGGCTACACCCACCGCTTCTTCACGACCCCGCACAGCGCCGACGATCTCGTGAAGGACCAGCAGGCGATCGCCGCGTGGGCGCGTATGAGCTACGGCTGGCTGGGCCGCAGCCCCGACTACAAGGCGTCCTTCCTCGGCACGCTCGGCGCGAACGCGGAGTTCTACGCGCCGTTCTCCGACAACGCCCGGCGCTGGTACAAGGAGTCGCAGGAGAAGGTCCTGTACTGGAACCACGCGATCGTGCACCCGCCGGTGGACCGCAGCCGGCCGGCGGACGAGGTCGCCGACGTGTTCGTCCACGTCGAGAAGGAAACCGACTCCGGTCTGATCGTGAGCGGCGCCAAGGTGGTCGCCACCGGGTCGGCGCTGTCGCACTACAACTTCATCGCGCACTACGGGCTGCCGATCAAGGACAAGAAGTTCGCGCTGGTGGCCACGATCCCGATGAACGCGCCGGGGATGAAGCTGATCTGCCGCACGTCCTACACCGCGCAGGCCGCGGTGATGGGCAGCCCGTTCGACTACCCGCTGTCCTCCCGCCTCGACGAGAACGACACGATCCTGGTGCTGGACAAGGTGCTCGTGCCGTGGGAGAACGTCTTCATCTACGGCCACCTCGGCAAGGTGCAGCTGTTCACCGGCCGCTCCGGGTTCCCGGAACGGTTCACCTTCCACGGCTGCACCCGCCTCGCGGTGAAGCTGGAGTTCATCGCCGGCTTGCTGGCCAAGGCCGTCGAGATCACCGGCACCAAGGACTTCCGCGGCGTGCAGAGCCGGCTCGGCGAGGTGCTGGCCTGGCGCAACCTGTTCTGGGGGATGTCCGACGCCGCGGCGCGCAACCCGGTGCCGTGGACCGACGGCGCGGTGCTGCCGAACCCGGACTACATGCTGGCCTACCGGTGGTTCATGCAGATCGGCTACCCCCGGGTCAAGGAGATCGTCGAGCAGGACATCGCCAGCGGGCTGATCTACCTCAACTCCAGCGCGGAGGACTTCAAGAACCCGGAGATCCGGCCGTACCTCGACAAGTACGTGCGCGGCTCGAACGGGATCGACGCGGTCGAGCGCGTGAAGGTCATGAAGCTGTTGTGGGACGCCGTCGGCACCGAGTTCGGCGGGCGCCACGAGCTGTACGAACGCAACTACGCGGGCAACCACGAGAACACCCGCGTGGAGCTGTGGAACTCGCAACTGGCGGACGGCAAGGTGGACGGCTACAAGGCGTTCGTCGACCAGTGCCTGTCCGAGTACGACCTCGACGGCTGGACCGTGCCGGACCTCTCCTCGTTCGACGACCTGCGCAGCCGCCGCAACGACCTGCTCAACGGCTGAGGCGGGAACGACCCGGAAAATGCCACCGCCCCCGCCGGATTCCGGCGGGGGCGGTGGCTTTCGGGGGTTTGCGCGGCGGTCACGCGAAGGCGGAGACGACCTTGTCGCCGATGACGGCCACCTGGCGGACCGGGTTCGCCCCGGACACGATGCCGATGGCGGTGTCGATGCCCGCCTCGCCGAGCCGGTGCAGCTCGTCGGTCAGCTCGCCGGCGCCCGTGCCGTCCTCCCCGACCGCGAACGGGAAGATGCACGTCTTTTCGATCGTGTCGTAGTCGCGGCCTTCCTCGGCGCAGAGCGCGCGGAGCAGGTCGAGCTTCTCCGCCAGGTCCGGGCCCGGGTAGACGTTGCAGGCGTCGGCGTGGCGCGCGACCAGCCGAAGGGTCTTCCGGCCACCGCCGCCGAGCATGATCGGCGGGTGGGGGCGGGACAGGCTCTTCGGCTCGATCAGCGGCCGCGCCAGGGTGTGGTGCCGTCCCTCGAAGGGCCGCTCGTCGCCGCGCCAGAGCTGCAGGCAGATCTCGAGGGTCTCCTCGAGCATGGTGAACCGCTCGGTGAGCGACGGGAACGCGAACCCCATGCCCGCCGCCTCGTCGGCGTCCCAGCCCGTGCCGACGCCCAGCACCGCCCGGCCACCGGAGAGGACGTCCAGCGTCGTCACCATCTTGGCGAGCAGCGCGGGCGCGCGGAAGTGCACGCCGGCCACGATCGGCGCGAGCCGGCACCGCCGGGTGTTCGCCGCGATGACGCCGAGCGTGGTGAAGCACTCCAGCTGCGGCATCTCCGGCCCGCCCGCGTGCGGGCCCTGCCAGACGTGGTCGCCGACGCCGATCAAGTCGTAGCCGGCGGCGTCGGCCACCGTGGCGATCTCGGCGACGGTCCGGCCCATCGCGGCCGGCCCACCGTCCCAGCCGAACTCCCCGAGCTCCAAACCAACCTTCATCGCACTGCCTCCCAGCGTAAGCCGGTCTCCATCGTGGCCGCGGCGGTCCCGCCGCGGCTTCTCCGCTCGTGCGCCGTTCCCGGGTCGTCACCCTCGGGATGCGAGTGGTCACCGAGATGCGCACGGTGAGAGATGCCGCTCGCGGGACGGGCACGGGACGATCACGTATTCACGCGAAAAGAAACCGCCGCGACGAGGACACCGAGGGCAGCCGGACCACCCCGTCCACCCCCGGATCGGGGCCTCCCGCCGTGGAGACCCGCTCGAGCACCGGTACCGGCTCCCGCGACGTGGACGGGCGCGGCAACGCGAGAACAGAGAGAGGACTCAGCAGATGACTACCGACGCTGTACCGGCCACGGCCGGCAGGCGGGAATGGACCGGCCTCGCGGTACTGGCGCTGGCCGCGTTGATGACTTCGTTCGACCTGTTCACCTTGCTCCTCGCCCTGCCGCACGTGAGCGCGGACCTGGGCGCGGACGGCATCGAGCAGCTGTGGATCGTCGACATCTACGGCTTCGTCGTCGGCGGGTTCCTCGTCACGATGGGCGGTCTCGGTGACCGGATCGGCCGCCGGAAGCTGCTGCTGATCGGCGCGGCGGTCTTCGGCGTGGCGTCGGTGATTTCGGCCTACGCACCCAACCCCGAGCTGCTGATCGCGTCCCGGGCGCTGCTCGGCGTCGCGGGCGCCACCCTGACGCCGTCGACGTTGTCGTTGGTCGGCACCATGTTCCGCGACGAGAAGCAGCGGGGGCTCGCGATCGGCTTCTGGGCGAGCGCGTTCACCATGGGAGCCATCCTCGGGCCGATCGCGGGCGGCATCCTGCTGTCGCACTTCTGGTGGGGCTCGGTGTTCCTGATCGGCGTCCCGGTGATGGTGCTGCTGCTCGTGCTGGGCCCGATCGTGCTGCCGGAGTACCGCAACCCCGACGCCGGACGGCTGGACCTGGTCAGTGCCGTCATGTCGCTCGCCGCGATCCTGCCGCTCGTCTACGGCATCAAGGAAGTCGCGAAGTACGGGTTCGCGCCGCTGCCGACGGCCGCCATCCTCGTCGGCGTGGCGTTCGGCGTCCTGTTCGTGCGCCGCCAACGGCACCTGACCGACCCGCTGCTGGACCTGAAGCTGTTCAGCATCACCGAGTTCCGGGTCGGGCTGCTGGCCCTGTTCGCCTACAGCACGCTCACCGGCGCGGTGATGCTGCTGATGACCCAGTGGTTCCAGAACGTCGCCGGGCTCTCCCCGCTCCAGGCCGGTCTGGCGCTGCTGCCCGGCATGGCCGTGTCCGCACTGGGCACGACGGTGGCGCCGGTCGTCGCCCGCCGGGTCCGGCCCGCGACGCTCATCGCGGGCGGGCTGTTCGTCGTCGTGCTGGCCCTGCTGTGGTTCACCCAGGTCGGCACGGACACCTCGTCGGTGGTCCTGGTGATCGCCTTCGCCCTGTGGTGCCTCGGCGGTACTCCCCTCCTGTCGCTCGGCATGGGTCTCGTGCTCGGCGCCACCCCGCCGGAGAAGGCCGGGGCCGCGTCGGCGATTCCGCAGGTCGGCAACGAGATCGGGGCCGCGCTGGGCTTCGCCGTCCTGGGGACCGCCGCCACCGCCGTCTACCGCAGCCGGATGACCGACGCGGTACCGTCCGACGTGCCGTCCGCCACCGCCGACGCCGCCCGCGAAAGCGCGGCCAGCGCCCTGACGGTGGCCGACCACCTGCCCGGGCAGGTGGTCGCGGCGGCCCGCGACGCCTTCACCGCCGGCATGCACCTCGTCTCGGCGATCGCGGCCGTGCTCCTGGCGGCCGCCGCCGTGCTGGTCGCGGTCAAGGTCCGGCACGTGCCCCCGCTCGGCGCCGGCGCCGCACCGGCCGAGGAGACGGCGGCCACACCGGCGGACGACCAGACAGCCGAGGTCGTCTGACCGCTCGGCACCGAAGCGGCACTTTCACAGTGAAAGTGCCGCCTTCGGCGTGTTCAGGCACAACCACGGCGCGGACCGGTGGGATCCCGCCGGTCCGACAAAGTGGAGGTAGCGATGAGTGAAGTTCAATCCGGCGTGGCGGTGGATCGCCGCGAAGGGGCGGTCGCCGCTGTGGCGGCTTCGGCGCAGCGCGAGGCGATCATCGGCGAGCTGGGGTCGCCGATCGGGCGGACCTACGGGCAGTACTGCGGCGTGGCGCGGGCGATGGAGGTCCTCGGCGAGCGCTGGGCGCTCCTGGTCGTCCGCGACCTGCTGGTGTCGGCGAAGACGTACGCCGAGCTGCTGCGCGGGCTGCCGCGGGTGCCGGCGGACATCCTTTCCTCGCGGCTGCGTGAGCTCACCCGGACCGGCGTCGTGCGTGAGCGCCTGACCCCGGCCGGGCCCACGGTCTACGAGCTCACCGAGGCCGGGCTCGGCCTGGAGGACGTCCTGCTGACGATCGGCCGGTGGGGTGCCGGGCTGCTCGACGTCCCGCGGTCCGACGAGATCGTCACCGTCGACTCCCTGGTCATGGCCCTGCGCACGACTTTCGTCCCCAGTGCCGCCGGCGACACCCGCGTCACCTACGAGGTCCACTTCGGAGACATCGTCCTGAACGCTTCGGTGGCCGACGGCGCCGTGCGCGTGGCCGCGGGCCCGCTCCCCGGCGCCGACCTCGTGCTCGAGGCAGGCACGTCGCTCAAGGACCTGCTGACCGGCGACCTCACCCCGGCCGGCGCGCTGGCCACGGACCTCGTCCGGATCAGCGGCGACCCCGCGCTGCTGGATCGGTTCGCGGAGATGTTCCGCATCTTCCCCCACGGCGGGAGCTGAGTCCGCCCCGCAGCCGAAGAACCGCACGACGAAAGCGGGCCCGTCCGGATCGGACGGGCCCGCTTTCGGGTACCGGGGTTGCTGTTACGCGTCCTCGGCCGGGGGGATGTTGTTGTTCACGCGGAACACGTTGGCGGGGTCGTACTCGCGCTTGACCGCACGCAGCCGCGTCCAGGTGGCCTCGGGGTACGCCTCGTGGATGCGCCCCTCGCGGACGTTCTCGAGGAAGTTCACGTACATGCCGGGCACCCCCTTCTGCAGCGCGACGGTGAGCTCGTCGACCCAGCGGTGGTGTTCCTCCGCGGTCTCGAGGTCCTCGAAGATGGCCGCCAGGTTGATCATGACCTGGCGGTCGCGGTGCGCGAAGGCCGTGGCGTCGGCGGGCACGCGGGACGCCGCGCCGCCCAGCACCCGGATCTGCACCGCGGCCATGTCGGCCGTGGACGCGGCGATCCGGTCCAGCATCAGCACCGCGTCGTCGAGGTCGACGGTGTCCATGAAGAGGTTGCGGGAGGCGGCGATCGGGTTGAAGTCGTCCTCCTCCGGGTAGAGGCCGGGCAACGGGATCGTCTCGATCATGTCGGCGATCGGGGTGTCCAGCGCCCGGAACGGGGCGATCGCCTCGTCGGCGGCCGGTCCCTCCCCCGCGTAGGCCATCGTGGCCAGGATGACCGGCGTGCCGACCAGCTCCTCGGGGATGAACGGCATCGGCGGCGCGTTGAAGATGTTGAGGATGCTGGTCAGCTCCTCCGGCGCCTCGTGCGAGAGCTTCACGAAGCCGGCGATGTTCTCCGGCGTCGCCCGCAGCACCAGCAGGCCGCTCACGATCGTGTGCAGCTCGGTCAGCTCGTACCGCAACCGGGTCACGACACCGAAGTTGCCGCCGCCGCCGCGCAGCGCCCAGAACAGGTCGGGCTCGTGCTCGGCGTCGACGTGGTGCAGCGTGCCGTCCGCGGTGACCACCTCGGCGGCCAGCAGGTGGTCGATCGTGAGGCCGTACTTGCGGACGAAGTAGCCGATCCCGCCGCCGAGGGTGAGGCCACCGAGGCCGACGGTGCCGGTGTCGCCGAAGCCCAGCGCGAGGCCGTGCTCGTGGGCCGCGGTGGTGAACTCCCCCGCGGTCAGGCCGGTCCCGGCCCACGCCGTGCGCGTCTCGGGATCGATCTCCAGGTCGCGGAGGGTCGACAGGTCGAGCAGGATCCCGCCGTCCCAGACGGCGAACGGGCTGTGCCCGCCGCTCTTGACCGCCAGCGGCACCCCGCTGTCGCGGGCCGCCAAGACGACCCGCGCCACGTCCTCGACGCCCGCGGGCCGCACGACCACGGCCGGGTGCCGGTCGAGGCCGCCCAGGTAGATCGCGCGTGCCTCGTCGTAGCCCGGGTCGCCGCGCAGGAGCACCGCGCCCTCGACCTCGGCGCGCAACCGCGCGATGGGCACGGCACCTTCTCCGCCGGCCGGGTTCGTCTTCTCAGCCATGTGAGCAAATCCCCTCAAGTCTGGTGCAGCGATGGTGGGGGCCGGAGCACGCCGAACATCGCCATCGGCTCGAACCGCCTCCCAGTGTGGGGGCGCCGGGGCGCCGATGTCTTCTCGCAGCGTGCTTCACCCCGCGGCGAGCGCGCGGGCGGAAGGGCTTTCACGCGGCCGCGTGGTGACCCGCCTGCCCGGCGCCGTCGTCGAAGCCGCGCAGCACGTGGCGGGCGGCGGCGTCCAGGTCCCGTGCGAGCCGCCGGATCGCCGCCGGTCCCTCGGCGGCACCCGGCCCGCTGACCGCGGCCAGGACGTGGACGGCGTCGCGGGCCAGCCCGCACGCCGCGGCGAGGTCGTCCCGCACCCGCGCGGAGTCCGCCTCGGTCCAGTCCGCGCCGGCGTGCCCGTCCACCAGCGACGCGAGCCGGTCCGCGTGCTGCTCGGCCTCGTCGATCATGGCGAGCGCGTCCGTGGTCCGGGCGGGAACCGTCGCGTGGTCGGCCACCAGCCCGTCGAGGTACCAGTCCCACCCGTCGAGTGCCATGCCGAGGACGACGCCCACCGACGACGCGGCCTGCCCCGCCACCGCCGAAGTCCACTGTGCATACACAGTGGACAGTTCGACGACCCGGTGCGCGGGCACGAACACCCCGCGGGCCGCGGTGGCTGCGCCGCCGGTACCGGCCACCCCGGCCGCCGGCCTGGCCGCCGTGACCCGCAGGTCGGACCGCGGCAGCAACGCCGCCACCGGGAACGGCGCTCCGGCGGACGGCACGGCCAGCGCGACGACCACCTGCCAGTGCGCGTGCCACGCCCCGGCGACGAACTCCCACGCGCCGTCGACCACGAAGCCGTCCGCCACCGGCGTCGCCGTGGCGCCCGCGGCCGGCGTCCCGGACACCAGGACGCCGGGCGTGCCGAACACCTCGTCGCGCGCGCGGGCACCGAACACGCCCACGAGCCACGTCGACGCCCAGTGGGCGGCGGCGGTCCACGCCACGGCGGCGCCCGCGCGACCGAGCTGGGCCGCGACGCCGACCAGCGTCCGGCTGTCGCACCCGTACCCGCCGTGGCGCCTCGGCACCGGCGCGCGGAACACGCCGGCACCGCTCAGCACCGCCATGGTCTCGGCCGGCACCGGCCCGGCGGCCGGGAGCTCGTGGCCGCGCAGCACGGGCACGAGCCCGGCCACCCGGTCGACCAGCTCCGCGCGCGTCGGCACGTCCGCGTAGGGCATTCCGGCCTCCCGCGTTCGATTTCCCGCCACCGGTCAGGGCAGTTCGACGGACAGGCCGTGGTGGAACTCGTTCCGCGGGTCGTAGCGGCCCTTGATCTGCCGCAGCCGCGGGTAGTTGTCCTTGTAGTAGAGCGTGGACCAGGGCACCGCCGAGGTGTTCCACTCCGGGTCGGCCAGGTCGATGTCGGGGTAGTTGATGTACGACCCGTCGCTCGCCTCGCCGGGCACCGGTACCCCGCCCGTCTTCGCGTACACGTCACGGTAGAACTCGCGCAGCCGGGTGATGTGCTCGTGGTCCTCCGCCTCGTCGGCCCAGACCGCCATGAACGCCGCCTTGAGCACCGAGTCGCGCTGAGCGGTGGCGGTCGCGTCCGGGGCGACGGTGTTCACCTGGCCGCCGTAGCCGATCAGGATGAACTGGTTGTGCTCGCAGCCCTCACGGGTGAGGTGCTCCCAGACGGTGGACAGCTGGTCCTCGTCGTACCCCTTGCGCAGGTAGGCCGCCTTCAGCTTGGCCCGGCGGATGTCCTGCGTGCCCGGGTCGCCCCAGTTCGGGTAGGCCGCGACGTAGAGCCACGGCTTGACCGACTGCGTGCGCATCGCCTCGACCTCGACGCCCTCGCACACCGCGTCGAAGTACTCGTCGAGCAGGGCGGCCGCGTCCGGGAGGTCGTCGTCCACCATGGCCTGGAGCAGCAGCGCCCCACCCGACCGGTGCGAGGCGTAGAACGACGCGGAGTGCTGGGCGTGCCGCGAGCCGGGCGCGCTGTTGTGCTCGAACCACGTCCCGACGTTGCGCAGCACCGTCGTGAACGACTCCTCCGTCATCGCGTCCCACGACCACATGCAGTAGGCGACGCGCCAGCGGCTCGGCGCCTGCGGCAACAGCTCCGCGGGCTCGGCGGACGTGGCGCCCGGCGCGCGCACCCAGTAGCGGGTCACCACGCCGAAGTTGCCGCCACCGCCACCGGTGTGCGCCCACCACAGGTCGTGGTGCGGGTCGTCGGGCTCGCGCGTGGCGACCACGGCGTGCGCGGTGCCGTCCGCGTCGACCACGACGACCTCGACCGCGTACAGGTAGTCCACGACCGCGCCCAGCCGGCGCGACAGCGGCCCGTAGCCGCCGCCCGCGAAGTGCCCGCCCACGCCGACCTCGGTGCACTCGCCGCCGGGGATGGTCACGTTCCAGTTCTTGAACAGCACCCGGTAGACGTGGCCGAGGGTGGCGCCCGGTTCGATGGCGAACGCGCGGCGGGACGGGTCGAAGTAGACGGCCGTCATCTCCGACATGTCCAGCAGGACACCACCGTCGGCCGCGGTGAAGCCTTCGTACCCGTGCCCGCCGCTGCGCACCGTGACCCGCAGCCCGGTCGCGACGGCGTCGGCGACCACCGCGACCACCTGCTCGGTCGTGGTCACCACGCACACCCGGTCCGGCTTGGCGACGAACCGGTGGTTGGCCCCCCGCAGCAGGCTCTCGTAACGCGGGTCGCCCGCTTCGATGGTGGCCGGCCCGAACCCCGGCACGGGTGCCGCTCCGCTCACGTCAAAACACCTCGTTCTTTCGGTTTTCCGTCAGAGCCGCAGCGGTGCCTGCGGGTCGAGGACCGTGTCCTTCAGCACCTGGGTGAACTCGTCGGCCATGGCGCGGATGGTGACCTCGGTGAACTTGTGGGTGTTGAAACCGAGGTAGGCGCTGATTTCACCGTCGGCCGAGATGTCCAGCTGCCACAGGGCGCCGTCGGGGATCTCGGTGGCGCGCTCCTGGGACAGCCGCCGCGGCACGGTGCGCAGCTCCAGGTCGCCGACCGTCTCGCCGTCGAGCGTGAACGGCAGCTGCAGCACCTGGAACGCGACGAGCGCCTGGTCGTCCTCGGCCGCCGGGGCCATGACGGCGGGCGCCGCGCCGAGCACCTCGAGGAACGGGATCTCCCGGGAGTACGCCTCGAGGAAGGTCGCGCGGGTCCGCTGGACCACGTCCTGGAACGTGGCGGTGCCCGCGAGGTCGGTGCGCAGCGGCAGGAAGTTCGTGAAGTTGCCGACCGCGTCGTGGAACCGGGCCTGCTTGCGGTGGGCGCCGATGGTCGGCACCACCAGGTCGGTGGCGCCGGTCCGCCGGGCCAGCAGCACGTAGTAGGCGGCGAGCAGCACGATGAACGGCGTGCTGCGGTTGCCCCGGCCGACCGCGCGCACCGCGGCGGTCAGGTCCGAGTCGATGGTGTAGCGGAAGACGGCGGTGTTCTTCGGCAGGCCGGCCGAGCGCGGGAAGTCCGTCGTCGCCGTGGCCATCCGCCCGCCGTCGAGCTTCTGGCGCCAGAACGCCAGCGACGTCTCCGGCACCACCTCGGCCACCGACTCCCGCTGCCAGACCGCGAAGTCGCGGTACTGGCCGGGCTCGGGCCGCTCGGCGATGTCGTGCCCGCGCCGGCGGGCGTAGGCTTCCGCGAGGTCCCGCGCGATCACCTGCGCGGACCAGCCGTCGACCGCCGCGTGGTGCATGATCAGCACCAGCACCGAGTCCTGCTCGTCGAACCGGCCGAACACCGCGCGCAGCAGCGGCAGTGGCTCCATCGGGAACGGGCTGCCCTCGAGCTCGATGATCAGTTCTTCGGCCCGCCGGTCCCGGTCCTCCGGCGCGACGGCGGAGAGGTCCACTTCGGACAGCTGCGCCGGGCTCGGCGCGACGACGCTCTGGTACAGGTCATCACCCTCGCGGACGATCCGGGTGCGCAGCGCTTCGTGGCGGGCCACCACGTCGCCCATCGCCTCGACCAGCGTGGCGGTGTCGACCCGGCCGCGGACGCGCCAGCTCCAGGTGATGTTGTGCCGGGGCCCGAACGGCCCGGAGTCTTCCTCGCCGGCATCGAACACGCACAGCATCTGCTGCGCGTAGGACACCGGGAACCGCTGCGCCGACGTCGGGTTGCTCATCTCTCGCCCATCTCTAGTGCTCACTGTGCCCATCGTTACCAATCCGGCCACAGCCACGGCCGAACGACTTCGTGGCAACGGTTACCCGCCGCGCGGGGGCCGGCCTGCTTTTGGCCGGATTGGTAACGGGTCAGCGCAGGTCCACGCCGGCCTGGCGGATCGCTTCCAGGAACTTGCCCTGGCGCAGCGCCGTGGCGATCGTCTCGATGTCGTCGGCCATGTAGCGGTCGCGCTCCAGCGTGGGCACCAGCGCGCGGACGGCCTCGTAGGTCGCCTTGCCCGCCGGGCTGAGCCCGTCGTAGCGGCCGGACACGTCCACGGCCTGCGCCGCGGCGAGGTACTCGACGGCGAGGATGTAGTTGTTGTTCGACTCCACCCGCCGGGCGTTGCGCGCGGCGATCAGGCCCATGCTGACGACGTCCTGGTTGTCGCCGTTGGACGGGACGCTCTGCGTGCTGGCCGGGCCGATGGTCCGGTTCTCCGCGATCAGCGCGGTCGCCGGGTACTGCGCACCCGCGAACCCGCTGTGCAGACCGGGCTCGCCGGAACCGACCAGGAACTCCGGGAGCCCCGAGAGGTACCGGTTGAGGAGCCGGTTGGTCCGCCGCTCGGAGAACACCCCGAGCTGGGTCAGCGCGATCGTGGTGAAGTCCATGACGAACGCGACGGGCTGGCCGTGGAAGTTCGCGCCGTGGAAGACTTCCTTGCCCTCGAAGAACAACGGGTTGTCGTTCGACGAGTTGAGCTCGGTCTCGACGGTGCTGATGGCGTGGTAGACGGAGTCGCGGACGGCCCCGAGCACCTGCGGGATGGCCCGCAGCGTGTAGGCCTTCTGGATCCAGACATCGGTGCGCGAGACGTCGCCGTCCTGCTGCGCCTTGGCCTGCGCACGCAGGTCGGCGTGCTCGACGGCGAGCTGGGTACCCGCCAGCAGCGCGCGCATGTTCGCCGCGGTGTCGATCTGGCCGCGGTGCGGCCGGGCGATGTCGTGGCCCTCCGCCTGGAACGGGCTCAGTGAGCCGTGCAGGGTCTCCACCACCAGCGCGGTGACGATCTCGGCCTGGCGGACCTGGGTGAGCGCGCGGCCGAGCACCAGGCAGCCGAGCCCGGTCATCGCCGAGGTGCCGTTGATGAGCGCGAGGCCCTCCTTGAACCGCAGCTGCAGCGGCTCGATGCCGTGCTCCTCCAGCACCGCGGCGGTCGGCGTCTTCTTGCCGTCCTTGAGGACGTAGCCCTCACCGATCAGCGAGGACGCGATGTGCGCCAGCGGGCCGAGGTCGCCGCTCGCGCCGAGCGAGCCGATCTCCGGGATGGCCGGGGTGATCCCGAGGTTCAGGTAGAGCGCGAGGCGCTCGAGCAGCTCGGGCCGGACCGCCGAGTAGCCCTTGGCGAGGGCGTTCAGCCGCGCGGACACGATGGCGCGCGCCTCGTCCTCGGCGAACAGCGGACCGACGCCGGCGCTGTGGCTGCGCACCAGGTTGGTCTGCAGCTCGACCTCTTTCGAGGTGCCGACCAGCATGTAGATCATCTCGCCGTAGCCGGTCGTGACACCGTAGACGGGGACGCCGCTGCGGACCGTGTCCTCGAACTGGCGGCGGCTCTCCGCCGCGCGTTCCAGGGTGGTCGCCTCCAGCCTCACCGGCGCCTGATTCACGGCAACGCGCCGGACGCTTTCGATGTCCAGCTTGTCCCCGTTGAAATCAATCGACTCGTCGTTATCGACCAGCGTCACTTCTTCACCCCGTAAAGATGTCGGTGTGGCATTCGAGGCAACCGATTCGTGTCGACCTCTGCCACCGGGTTCGGTGAATTCGGGACACGTGGGTCGCGTAGCGGCCTCGGCCAATAATGCCCAAGCCGGCGGCGAACTTCTTCTCCGCACGTGCGGAGTGGGGGCGCACGCCGGGAGTTGAACACGAATACGCCTCCGGCGATGATCGGCGGAATAAAGAGCCGCTGGAGCGATACCGGCCGCTTCGGCACGCAGAAAAGGACCAGCCATGAAACCGTTCCGCATTGATGTTCCCCAGGACCGGATCGACGACCTGCGCGAGCGGTTGGCGAACACCCGGTGGCCGTCGGAGTTGGCCGGTTTCGGGTGGGAGCGCGGCGTGCCGCTGCGCTACCTGCAGGACCTGGCGGAGTACTGGCGCACCTCGTTCGACTGGCGCGCCGTGGAAGCGGAGTTCAACCAGTACCCGCAGTTCACCACCGAGATCGACGGCGAGGACATCCACTTCCTGCACGTCCGGTCGCCGGAGCCGGACGCCACCCCGCTGCTGCTCTCGCACGGCTGGCCGGGCGGCTTCCTGGAGTTCGCCGACGTCATCGGGCCGCTCACCGACCCCGCCGCGCACGGCGGCGACCCGGCGGACGCCTTCCACCTGGTCATCCCGTCCATCCCCGGCTACGGGTTCTCCACGCTGCGCACCACCGGCTGGAACGTGCCGCGGATCGCCTTCGCCTGGGCGGAACTGATGCGCCGGCTCGGCTACGAGAAGTACGTCGCCCAGGGCGGGGACGCCGGCTCGGTGATCTCCCTCGTGCAGGGCCTGGTCAACCCGGAGCCGCTGCTCGGCATCCACGTCAACATGCTGATGACCTTCCCCTCCGGGGACCCGGCCGAGCTCGCCGACCTCTCCGAGACCGACCAGCAGCGGCTGCAGAAGCTGGGCGAGTTCGACGTCGACCAGTCCGGCTACATGAAGATCCAGCAGACCCGGCCGCAGACGCTGGGCTACGGCCTCACCGACTCCCCCGTCGGCCAGCTCGCCTGGATCATCGAGAAGTTCCAGGCCTGGACCGACGAGTCGGCGAAGGTGCCGGAGGACGCGATCTCCCGCGACCGGCTGCTCGCCCTGGTCTCGCTCTACTGGTTCACCGCCACCGGTGGCTCCTCGGCGCACTTCTACTACGAGGGGGCCGCGGACGTCCGGGCCGCCGTCGCCGGCGCGGTGCCGCCGCCGCAGACCCGTCCGGTCGGCGTCGCCGTCTTCCCGCACGACGCGTTCCTGCCGATCCGCCGGATCGCCGACCGCGACATCCCCACGATCACGCACTGGACCGAGTTCGAGCGCGGTGGCCACTTCGCCGCGCTGGAGGAACCCCAGCTGCTCGTCGAGGACATCCGCGCGTTCGTCCGCACCCTGCGGTGAACAGCGCACGACCGAGCAATTCCGGAGATGACCGCCGCCTGGATCGTCGTCTTGAATTCTGACAATCCACGGTCCCCCCGTTCTTGAAGTGAAGGAGCACGCTGATGGTCGCCGAGTTAGTGGGGCCACCCACAGCAGAACCATCGAAAACACCAGAAGCCACCGTGAAGGGGAATCCGCCGCGCCGGGCCCGGGTGCCCGTGCTCGACGGGATCCGTGGTCTCATCGCGATCGGTGTGTTGTTCACACACACCGCCTACTTCGCCGGAATCATGGACCTCGGACCGGCGAAGGGCGTACCGGTCATCAACTGGCTGAGCGTCGGTCTGACCATCATCCTGACGCCGTTCTTCCTGCTGTCCGGCATGTTGCTGTACAAGTCGTTCGCCAAGGCGACGTTCACCGGCGCGAGCGGCCCGCCGCTGAAGGCGTTCTTCGCCCGGCGCCTGCTGCGCATCGTGCCCACCTACTGGGTGGTGGTGGCGGCCACGCTGCTGCTGATCAACTTCGCCAGCATCGACAACGTCTGGTACGTGGTGGCGCCGGTGCTGGGGCTGCACTACTTCAAGAACACCGACGCCTCGGGCCTGATCCCCGGTCTGGAGATCAGCTGGAGCGTCGTCACCGAGGTGATCTTCTACCTGCTCCTGCCGGTCGCCGCGGCGTTGATCAACCGGTACGCGCGGAGCGCGGCCGGCGACCCGGCCCGGCAGCTGCGCCGGATGATCTGGTGCCTGCTCCCCTTCGTGCTGATCGGCCCGGCGTGGGAGATCTACACGCACCTGCCGTCCATGGGCGAGTACCCGATCGAGCTCTTCTGGCCGCCGATGTTCCTCGGCGTCATGGCGCTCGGCATGGTGCTCGGCGCCTTGAACGCCTACTACGACGTGACCGGCAAGCTGCCGGGACTCTACCGGCTGGCCGCCAAGTCGCCGCTGTCGTGGTGGGCGCTGGCGTTCGCGCTCTACATCGTCAACTGCATCCGGCCGTTCGACAAGGCGGGCAGCAGTGACTACCCGCCGATCAGCCAGGCGCTGCTCGACCACGTGCTGACCGTCGTGTGGGGCGTGCTGGTGCTGGTCCCGCTGATCGCGCCGACGGCCCGGTCCAAGGTCATGGACGTGGTGCTGGGCAACCAGCTGAGCGTGTTCCTCGGCCGGATCTCCTACGGCGTCTACCTGTGGCACTTCCCGGTGCTGTACTTCGTCTTCCGCGCGGGCAGCCTGTTCGGGACCGCGCCGATGCTGACGCCGGGCACGATCGCACCCTGGCTCCTGGTCGGCGAGGTGCTGGTCGGCACGATCATCCTGGCCACGCTGACGTACTACCTGGTCGAGCGGCCCTCGGGCCGGCTCGGCGCCCGGATCGCCAAGTCGAAGGCGGCGGTCCCGACCGCGGCCCTCTGAGGGACCCGCGGCGACGAGCCTGGTGGAGTGTCCACATCGGACGCTCCACCAGGCTCGGTCGTCTCCGGGGTCCGATGCACCCAGTGCGCCCGGTGCGTCCACTGCGTCCGATGTGGACTTACTGGCACCGGCCGGGGGAAGCCCTCGGCCGGGGAAGCACAGCACGAGACGATTCTTCCGGCGCCGGGATCCACGATGGGATCGTGGGTTCTTCCGGCGCCCTTTCCGGACGATTCCCCGCTATCCACCTGACAGTTGGAGGTAGACCATTGAGCAGCAACATCGCGCGGAAGGTCGAGGAGATCTGGCGGGACGTGCTCACCGTGCCCAGCGGGCAGGAGGACGCCACCTTCTTCGAGCTGGGTGGTGACTCCGTCACGGCCGTCCGGCTCGTCTCGCGGCTCGAGGAGGAGCTCGGTGTCTGGATCGACGTCGGCGACATGTTCGAGGACCCGAACCTCGCCGCGCTGACCGAGGTCGTCGCCGCCAAGGCCGACGAGGCGGCGGCCTGACGGACGAGGAACCGCGTCCCCCCGACGTCCGCCCGTACCGAAACGAAAGAGATCCGGCCGGTGGCTGCTGCCAAGTTTCCGGTGCCCAGGATGCCTACGTTCACAACGGTCTCCTTCATGGGGAAGTGGTGTCGTTGTGAACGCTACGAACCAGGTTCCTAC
>NZ_JBEZYB010000033.1:0-84773 GCF_040638285.1 Amycolatopsis sp. NPDC026612
CTCCCCTCCCGCACCCCCCCCGCCCCCCCTGGCGCCCCCCCGGCCCCCCGCTCCATCCCCCCCCCGCCCCCCCCCCGCCGCCCCGGCCCCCCCCATTGGGCCATTGGGGGCGCTCGGGGCCAGGGTAACCGGGTGTCTGGGATACCGGACAGAACCACTCGGTGGGGTGCCCCACCAGCGATTCCGAGGGGGTCCAATGGGTCCATGCCGGAAAAAGTGCTCCTGGGCTCCGAACCACTGACCGCCGCCCAGGTCGTCGACGTCGCCCGCGGCCACGCGCCCGTCGGGCTCACGGACGCGGCCGAAAAGACCCTCGCCGCGACCCGCCGGCACATCGAGGACCTCGCCCACGCCGTCATGCCGACCTACGGCGTCTCGACCGGCTTCGGCGCGCTCGCCACCCGGCACATCCCGGTCGAGAGCCGGACCGCGCTGCAGCGGAGCCTGATCCGCTCGCACGCCGCCGGTGCCGGGCCCGCCGTCGAGCCCGAGGTCGTCCGCGCGCTCATGCTGCTGCGGCTGCGGACCCTCGCCAGCGGCTACACCGGCGTCCGGCCGGGCACCGCGCAAGCGCTTGCGGCCCTGCTCAACGCCGATATCACGCCGATCGTGCACGAGTACGGCTCGCTCGGCTGCTCCGGCGACCTGGCGCCGCTGGCGGCCGTGGCGCTGGCGATGATGGGCGAGGGCGAAGTGCTTCACGCCGGTCAGCTGAAGCCCGCCGCGGAGGCGCTGAAGCAGGCCGGGATCGAGCCGGTCGTCCTCGCCGAGAAGGAGGGCCTCGCGCTCACCAACGGCACCGACGGCATGCTCGGCATGCTCCTGCTCGCGGCGGCCGACCTGCACCGGCTCTTCGACATCGCGGACCTCACCGCCGCGATGAGCGTCGAAGCCCTGCTCGGCACCGACCGCGCGTTCGCCGCCGACCTCCAGGCCCTGCGCCCGCACCCCGGCCAGGCGCTGAGCGCCGCCCGGATGTTCGAGGCGCTGCAGGGGTCGAAGATCGTCGAGAGCCACCGCGGCCCGGACTGCAACCGCGTCCAGGACGCCTACTCGCTGCGCTGCGCCCCGCAGGTCCACGGCGCCGCGCGCGACAGCCTCGCCCACGCCGAGCTGGTCGGCGCGCGCGAACTGATGTCCGCTGTGGACAATCCGGTCGTCCTCGCCGACGGCCGCGTCGAGTCCAACGGCAACTTCCACGGCGCGCCCGTCGCCTACGTGCTCGACTTCCTGGCCATCCCGGTCGCCGACGTCGCCAGCATCGCCGAGCGCCGCACCGACCGGATGCTCGACAAGGCGCGTTCGCACGGCCTGCCGCCGTTCCTCGCCGACGACCCCGGCGTCGACTCCGGCCACATGATCGCCCAGTACACGCAGGCCGCCATCGTCAGCGAGCTCAAGCGGCTCGCCGTGCCCGCGTCCGTCGACTCCATCCCGAGCAGCGCGATGCAGGAGGACCACGTCTCCATGGGCTGGTCGGCCGCGCGGAAGCTGCGCAAGGCCGTCGACGGCCTGACCACCGTCCTGGCCGTCGAGCTGCTGACGGCGGCCCGGGCGCTGGACTTCCGCGCGCCGCTCGAGCCGTCCCCTGTCACCGGCGCGGTCCGCGCCCTGCTCCGCACGAAGGTCGCGGGCCCCGGTCCCGACCGGCACCTGGCGCCCGAAATCGCGGCCGCCGAAGAACTCGTCCGCTCCGGCGCCGTCCTCGACGCCGCCCGTCTGGAGGTCTGATGTCCCGCGTCGTCCGTGCCGCCCGCGGCACCCAGCTCACCGCGAAGTCGTGGCAGACCGAAGCCGCGCTGCGGATGTTCCACAACAACCTGGACCCCGACGTCGCCGAGCGGCCCGAGGACCTGGTCGTCTACGGCGGCACCGGCAAGGCCGCCCGCAACTGGGCCAGCTTCGACGCGATCACCCGCGAACTGACCACTTTGGACATCGACGAGACGCTGCTGGTGCAGTCGGGCAAGCCGGTCGGCGTGTTCCGCACGCACGAGTGGGCGCCCCGCGTGCTCATCGCGAACTCGAACCTGGTCGGCGACTGGGCGACCTGGCCCGAGTTCCGCCGGCTCGAGCAGCAGGGCCTCACGATGTACGGCCAGATGACCGCGGGTTCGTGGATCTACATCGGCACCCAGGGCATCCTCCAGGGCACGTACGAGACGTTCGCCGCGGTCGCCAAGAAGAAGTTCGGCGGGACGCTGAAAGGCACCCTCACCGTCACCGCGGGCCTCGGCGGTATGGGTGGCGCGCAGCCCCTCGCGGTGACCATGAACGACGGCGTCGCGCTGGTCATCGAGTGCGACCCGCAGCGCGCGCACCGGCGCGTCGAAACCCGCTACCTCGACGAGGTGGCCGACGACCTCGACGACGCCATCGCCCGTGTGACCAAGGCCAAGCAGGAGAAGCGTGCCCTGTCGGTCGGGGTCGTCGGCAACGCCGCCGAGGTGCTGCCGGAGCTGCTGCGCCGCGGCGTCGAGGTCGACATCGTCACCGACCAGACGTCGGCGCACGACCCGCTTTCCTACCTGCCCAAGGGCGTCAGCGTCGACGACTGGCACGACTACGCGGCGAAGAAGCCCGACGAGTTCACCGACCGTTCGCGCGAGTCGATGGCCGACCACGTCGAGGCCATGCTCGGTTTCCTCGACAAGGGCGCCGAGGTCTTCGACTACGGCAACTCCCTGCGCGGCGAGGCCAAGCTCGGCGGCTGCGAGCGCGCGTTCGACTTCCCCGGCTTCGTGCCCGCCTACATCCGGCCGCTGTTCTGCGAGGGCAACGGCCCGTTCCGCTGGGCGGCGCTCTCGGGCGACCCCGCGGACATCGCCGCCACCGACCGCGCGATGCTCGAGCTGTTCCCGGAGAACGAATCCCTCGCCCGCTGGATCAAGCTGGCCGGCGAGCGCGTGGCGTTCCAGGGCCTGCCCGCCCGGATCTGCTGGCTCGGCTACGGCGAACGGCACCTGGCCGGCCTGCGGTTCAACGAGATGGTGGCCAGCGGCGAACTGAAGGCCCCGGTCGTCATCGGCCGCGACCACCTCGACTCCGGCAGCGTCGCTTCGCCGTACCGCGAGACCGAAGGCATGGCCGACGGCTCGGACGCGATCGCCGACTGGCCACTGCTCAACGCTCTGGTCAACACGTCCTCGGGCGCCAGCTGGGTGTCGATCCACCACGGCGGCGGCGTCGGCATGGGCCGGTCGATCCACGCGGGCCAGGTCAGCGTCGCCGACGGGACGCCGCTCGCCGCGCAGAAGCTGGAACGGGTGCTCACCAACGACCCGGGCATGGGCGTCATCCGGCACGTCGACGCCGGTTACGATCGCGCGGCCGACGTCGCCGGCGAGCGTGGCGTGCGGGTGCCGATGCGGGAGGACACGTGACCGCTTCTTCGCTGCTGGACGAGATCGCCGACGTCGGGCGCGACCCGAAGCGCGGCGGCTATTCGCGGCACGCCTTCGACGCACCCGAGCATGACCTGCGCGAGTGGTTCGTCGAGCGCGCGCTGAACCTCGGACTGGACGTCGAGACCGACCGCAACGGCAACATCTGGGCGTGGTGGGGGCCGCCGGGGCGCAACGCCGTCGTCACCGGCAGCCACCTCGACTCGGTTCCCGGCGGCGGCGCCTTCGACGGCCCGCTCGGGGTCGTGAGCGGGCTCGCCGCGGTCGAGGCCTTACAAGCCAACGGGTTCCAGCCGCGCCGGCCGCTCGCCGTCGTCGTGTTCGCCGAGGAGGAGGGTGGCCGGTTCGGCGTTCCCTGCCTGGGCTCGCGGCTGCTCACCGGCACCATCGACGCCGACAAGGCGCGCGGGCTGCGGGACGCCGACGGCGTGACGTTCGCCGAGGCGGCCAAGAAGGCGGGCGTCGACCCGGCGCGGATGGGCCGGGACACCGAGCGGCTCGATCGGATCGGGCAGTTCCTCGAACTGCACGTCGAGCAGGGGCGCGGGTTGATCGACCTCGGTGCGCCGGTGGCCGTGGGCAGCACGGTGATCGCGCACGGGCGGTGGCGGTTCTCCTTCGTGGGACAGGGGAACCACGCCGGAGCGACGCTGCTCGCCGACCGCGCGGATCCGATGCTGCCCGCCGCGGCGACGGTCACGGCCGTGCGGCGGCTGGCCGCGCAGGTGCCGGACGCGCGGGCGACCGTCGGCCGGCTCGTGCCGACGCCCGGCGGGACCAACGTCATCGCGTCCATTGTGGACCTGTGGCTGGACGCGCGGGTGCCCGGCCAAGGCACGCCGGGGCTGGTCGCCGAGATCAGCCGGGCGGCCTCGGACGCAGCGCGGGAGGAAGGCTGCCGGGTCGAGGTGACGCGCGAGTCCTACTCCGGCGATGTCGTCTTCGCCGACGCTCTCCGGCGTGACCTCGGTGGGTGGCTCGGCGGGCCGCCGGAGCTGCCGACCGGCGCCGGGCACGATGCGGCCATCCTGGCGGGGTTCGTCCCCGCCGGGATGCTCTACGTGCGCAACCCGACCGGGATCAGCCACTCGCCGGAGGAGTTCGCCGAGGCGGACGACGTCGAAGCCGGGGCCGCGGCGCTGGCCACCGTGCTGGAGCGGCTGGCGCGATGACCCTCGGCCCGCGGGGGCGCCCCCCGTTTCCAGCCTATCGCTCGGCACCGACAGTTTTCTGGTGCGAACAGGCCTGGCTGCCGGGCGGGATCGCGTCGGCGGTGCGGATCGACGTCGCCGGCGGCCGGATCACCGCGGTGACGGCGGGTGCGCCCCGCGGCGGCGTGGTGCTCCCCGGACTGACGCTGCCGGGCTTCGCGAACGCGCACTCGCACGCCTTCCACCGGGCCCTGCGGGGACGGACGCACCACGAGCGCGGCACCTTCTGGACGTGGCGCGAACGCATGTACACGCTGGCGTCCCGGCTCGATCCCGACACCTATTACCGGCTGGCCCGCGGGGTCTACGCCGAAATGGTGCTCGGCGGGTACACGAGCGTCGGGGAGTTCCACTACCTGCACCACGCGCCCGGCGGGAAGCCCTACGCCGATCCGAACGCGATGGGCGCGGCCCTCCGGCAGGCCGCGGCGGACGCCGGGATCCGGTTGACGCTGCTCGACGCGTGCTACCTGGCGGGCGGGATCGGTGTCAAACCCGACGAGGTCCAGCGGCGGTTCTCCGATGGCTCGGCTTCGGCGTGGGCTTCGCGGGTGGCCCTGCTGAAGGAAGACGAGCTGTTCCGGGTCGGCGGGGCGATCCACTCCGTGCGTGCGGTACCCGAGGACGACTTGTCCGAAGTGGACTCCGGAACGCCGGGGAACCGCCCGCTGCACATCCACCTGTCCGAGCAGCGCGCCGAGAACGAGCAGTGCGAAGCGGCCACCGGGTTCACCCCGACCGGGCTGCTGTGGGACAACGGCGTGCTCGAGGACCGGCTCACCGTCGTGCACGCGACCCACCTCACCGACCGGGACGTGCGGTGGCTCGGCGAGTTCCGGGTCGGGGCGTGCTTCTGCCCGACCACCGAACGCGACCTCGGCGACGGCATCGGCCCGGCCCGCGCCCTGCGGGACGCCGGGGTGCGGCTGAGCATCGGCAGTGACAGCAACGCCGTCGTCGACGCGTTCGAAGAGATCCGCGCGCTGGAACTGAACGACCGGCTGGCCAGCGAGGAACGTGGCCGGTTCAGCGCCGAAGAACTCCTCGAGGCGGGTACGCACCACGCGACGATCGGGTGGGGCGAGGTCGGCGCACTCGCCGTGGGAGCGGGGGCGGACTTCGTCACCGTGACCCTGGATTCGGTGCGGACGGCCGGGATCGAGCCGTCGGGGGTGCTGTTCGCGGCGTCCGGCTCGGACGTCCGGCACGTCGTCGTCGCCGGCCGCGAGGTCGTGCGGGACGGCGCGCACCTGCTCATCGACCGACCGGAAACCGTTCTGGCGAAGGAGATCGAGGCACTGTGGCGGTCCTGATCACGGGCATCGGCGAGCTCACCACCAACGACCCGGCGCTGGGACGGCTGACCGATGCCGCCCTGGTCGTCGACGGCGAAAAGGTCGCCTGGGTCGGGCCGGCCGCGCAGGCGCCGGACGCCGACGAGCACGTCGACGTCGAAGGCCGTGCGGTGCTGCCCGGCTGGGTCGACAGCCACACGCACCTCGTCTTCGCCGGGGACCGCACCGCCGAGTTCGAGGCGCGGATGGCCGGAAAGCCGTACACGGCAGGCGGGATCGCGACTACGGTCGGGGCCACGCGGGAGGCGTCCGACGAGCAGCTGGCGGCCAACCTGCGTCGCCACGTCGGCGAGGCGGCTCGTCAGGGCACGACGTGCCTGGAGACCAAGACGGGCTACGGGCTCACGGTGGCCGACGAAGCCCGGAGCGCCCGGATCGCGGGTGAAGTGGCCGACGAGGTCACGTTCCTCGGCGCGCACCTCGTGCCGCCCGGCGCCGACGCCGAGTCCTATGTGGACCTCGTCTGCGGTGAGATGCTCGACGCGGTGGCGGAAAGCGTGCGCTGGGCGGACGTGTTCTGCGAGACGGGCGCGTTCGACGAGGCCCAGTCCGCGCGGGTGCTGAAGGCCGCCGCCGGGCGCGGGCTCGGCCTGCGGGTGCACGGCAACCAGCTCGGCGAAGGCCCCGGTGTCCGGCTGGCGGTCGAGCTGGGCGCGGCGAGCGTCGACCACTGCACTCATCTCGCGGACGCGGACGTCGAAGCGCTGGCGGCTGCCGAGACGGTCGCGACTTTGCTGCCCGCCTGCGACCTGTCGACCCGCCAGCCGCTGGCCCCGGCTCGGCGGCTGCTCGACGCGGGGGCGACCGTGGCGCTGGCCAGCAACGCGAACCCGGGCAGCTCGTACACGACGTCGATGGCGTTCTGCGTCGCGACGGCGGTGCTGCAGATGCGCATGACGATCGAGGAGGCGGTCTGGGCCGCCACGGCCGGTGGCGCGAAGGCGCTGCGCCGCGAGGACGTGGGGGTGCTGCGCCCGGGAGCCCGGGCGGACGTCCACGTCCTCGACGCGCCTTCGGTGACGCACCTGGCTTACCGGCCCGGCGTGCCGCTGACGAACATGGTGTGGCGCGCCGGGGAGCGCGTGCGCTAACGTCGAAAGCGAGGACGCGCGAAGACACAGTCCGGTATGGGTTAGTCCGGGCGGCTTACGCAGGCTTACCTGTGCGTCCCTTCCTCATCCGTGACGAAGGGACAGCTGTGTCCGTGATCATCATCGGTGCCGGTCTGGGTGGCCTGAGCCTCGCGCACGGTCTGCGCCGCGCCGGAATCCCTTGCCGGGTCTACGAACGCGACGAGTCGGCGGGCGCGCGCAAGCAGGGGTACCGGCTGCACATCAGCGGTGTCGGCGACGCGGCGTTGCGCGAGGTGCTGCCGCCGGAGCTGCACGAACTCTTCCGCGCCACCGCCGGCCGCGCGTTGCCGCACACGAACGTCTACGACCACCGGTTGCGGCTGCTCACGCGCCTGGAGGACGAGGGAACGCACCTCAACATCAACCGCTTCACCCTGCGGCAGATCCTGCTGCACGGCCAGGAAGTCTCCTACGGCAAGCGGTTCACCCATTACGAAACCGGTGCGGACGGCGTGACCGCGCACTTCGCCGACGGGACGACCGCGCGGGGCGACCTGCTCGTCGGCGCCGACGGCATCAACTCCGGCGTGCGGCAGCAGTACCTCCCGCACGCCCCGGTCGTCGACGCCGGCCTGGTGCACCTCTACGGCCGGATCCCGCTGACGCCGGAAACCCGCGCGCTGTTCGAGCCGGAGATGTTCGCGGTGTTCTCCATGATGCTCGGGCCGGACCGGACGATGGCCGGGTTCGCGCCGGTCGACTACCCCGAGCCGGTGGCCGCCGCGTGCGCGCGGCTGGTGCCCGACCTGCGGTTGCGCGACGACCAGCCGTACATGACCTGCTCGGTGGGTGCGCGCTGGGAGATCGTCGTCCACTCCGAAGCCGAGCTCGCCGCGATGGCGCCGGAGGACCTGCAGAAGGTGGCGCTCCGCCTGGTCGACGGCTGGCACCCCCTGGCCCGCGCGATGGTCGAGCACTGGGACGTCCCGGCGACGTTCCCGCAACCCATCCGGACGAGCATCCCGATCGGGCCGTGGGAACCGTCGCGCGTGACGTTCGTCGGCGACGCGATCCACGCGATGAGCCCGGCCGCCGGCGCGGGCGCCAACACCGCGTTGCGCGACGGTGCGGCGTTGGCGTCCGCGCTGGCCGGGGCTCCGCCGCTCGAGGCGGTGGCGGCGTACGAGACCGCGATGGTGGACTACGGGTTTGCCGCGGTGCGGGAGTCCGCCGAAAACGGGCGCCGGTACCTCGGGCAGAACCCGCTCACAACGGCAGGGTGAAGGGGGTGCACGCCGGCGCGTAGCCCGCGTCGAGCGCGTGCAGGATCAGGCCGGTGACGTTCGGGTCGATCGCCTGGCTCAGGTGCCCGGACGCGTCTCCCGCGCAGAAGTCCTGCAGGACGACGTCCGTGGTGCCGGGTTCACCGAGGATTCCGCTGGTGTAGGGCGTGACGACCTCGTCGTAGCGGCTCACGATGCTCGTGTAGGTGGGGCCGGGGACGTGGACGCCGCCGCGGGCGAGGTCGTCCAGGAAGGCCGACGGCGCGAGGTACTCGGTGCACGCGCCGCACGCCGTGCGCAGGACCGCGCCGAGCCCGGGCACGGACGTGAGCAGGGCCTTGGCGAGCGCGTCGAGGCCGCCGAGCGTCGTCCCGCGGTAGTTGGCGCCGAAGCCGACGAAGTGGGCGACCTTGGCGGCCCCGCCGTACTTCAGGTAGTACGCGGGCATCGTGCTGCCTTCGGAGTGCCCGACGATGTCGACCTTCGCCGCTCCGGTCGTGGACCGGACCCGGTCGACGAACCGGCCGAGCTGCGCGGCGCTGTCGCGCATGGACGCGAGCCCGCCGACGCCGGGGCCGAGGATGCCGGTGCCGTACGTCAGCGAGAAGACGCAGTAGCCATGGGCGGCGATCTTCGGCGCGTGGAAGAACCAGTTGACGGTGTCGTTCGCGCCGAGACCGTGCACGAGCACGACGGGCTCCGCGTGCGCGGCCGACGGACGGCAGCCCCAGTCGTTCCAGCCGCTGCTCGGTGCCGCTTCGGCGATCGACGGCGCGACCGCGCCGAAGGTGAGCGCCGCGGCGAGCACGGCCAGGATTCGCTTGGCACCGCCGTTGGTGACCCGCATTCCGTTGCCTCCAGTTACCCGTCAGTACGTGACTCGGATCATGATCGGTCACAGACCACTGGAGGCGACCTGGGGAAACGCTCAGAGTTGCCCGGCGTGCGTTGTGACGGGTGACAACGACGGCCTGCGGGCCGCGGTGACGATCCCGGCCAGCGCGACCAGCCCGCAGAGCCAGGTGAACCAGTCGCCGAAGCGGGCGTAGGGGGTCTTCCCCGGACCGAGCGGGACGTCGGCGACGACCACCGAGAACGGGTGGTCACCGGTGCGGGTTTCGGCCAGCACGTGTCCCTGGGCGTCGGCCAGCATCGGCGTGCCGCGCGCGGCGCTCCACGCCACCGAGAAGCCGTTCTCGACGCCGCGGATCAGCGCGGTGCGGCTGTGGGCCCAGCCGTCGACGTCTTCGTCGGACGCCGGGATGAGGACCAGACCGGTGCCTGCCTTGCCGTACTCGCCGCTGGGGTCGGCGAAGTTGACGTCCATGCACACCATGAGCCCGATCCCGGCGAGGTGTGCGAGCTGGGTGCCGGAGGCGAGGTTCGGCGCATCCCCGTTGTGCCACTTGCGGTACTCCACCGGCGGGCCGGACGGCGGAATCGCCAGCGCGGCGTTGAACCGGCCGTCCGGGGTCGTGTCGATGACGCCGGTGACGACGTCGAGGTTCCGCTTGCGGGCCACGTCCGCGAAGGCCTCGACCAGCCGCGGACGGCTGACCTGGTCCACCGCGAAGGTGCCTTCGGGGAGCACGGCCACCTGGACGCCGTCCGGCAGCCGGCCGATTTCGTCCACATAGGACTGGAGGCGGGTGCGGCCCTCGACCGTGGCGACGTCCAGCCCCCAGCGGCTCTGTCCCATGGCGAGCAGGGCGATCCGCGTCGGCGGCCCGGTGAGCGGCGGCGTGGTCCAGAAGGCGAGCCCGGCCAGCGCCGCGGCGGTGACGACCAGGCCGGCGAGCCGGGTCCGGCCGCGGACGCCCGGCGCGAGCGCGGCGGCCACGGCGGCCGGGACGAACAGCACCAGGAACTCCACGCCCCAGCCGCCCGTCACCGTGGCGAGCCGCAGCACGGACGGCCGGTCGGCCTGGGTCGTCATCAGGGTGCCCACCACGCCGGTCGGGTTGAGCAGCGAAACGACGTAGAGCACGGCGGTCCACAACGCCGGTGCGGCGAGTGCCGCCAGGAGGCCGTGCCCGCGCCGGACCAGCAGCCGGAAGAGCCCGGCCGACACCGCGAACAGCAGCGCGCTGCCGCCGAGGATCCCGATCGCCGCGGGGCGGGGGACCGAAAGCGAATGCCAGAAGTAACTCCAGCTGCCGGTGCTCCCCACGAGGTAGGCGGCGAAGGCGCAGGCCATCGCCGCGGCGCCGGCGACGCGCGGCGCGAGCAGCAGGATCGGCAGCGGTGCCACCCAGGCCAGTTCGGGGACCGGGGCCAAGCCCGTGCCGAAGAAGAACAACACCGCCGACAAGCTCGTCGCGCCGAGCGCCCACCCCAGCTTGGTCATCGTGGCCCCTTTCGCCCGGTTCCGATCGTTCCGGGCGACGCGGGCGGACACACTGGGCTGAACCACCCGGTGCGGGTGGGGTTTACCCCACCCCGGTTCATGCAGAGTTCGGTAAGCCGTCACCCGGCAGGGATCGGAGCGGTCCCTGCCGATCAGTAGCGTTGGCAACGAACAGCAACGAAAGTGGGCCGCCCATGGACTTCTCGCTGATCGTGCTGGTGGTGATCGTCGCCGCGCTGGCCTTCGACTTCACCAACGGCTTCCACGACACCGCCAACGCGATGGCCACCTCCATCGCCACCGGGGCGCTCAAGCCGAAGGTCGCGGTCGCCGTTTCGGCCGTGCTGAACCTCGTCGGCGCGTTCCTCTCGGTCGAGGTCGCGAAGACGATCTCCGGCGGGATCGTCGACGACACCAAGGTGACACCGGTGATCATCTTCGCCGGGCTCGTCGGTGCCATCGTCTGGAACCTGGTGACCTGGCTGATCGGGCTGCCCTCGAGCTCCTCGCACGCCCTGTTCGGCGGGTTGATCGGTGCCACCTGGATCGCCTCCGGCTCGGACGCCGTCCACTTCGGGAAGGTCGTCGAGAAGGTCCTCATCCCGGCGCTCGCCTCGCCGATCGTCGCCGGGGTCGTCGCGACGCTCGGCACCTTCCTCGTCTACCGGATCACCGCCCGGGCGAAGCAGGACACGGTGGGCCGGACGTTCAAGGCCGGTCAGATCGCCTCCGCTTCGCTGGTGTCGCTCGCGCACGGCACGAACGACGCGCAGAAGACGATGGGCGTCATCACGCTGACGCTGATCGCGTCCGGCTCGCTCGCGCCGAACTCGGGGCCGCCGATCTGGGTGATCCTGACCGCGGGCACCGCGATCGCGCTCGGCACCTACCTCGGCGGCTGGCGGATCATCCAGACCATGGGCAAGAAGCTCACGGAGATCCAGACGCCGCAGGGCTTCGCGGCGGAGACGAGCGCCGCGGCGGTCATCCTCACCTCGGCGCACCTCGGGTTCGCGCTGTCGACCACGCACGTCTGCTCGGGCGGCATCATCGGTTCCGGGCTCGGCCGCAAGCTCGCCGAAGTCCGCTGGGGCGTCGCGGGCAAGATGGTCCTCGCCTGGGCGTTGACGCTCCCCGCCGCCGCGATCGTCGGTGCGCTCGCCGCCGAGGTCTCGACGCTCGGGACCTGGGGCACGGTGCTGGTGGGCCTGGCCGGGGTCGTCGTCGCGCTGGGCATCTACCTCGCGTCGAAGCGGAACCCGGTCAACGCCGGCTCCATCCACGAGTCCGGACCCGGCGTTCCGCAGCCGGCCAACGCCTGAGGAGCGCCGTGCACATCAACTGGGGTTCCCTCGGTCTCGTCCTGGTCGTCGCGCTCGCTTCGGTCGTCGTGCTGACGAGCCTCTTCTCCTTCGGGGTGGTCGGGCTCTCGCAGCGCGACTCGGCCCGGGAGACGGGCGGTTCGGGCACCGGCCCGCTGGCCGGCGCGGTCGTCTGCTTCGCCGCCTGCGCGGCGATCGTCGGCTACGGGATCTACCTGATCGTCGCCTGAACGCGTTCCCGGAACCCCGTGGGCAGCCCGCCGAGCATCGGTTTCAGCGTGGCGCGCCGCGCGTCGCCCACGTGGTGCAGCAGGTCGAGCGCCGGCGTCCAGAGGTCCTCGTCGGCACTCGCCGCGGTGAGCAGGCTGCCGAGCCGGTGGGCCGGGAGCAGGCCGACGACGTGGTCGATGCGGTACTTGTCGTCCAGGACGAACGCGATCCGCAGCAGGCCGGGGTCGTCGATCTCCGCCAGTGCCCGCCGCACCGTGGGGTCGGGCAGGTGCCCGACGAACCGGCCGAGGGTGATCCAGTTCTCCTTGCGCGCCAGTTCGGCGGCGACCGCGAGCACGGTGTCCAACGGGATGCGGCTGATGATCGCGCTCGCGCGCCGCGGGTCGAGTTCCGCCGCCACCTCGGCCAGGAACCGGGGGCTGAGCCGCTTGGCGACGTCGACGCCGCGCCCGACGTCGACCAGCCCGGCGATCCGGGCGCACAGCAGCGGGCCGAACACCTTCTCGGCGATCTTGGCGAGCACCCCGACGGGCACGACCCTGGCCGCCAGTGCCATCCGCTGCAGCGCGGCCGCGTTGGCGTCGAACAGCGTGTCGGTGACCTGCTCGCGGAACGCCCGCAGGTCGTCGGCGTCGACACGCACGAGGTACTCGAGCCGTCCGGGCTCGACGTCGAGGACGCGGGCCAGCTTCAGGATCTCCGCGCGCGCCGCGTAGCCGTCGCTCACCGGGTCCTCGCTCACAGGCCGACCGCCTTCCGGACCGCGCCGCGCAGCAGCGCGGGAACGTACCGGAGGCCTTCTTCGCCCGCCTCGGCGAGCGCTTTCGCCTGCCGTCTGCGCGCGTCACGCAGCGCGGCGGCGAGGTCCTGCCGCTCGTGCTCGTCGAGGGCCTCGATGCCTTCGGGGAGGTAGCCGCCCAGCTGGTCGGCGAGTGTGCGCTCGGCCATGGTGGATCATCATGCAGCACCTCGGGCGCTACCGTGCGGATATGCGCATCGAGACGTCCACCGTCCGTGTCGGCGAACTCTCCGCCTACCTGGCCCGGCCGGACGGCGGGTCGGCGTCCGGGCTGCTCCTCCTGCCGATGATCACCGGGATCGGGGAGCAGGTGCGGGCGTGGGCGGGCGAGCTCGCCGGCCGCGGGTTCACGGCGCTGGTCTGGGACGTCTTCCACGGCGCCAGCACCGACAACACCTCCCGAGAAGACCTCGGCGCGAAGCTCGGCGACCTGCGCGACGAAGCCGCGCTCGCGGAGCAGACGACGTTGCTCGACCACCTGCTCGGCGACCTCGGCTGCCGGTCGGCGGGGGTGCTGGGCTGGTGCCTCGGCGGCCGGTTCGCGCTCCTGCTCGCCGCCCGGGACCAGCGGCTTTCGGGCGTGGTGGCCTACCACCCGACGGTCCGCGACCCGGCGCCGCCGAACCACGACCTCGACGCTGTCGCTTTGTCGACAGCGATCACCGCGCCGGTGCTGGTCGCCTACCCGGAAGCCGACGTCGTCGTCTCGCCCGAGACCTTCGCCCGGCTCCAGACGGCGTTGCAGTCGCGGCCGCGAGGCGCGACGTTCACCCAGCACTTCCCCGGTGCCGAGCACGGCTTCAGCGACTCCTCGCGGCACGGCACCGAGGTCAACGCCGAGGCGTTCGCGCTGTCCTGGCCGCAGACGCTGGCGTTCGTGGACGCCCTGAAGGGTTGACGCTGAAGGGTTGACTTTCGGCAGTGGTCGGCCGCCGGGCGGCCTTGTAGCTTCGAACCCGTGCGAGAGGTGACGAAGCGCCGGCTCGGTGGCGACGGCCCGCCGGTTCCCCGGCGTCTCGCTCGGCATTGCGCTGGCCGGGAGGCTGGCCGTGCCGTTCCCCTACGGCGACCGCGTGGCGGCGTGGGCGGTCTTCGTGCGGGTCGCGACGAGCTACCAGGCCGGGCTGCGGATGCCGCGCGCCCGCCCCGGGATCCTGCTCGGGGTGGCCTTCGCGATCCTGAGCCTCGGCGCGGGCGGGTTCCTGCTGAAGTCGGGCGACCCGCGCGAACTGCTGGCCGGTATCCACGCCGTCGCCGGCGGGGCCGCGTTCCTCTCGCCGAAGGTGGCGCAGCGGGTGATCGCCCGGCTTTCCGGCGGGCAGCTGGCGCGCGCCGCCGCGGCCCGGGAGCGGATCGCCGAGTCGACCCCGCGGGAGCGTGATCATGCGTCCTTTCGGCAATGTCTCAGTAGCCGGTGCGGCGGCGGGTGTGCCGGGTCGGGACGGCGCCGGCCGGGTCCTCCGGCCAGGAGTGCTTCGGGTAGCGGCCGCGCAGGTCGGCGCGCACGGCCGGGTAGCCGCTGGTCCAGAACCCCGCGAGGTCGGCGGTGATCGCCGCGGGGCGGCCGGCCGGGGAGAGCAGGTGCAGCACCACCGGGACCCCGGCGAGCACGGGCGTCCCGGTCCAGCCGAAGGTCTCCTGGAGCTTCACGGCCAGGACCGGCTGGTCGCCGGTGTAGTCGACGCGCAGACGTGAACCCGACGGCACTTCGAGGCGGTCCGGGGCCAGGTCGTCGAGCTTCGCGGCTTCGGGCCAGGGGAGGAGGGCCTTCAGGGCGGTGCCCGCGTCGACGTTCGCGAGGTCCGCCTTCCGGCGGGCGGTGCCGAGGTTCAGCCACGAGTCCACATCGGACAGCAGGGTGGCGTCGTCCACCGCGGGCCACGGTTCGCCGAGCACGCGGTGCAGGAAGGCGATCCGCTCGCGGAGGCGGGTCGCGTCCTGGCTCCACTTCAGCAGGCCGAGTCCTTCGGACTTCAGGCCGGCGATCAGGGCACCGCGGACGTCGGCGTTCTTCAGCGGCTTTTGGGACAGGACGATGGCGCCGAGCCTGCGGACCCGCCGGGCGACGACGTCACCGTCCCAGGCGATTTCGTCCACTTCGGACACTTCGCCGGCGCGGACGGCGAGGGCTTCGTCGGCGGCCGCGGCGAGGCGGATGGTGCCGTGGACGCGGCCGGGATCGCGGGTGGCTTCGGCGATGGCCAGCCATTCGGAGTCGAGGCCGCTGCCGGGCGGGAGTTCGGCGGCGGTGCCGCCGGCCATGAGGTAGACGGGCGCCCCGCCGGGACGCCGCTTGGCGAGCCGTTCGGGGTGGGCGAGGGCGACGACCAGCGCGGGATCCGGCTTTCCTGCCCCGGTGACCAACTTGGCGAGCCGCTGGACCTCCCGCTTCCAGCGCCGCGCCGGTTCGTCGGTGGCCGAGCGCAGGCGGCGCAGCTCCGCGTCGATGTCCGTCAGCGTCGCGCCCGCGTCCAGGAGCGCCACCACTTCCGCCGCGTTCCGGGCGCCGACCGCCGAAGAACCGTCCAGCAGCGCGCGAGCCAGCCGCGGGTGCAACCCCAGCTCGGCCATCCGCCGTCCGCGCGGGGTCACCGTGCCCGCGGCGTCCGTCGCGCCGAGCGTCACCAGCAGCGCCCGGCCCGCCGCCAGTGCGCCCTCGCCGGGCGGGTCCCACCAGGTCAGCCCGCTGCCGTCGGGCGTCGACCAGCACGCCAGCTCCAACGCCAGCCGGGCCAGCTCGGCCGTGCGGATCTCCGGTTCGGGGTACGCCGGCAGCGTCGCCTGCTCGTGCTCGGCCCAGCAGCGGTACGCCCGCCCCGGCGCCTCGCGGCCCGCGCGGCCGGAACGCTGGGTCGCCACCGCCGCCGACACCCGGACCGTCGCCAGGCCCGGCAGCCCGCGCCGGTGGTCGACCCGCGGCACGCGCGCCAGCCCCGAGTCCACGACCGCGCGCACGCCCGGCACCGTCAGGCTCGACTCCGCCACCGCCGTGGCCAGCACGACCCGGCGCCGGCCGCGCGGCCGCAGCGCGTCGTCCTGGTGCGCCGCCGACAAGCGCCCGTGCAGGGGCAAAACGTCCACAGTGTCCAATTCGGACAGTTTCAGCAGCCCCGACGTCCGCGCGATTTCGCCCGCGCCGGGCAGGAAAGCCAGGACGTCGCCGTCCCCCTCGGCCAGCGCCGTGCGCACCGCCCTGGCCACCGCGGCCTCGGGCCGTTCACCACGAGCAGGCGGGACGTACGAGAAGGTCACCGGGTAAGTGCGCGCCGAAGCCGTCACCACCGGGGCGTCGCCGAGGAGGGCCGCGAGCCGGCCCGCCGCGACGGTCGCCGACGTCGCCAGCAGGCGCAGGTCTTCGCGCAGCCCGGCGCGGACGTCCAGGAGCAGGGCGAGCAGCAGGTCCGCGTCCAGGTGCCGTTCGTGGCACTCGTCGAGCAGCACCGTCGAGACGCCGGGCAGCTCCGGGTCACCCTGCACGCGCCGCACCAGCAGGCCCGACGTCACGACCTCGATCCGGGTCCGCGCGGACACCTTCCGGTCGCCGCGCACGGCGTACCCGACGGTCTCGCCGACCGGCTCCCCGAGGATCGCCGCCATCCGCGCCGCCGCGGCCCGCGCCGCGAGCCGGCGCGGCTCGGCGACCACGACCCGGCCCGTGCCGTCCGAAGCCAGCGCCAGCGGGACCAGCGTCGTCTTGCCCGTGCCGGGTGGCGCCACCAGCACCGCGGTGCCGTGCGCCTCGAGCGCGGCGAGGACATCGGGCAGGACGGACCGGACCGGCAGGTCGGGGAGCTTCACTTCTGGGTGACCTCGGGGGGCGGGGGCAGCTGGTAACCGGACGGGCCGATGTTCGCGTTGAGCGAGCGCAGCCAGTCACCGGAGGAAACCATCTTCCGGATCGCGTCGTCGACCGCGGCCACGCCCTGGGTGTCGCCCTTGCGCAGCCCGACGCCGTAGTTCTCCGTCGAGAACGGCTTTCCGACGATCTTCAGCAGCTCCGGGTCGCGCGTGACGTACCCGGCCAGGATCACCGCGTCCGTGGTGACGGCGTCGATCTGCCCGGCGAGCAGCGCGGTCACGCAGTCGGAGTACCGCGGGTACTCGACCAGCTGGACGGCCTGGGCGAACTTGTCCTTCACCTGCTGCGCCGGCGTCGAGCCGCTGACCGAGCACAGCCGCCGCCCGTTGAGCGCCTCCGGCCCGGCGATGTCGGCCGACGTGCGCCGCACCAGCAGGTCCTGGCCGGTGGTGAAGTACGGGCCGGCGAAGGACACCAGCTGCTTGCGCTTGTCGGTGATCGAGTAGGTCGCCACCACCAGGTCGACCGCGCCGGAGGTGAGGTCCGTTTCGCGGGTCGCCGACGTCGTCTCGCGCCACGTGATGTCCTTCGCGGCGACGCCGAGCTCACTCGCGACGAAAGTGGCGACATCGACGTCGAATCCGACGAAGCGGCCGTCCACGGTGTGCTCCGAAAGTCCCGGTGCGTCGAACCGGATGCCGATGGTCAGGTGATCCGTGGCACTCGCCCGGGTGACGAGGGAGTCGGTGGGCGAGACGGCGCGCGGACCGCACGCCGACACCGTGACCAGGAGCAACGCCGAACCGAGGAGCGTGCGCCACCGCATCCAGCCGCTCCCTCCGCCGCTGTCCTGCCTCACGAAGTTCTCAGGTCCTCCCGTTAGCCTAAGCGCGTGGTGCGACCGTCCCAACCCGTGCTGGACACCGTCGGCACGCTCGCCCGGTTCGGGCTGGCGGCCGTCTGGCTCGTTTCCGGTGCGCTGAAGCTGGCGGATCCCGGCCAGACGTTGATCGCCGTGCAGGCGTACGACGTGCTGCCGGACGCCCTTGAAAACGTGGTGGCCCTCGCGCTGCCGCTCGTCGAACTCGTGCTCGGGCTGTTCCTGCTCGCGGGACTGGCCACCCGGTGGGCCGCCGCGGCCGCGCTGGGACTGCTGCTCGTGCTCATCGCCGGAATCGCCCAATCGTGGGCGCGCGGCCTGAGCATCGACTGCGGGTGCTTCGGGGGCGGGGGCCAGGTGGCGGCGGGGCGGACGGAGTACCCGCAGGAGATCCTCCGCGACACGGGATTCGCGCTGCTCGCCGCCTGGCTGCTGGCGCGTCCGCGCACCTGGCTGTCGCTCGACGGCTGGCTGCGGCGAGGTCGCGGGAACTCCACCGGGCCCGGGCACGACTACTCGGGTATCGCGGAAGGGAATTGATACACAGTGGGTGGAGCTGAGCGGACCGCTCGGAAGCGTCGTCAGGCCGCGCAGGCCGGTCCGAAGGTGGTCGCGCAGGCCAGGGGGGCGTCCGGCGACCGGCGGAAGTGGATCATCGGGATCGGGGCCGTGGTCGTCGTGGCCGCGCTCGTGATCGGCGGCGTGCTCTGGACGATCTCGGACCGGAACAAGACCGAGGGCAAGGTCATCAGCGCCGGCGAGACGACGAGCGCGCCGGCAGCGGGTGTCACGCAGAAGCGCGACGGCGTGGTCGTCACCGTGGGCAAGGCCGGCGCCAAGGCGTCGATCGACGTCTACGCCGACTTCCTCTGCCCGATCTGCGGCGAGTTCGAAAAGCAGTACAAGGGCCAGATCGAGCAGGCGGTCGACGACGGCAAGCTGCAGGTGCGCTACCACATGGTGCCGCTGCTCAACGACCGCTCCAGCCCGCCCGGCTACTCGCTGGACTCGGCGAACGCGGCGCTCGCCGCGGCCGACGCCGGCAAGTTCGTCCAGTACCACGACGCGCTGTTCGCCAACCAGCCCGAGGAGGGCAAGCGCGGCTACGACAAGGCGCAGCTGATCGAGCTCGGCAAGAACGTCGGGATCACCGACCCCGCGTTCGCCCAGACCGTCAACGCCGGCACGTACGACCAGCAGATCAACGCCGCGTTCCAGCAGATCGGGAACGACCCGAAGCTGGTGCAGGACTTCGGCGGCGGCCAGCGCGGGTTCGGCACCCCGACGGTCACCGCGAACGGCACGATCGTCTCCTGGCAGGACCAGGACTGGCTCAAGAAGGTCCTCGGCTGACTCCGGGCAATTCGCCCACCCGGGTACGGACCGTGGACTAGGCTGTTTCCCGCAACAGGGAACCGGGGGTGCCGCGCGCACGTCGCACCCCCGGTGACAGGGAGGGCCAGTGGAGGGTTCGGGGTTTCACGTCGACGACGGCGCGTACACGCGGTACGCGCGCGAAGTCGACCCACTCGGTGAAGACGTCAAGGCCGCCGCGGAAACGCACGTCGGCCCGCACGTGACGCTCGGCGGCCACGGCTTTTCGGAGATGGGCGGCGAGTCCGGCTTCTCCGGCGCCTACAGCGGCCGGATGCGCGCGCTGCAGGAGAAGATGCACCGCGTCGGCGGCGGCTGGCAGCAGGTCGGCGAAGCCGCCCGGCAGACCGACCGCAACTACACGGCGGTCGAGGCCGAACACGGCGACGTCGTCCGCCGGCTCGGCGGCGACCTCGGGCAGGACCGCGCGTGACCGAGCACGCCGATCAGCTCGTCCGCCACGGCCTGGACACCACCAACCGGTTCGCGCGCAAGCTGCGCCACGACCCGGCTGCCATCGGCGGCGCCCGTGACGCGCACGTCGCCCTGCAGACGTCGGTCGGCACGACGCGCGACCACGCGTCCGCCCAGCGCGTCCAGCTCGTTTCCGCCAGCTCGGGTTCGACGACCGACCGCGCCACGGCGACGTCGCAGAGCCTGGAGAAGGAAGTCCAGGACCTCCTCGACGAGAGCGCCGAGATCGAGCAGGCCGTTGCGGAGGCGGCCGAGACGCTGCACGTCGGCGAGATCAAGAACGACCAGGTCCGCGACCAGATCATCAAGGAGATCTCGGCGTCGATGAAGGCGCTGGAAGCGGTCAAGACGATCCAGCCGCCGGAGAGCCGCGGCGCCGCCTCGCGCGACATCCTGATGAAGCTGCAGACCAAGATCAGCAGGCTCACCGGTCAGGCCGCGACGTTCAGCGAACAGACCATCAACCAGCTCACCGACATCGGCACCCGGCTCGGCGGCGGGGAACAGTCGACGTCGGCGAGCAGCGCGTCCTCGACGAAGGTCGGTTCGTCGTTCAACAGCAGCAACGGCTACTCCGGCGGCTCCGACGGTGGCGGCGGTGGCGGGGGAGGCGGCGGCGGTGGTGCCGTGCACAAGCCGCGGCTGCCGGTCGCGATCCCGCCGCAGCCCGGCTCCGGCGTCGCGATCAACCTGCCCGGCGGCAAGCAGGTCATGGCGCCGAACGAGACCGCGGCCAAGGCCGTGCGCAACGCCCTTTCGCAGCTCGGCGTCCCGTACGTCTGGGGCGGTACCGCCCGCGGTGTCGGCCTCGACTGCAGCGGGCTGACCATGACGTCGTACCAGGACGCCGGCCTGCAGCTGCCGCGGACGGCGGCCCAGCAGACGGTCGGGGCCGAGGTGCCCTCGATCGACCAGCTGCTGCCCGGCGACCTCGTCGTCTGGTCGGGGCACGTGGCCATGGTGATCGGCGACGGCCAGATGGTCGAGGCCGGCGACCCGGTGCACGTCAGCACGATCCGCACGACGAACGCGGGCCAGTCGTTCATCGGTTTCTACCGGCCCACGGGGTGACTCTTGGCTGACTTCGACATCGACCTGGCCACGGCCCGCGTCGCCGAAGAGGCGTCGCGGGCGGGAGCGGAGGCCGCTGCCCGCATCGCGCGCTCGGGCCCGGTGGCAGGCAAGGCGTCGTCTCCGGACAGCACCATCGAAGTCCAGGTGGCGCCGGGCGGCTTGCTCACGGGGCTCACCATTCACCGGTCGGCGCTGCGGCACGGGTCCGCGGTGCTCGCCGACCGGATCTTCGAGCTGGCCCAGCGTGCGACCCGCCGCGCGGGCGACAAGATGTACCACGCACTGGCACCCGTCGTGGACGCCGCTCAGCTGCAAACCCTCGGCTACGAACCGATCCCGGACGACGACCCGGACGCCGACACCTACTCGTACGGAAGGTGAGTGCGGTGAGCACGACCCGTCAGCTGATCGCCCAGGCGCGGGCGCGGGAAGAGGCGATGGCCCGGGTGGAGGAGCTGCTCGCGTCGGCTTCCGGCACGGCCCACGACCTCGACGGCCAGGTCGAGGTCACCGTCGACGCCCGTGGCAAGCTGCTGCGGCTGTGGCTGGCCCCGTCGGCGGTGAACCTGGGCGAGGGCCTGGGGCCGCGGGTGGTGGAGATCGCGCAGGCGGCCATGCGCGAGGCGACCCAGGACGGCTACAACAAGGTCGCCCTGCTGCTCGGCGAGGACATGACGTTCATGATCGAGCAGATGACGGGCGTGCCGGCGCCGGCCCGCGCGGAGGACGACGACCCGGGCATGACGGTCGAGGAGTTCCAGCGGCAGCGGGCGGAGCGGCTCGGTTCGGCGCCTGCGGAACCGCCTCGCCCGGAGCCTTCGAGCGTCGAGGAGGAAGACGCGTACTGGGAGTCCTTCGACCCGGCCTCGCTGCGCTCGGACCGCTGAACCGTGCGGGCGAGCCGAGTGGTGTCCTGGCCGGGTTTCTTCAACACCAGGGACCTGGGCGGTCTGCCGGTGAAGTCCGGCGGGACGACCCGGTTCGGGGCCTTCTTCCGGGCGGCGGACCTGCGGTTCGTCACCGAGGCCGGGTGGGCCCGGGCGCGCGACGCGGGTGTCCGCACCGTCGTCGACCTCCGGAACGCGGATGAGATCCGGGCCACGGCGGATCCCCGGACCGCGCAGGCGGGTTCGGCGCAGTTCATCGCGGACACCGCGGGGCCGGCCACCCCGGCCGGGATCGACCGGCTCGAAGTTCCGCTCGACGACATCGACGACCTCGCCTTCTGGCAGCACGTCAACCGGGCCGGGCTCAACGGCACCCCGCTCTACTACCCCGTCTTCCTCCGGCAGAAGGCCGGCCGCTGCGCCGCGGTCGTCAAGGCGATCGCCCAAGCCGATTCCGGTGGCGTCCTGTTCCACTGCGGCGCGGGCCGGGACCGGACGGGCCTGATCACGCTCCTGCTGCTCGCGCTGGCCGACGTCGAACCCCGCGCCATCGCCGCGGACTACGCCATGTCGGCCGAAGCCCTCGAAGCCCTCTACGCCGCGATGGGCACCGACGACCAGGGGCCGCTCGTCCGGGCCGTCCTCGCGAAGCACGGCACCACGGCCGAAGCTGCGGTGCTGGCGACCCTCGACGGGTTCGACGCCGGGCAGTACCTGCTTGCTGCCGGTGTCACCGGCGGCGAACTCCGCGCCCTTCGCGGCCGGCTGGTCAACCCAGCCGGGCCGTCGAGTTCGCGCCGTCCAACGACTCCCGGATGATGTCCGCGTGGCCCGCGTGCTGGGCCGTCTCGTGGATCAGGTGCAGCACGATCCGCCGGGCCGACCAGAACTGAGGTTCCGGCGCGACCACGGTGTCGTCGGCAGCTGCACCTCCACGTCCAGCGAAGGCAGCGAAGCCACGCCCGTGGCCAGGTGGCGGATCAGGCCACCCAAGCAAACTAGGTCAGCTACTGGCGGAAGCCGCAATCCCGCTGACCGGCACCCGAGTTCGCGCAGAGGTCTGGACCAACCGGTGAAGGCTATGCATTAATTCAAGGCGTGAATTTTGGTCTCTCGACGAGGAGGACCCGCATGCGCCTCGGACGCAGACTGGGCATCGGCGCGCTGGCCGTGGGGTTGCTGCTGGCGCCGGAAACGCCCGCGCTCGCCGGGAACGGCCCGGCCTACAAGGATTCCTGGCGGCCGGTCAAGGTCCGGGTCGCCGATCTGCTGTCCCGGATGTCCCTCGACGACAAGCTCGGCCAGATGATGCAGGCCGAACGCCTCGGGGTGAAGAGCCCGGCGGACGTCACCACCGGGCGGCTCGGCTCGCTGCTCTCCGGCGGGAGCTCACAGCCGACGCCGAACACGCCTGTCACCTGGGCCGACATGTACGACGGCTTCCAGAAAGCCGCGCTCGCCACGCCGCTGGGCATCCCGCTCGTCTACGGCGTCGACGCCGTCCACGGCCACAACGGCCTCTACGGCGCCACGGTCTTCCCGCACAACATCGGCCTCGGCGCGACGCGCGACCCGCGGCTGGTCGAGCAGATCGGCCGCGCCACCGCCGAAGAGGTCTCCGGTACCGGCATCGACTGGGACTTCGCGCCCTGCCTGTGCGTCGCCCGCAACGATCGCTGGGGCCGCACCTACGAGTCCTTCGGCGAGGTCCCGCAGCTCGCCACCCAGATGACGTCGATCATCACCGGCCTGCAAGGAAAAGCGCTGAACCGGCCCGGCTCGGTCATGGCCACCGCCAAGCACTACGTCGGCGACGGCGGCACGACCGGCGGCGTCAACGAAGGCAACACCGAGCTCGGTGAGCAGGAACTGCGCGCGATCCACCTGCCGCCGTTCAAAGCCGCGGTCCAGCGCGGGGTCGGTTCGGTGATGATCTCCTACAGCAGCTGGAACGGCGTCAAGATGCACGCCGGGTCGTACCTGATCAACGACGTCCTCAAGAAGGAACTCGGGTTCACCGGGATCGTCGTCTCGGACTACAACGGCGTCGACAAGATCGACGGCAAGAGCGGGTTCACCCCCGAAGAGGTCGAGGCCGCCATCAACGCCGGGATCGACATGGTGATGGTGCCCTACGCGTGGCAGAAGTTCATCGACACGCTGCGCACCCTCGTGCAGGACGGCCGCGTGCCGCTGTCCCGGATCGACGACGCGAACCGCCGCATCCTCACCAAGAAGTTCGAGCTCGGCCTGTTCGAGCACCCGCTGACCGACCGGCGGTTCCTGACCACCATCGGCAGCAAGCCGCACCGCGACCTCGCGCGCCAGGCCGTGCGGGAATCGCAGGTGCTGCTGAAGAACGAGAACCACGTCCTCCCGCTCTCGAAGCGCGGCAAGGTCTTCGTGGCCGGCAAGAACGCCGACGACCTCGGCAACCAGTCCGGCGGCTGGACGGTCGGCTGGCAGGGCACGAGCGGGCCGGTCATCCCCGGCACGACCATCCTGCAGGGTATGCGGCAGAAGTCTTCGACGGTCACCTACGCCGAGGACGGCACGGGGATCGACAAGAGCTACGACGTCGCCGTCGCGGTCGTGGGGGAGACGCCGTACGCCGAAGGCAAGGGCGACCGGCCCCAGGGGATGGGGCTGGACGCGACCGACCTCGCGACGCTGCAGAAACTGAAGGACTCCGGCGTGCCGACGGTGGTGGTGCTGGTGTCCGGGCGGCCGCTCGACATCGCGGCGCAGCTGCCGGACTGGGCGGGGCTCGTCGAGTCGTGGCTGCCGGGCAGCGAAGGGCAGGGCGTGGCCGACGTCCTCTTCGGCGACTACCACCCGACCGGCAAGCTGCCGGTGACCTGGATGCGCAGCGCCGACCAGCAGCCGATCAACGCGGGCGACGGCAAACCCGCGCTGTTCCCGTTCGGCTTCGGCCTGCGGTATCCGCACCGCCCCTGGTGATCCCCGTCCCCCACCGGAAAGGTCCGCCCATGAGATCCCGCCGTCCGCTGATCCGGATCGTGGCGTTCTTCGCCGTCTGCCTGGGGCTCGCCCTGGGCAACCCGGCCGTGGAAACCGCGCACGCCGTGACGCCGTTCAAGGTGCTCGCCTTCTACAGCGGCACGTACGACGCCGCGCACATCAGCTTCGAGAAGGAAGCGAACGTCTGGTTCCCGCAGCAGGCGGGCGCCAACGGGTTCACCTACACCGCGACGACCAACTGGAACCAGCTCACCACCCTCACCCCGGACCAGTACCAGGTGGTGCTGTTCCTCGACGACCAGCCGCAGTCGCAGGCGCAGTTCCAGGGCTTCCAGCGGTACGTGCAGGCGGGCGGCGGGTTCTTCGGCTTCCACGTCACCGCCTACAACGACAGCTCGACGCCGTCGTACGCGAACTGGTTCCACAACGACTTCCTCGGCACCGGCCGGTTCACGTCGAACACGTGGGGACCGACGCCGGAGACGCTGAAGATCGAGAACCGCACGCACCCGTCGACGGCGAACCTGCCGTCGACGATCCGGTCGTCGATGTCGGAGTGGTACGCCTGGCAGAACGACCTGCGCCAGAACAGCAACATCACCGTCCTGGCGTCGATGGACCAGTCCACCTTCCCGATCGGCACCGACCCGAACCAGACCTGGTCCAGCGGCTACTACCCGATCGCCTGGACGAACAAGAACTACAAGATGCTCTACGCCAACTTCGGCCACAACGCGATGAACTACGAAACGAACACCGCGCTGTCGTCGACGTTCGAGAGCGCCGACCAGAACCGGTTCGTGCTCGACGGGCTCAAGTGGCTCGGCGGCGGCTCGACCGGGCCGACCGACCCGGGCACGATCGACCCCGCGGCCTTCTACGCCGTGACGAACAAGGCGTCCGGCAAGTGCGTCGACGCCCGCGCGGCCGGCAGCGCCAACGGCACGGTGATCCAGCAGTACACCTGCAACGGCACCGCGGCGCAGCAGTACCAGTTCGCCCCGGCCGGTGGCGGCTTCGACCGGATCGACAACCGGACGAACCCCGCCCAGGTCATCGACGTCACCGGGGTGTCGACGGCCGACAACGCCGGGCTGCAGCTGTGGTCCTACAGCGGCGGCGGCAACCAGCAGTGGCAGCCGGTGCCGGAAGGCGGCGGGTACTACCACTTCGTCGCCCGGCACAGCGGCAAGTGCCTGACCGTGCCGGGATCGTCCACAGCGGACAGTGTCCAGCTGGTCCAGGCGACCTGCAGCGGCAGCACCGCTCAGTCGTTCAAGGTCGCCTAGCGGGTCGTGAGTGGTAATTCGGGTTGGAACCCGAATTACCACTCACGACCGGCTGCGGGAGACCTCAGAACCAGCCGCAGTTGACCGGCGCCGGCAGGCCGGCGAAGCGGCCTTCGAGCCAGGCGAACGCCTCCGGGTAGGCGCGCACCGCGCCGAGCACGTGCGTCGGCACCAGCGACGTGCTGAACTGCACCTGCACGCCCTTGCCGCACCACGTCCGGCCCAGGTCACGGTCCTGCGCGTAAGGCACGATGTCGTCGAGCGCGCTGTGGACGATCAGCACCGGTGCCGTCGGCTTCAGCGACCCGATCTTCTGCTCGGCCACCCGTGACCGGTACGGCTCTTCCCCGAGGTAGGTGGTGAGCGAGCGGCCGTCGGTCGTCAGCGTCGACGACTGCGTGAACGCGTGCGCGGCGATCGCCTCGACCGTGCACTCGGTCCGGACCCGCTCGAACAGCTGCTTCCCGCGGGCGTTGAGCAGCGCCGGGATGTCCAGCTCCGGGTACGCGTAGTTCATGCTCACGAGCGCGAAGGCGAGGAAGCCGACCGCGTAGTGGCCGTCGAGGTTCTTGGCGACCGCGGCGAGGTCCGCCGGCACGGCCCCCGCGTACGCACCCTTCAGCTTCAGCTCGGGGGCGTAGCCCGGTTGCAGTTCCGCCGCCGCGGCCGAAGCGCCGCCGCCCTGGGAGTAGCCCGCGATCGCGACCGGGCCGTCGGCCGGGAGTCCCGCTTCGGGCAGCCGCTGCGCCGCGCGGATCGCGTCGAGCACCGCGTGCCCTTCGGCCGCGCGGTTGACGTAGGTGTGGTCTCCCGGTGTCCCGAGTCCCTCGTAGTCGGTGACGACGACGCCGTAGCCCCGCGCCAGCAGCCCGGCGATGAACGGGCCTTCGTACTCGAAGCCCGCGGCAAGCGCTTTCGACGGCGCGCAGTCGTCGCCCTCGCCCTGGGTGCCGACGGCGTAGGAGACGATCGGGCGCACGCCGGTGCCGTGCCAAGCCGCCCGCGGGGTCAGCACCGTGCCGGTGACGGCGATCGGCGAGCCGTGCGTGTCGGTGCTGCGGTACATGATCCGCTGGACGTCCGCGTCGGCCTTGATCAGCTGGATCGGATCGATGTAGAACGTCGACGCCTCGTGCCGGATGACGTCGCCGTCGCGGCCGGCGGGCAGGGGGGACGGCGGATCGTAGAAGGAGGTGGCGCCGGCCGAAGGGGGACCGAGCGTCACCAGCGCCAGTACGGAAACCGTGGCGACGGCCGCGGAGAGGGCGCGGCGGGGGAAGATACGCATGCTTGCTCCTCGTTGAGCAGGTCGAGTGCGCGGGAACACCTTTTCAGACAGAGGTGTCGGAAAAAGAATCACGTGAGGTGGACCACAATGTCAAGCCCGGCCCCGCGCGGGCGGCCGCGCAAGCTCCCGGTTTCCGAGCAGCGCGCCCGCGTGCTGCGGGCGACCGCGAGGGTCGTCGCGCAGCACGGGATGCAGGGCGCGACGATCGAGCAGATCGCGCGCGAAGCCGGCGTCTCGCGCCAGGCCGTCTACGAGCAGTTCGGTGACCGCGCGACGCTGTTCGCCGAGGTCGTGGCCGACACGGAGGCGCGGGCTTTCACCGCCATCGCCGGGCCGTCGGTGGCCGACGAGCAGCCCGGCCTGCGGGCCTGGGCGCGGGCCAACTACGCCAACATGGTCACCTTCGTCGCCGACCACCCCGAGGGCTACGGCGTGCTCCGCGCGGCCGAGCGTGCGGGCGACCCCGCTCTCACCCGGTTGAGGGAGAGGCTGGCCGTCGTCTACGCCGAAGCCAGCCGCCGTCGGTGGGCCGCGCACGGCATCGACTCCGGCCGGGCGGACCGCGCGCTCGTCACGCTCTTCTTCGCGATGACCGAGTCACTGGTCCAGGCCACCTGGGACGGCGAGCCGCCGGACCAGGACGCCCTGATCGACCTGCTCACCGAGTTCACCGTCGGCGGTGTCGCTCGCCTCCAGACCAAGGCGAGCGACGTCATCGACCGGTTGCGGTAAAGGGCGCTAAGCCGCGGCCAAGGCCGCCGCCGAACCCACCACCCGGTTGCGTCCGCCGTGTTTGGCCGCGTACACGGCCGCGTCGGCGCACGCCATGACCTCCTCGATGGACGAACCGTCGAGAGGGTAGGCGGCGACGCCGATGGACGCCGTCTGCCGTTCGATGTCGACGGCGGCGCCCGCGTTGGTCGTGGTGCTGATGATCAGCTCGCTGACCCGTTGCCGGATCCGCTCCGCCGTGACGATCGCATCCTCTTTGGACGTCGAGGGCAGCAGCGCGACGAACTCCTCGCCGCCGAACCGGCCGACCAGGTCGTGCGCCCTGGTCTCCTGCTTGACCACCGCGGCGACCGCCTTGAGCACGTCGTCGCCCGCGAGGTGCCCGTAGGTGTCGTTGATCCGCTTGAAGTGGTCGAGGTCGATCATCATGGCGCCGAAGCTGCCGTTCTCCCGCTCCGCGCGCGAGATCTCGCGCTGGGCGCCGTCCTGCCAGGTGGTGGCGTTGAGCAGCTGCGTCTTCTGGTCGGTGGTGGCCAGTTCTTCCAGCCGCTTGATCAGCACGGACCGCTGCAGCACGTACAGCGGCAGGATCACCAGCACCGACAGCAGCGGCTCGGTGGTCAGCACCATGACGAGCAGGCCGCCGACGCACAGGGTGGCCAGCTCCAGCAGGTTGTCGTCCATGTTGCCGAGGCAGCCCTCGACGGTCGCCTTCTCCGGGGCGGCCAGGTACAGGCCGAGCCCGGTGAGGGCGGTGTTGGTGGTGAAGAACGCGATCGCGGCCAGTGCGACGGCCACCATCCCGTGTCCGCTGAACAGCTCCGCGACGAGGCCGGCGGCGAAGCCGGACAGGATCATCGTGGTGGCGTTGGCCGCGACGCGGTGGGCCTCACCCGGACGGGTACCGGACCAGCTGCGGAACGCCAGGTAGACGTAGAGCACGGTGCCCAGGACGGCCACCAGCTGCGGCGGCACCAGCAGTCCGGCGGGCAGCAGCCAGACGGACGTCATGTTGATGTGCGGGCCGTTGCTCAAGATCCGGCGCTGGCGCTCGATGCGCCTGCTGACCTCGGTCTGGGTCACCGCCAGGGCGGTGAGCAGCGCGAACGTCCCCACGTTCGCGAGCGTGACCGGAATCGAAAGCGTGGCGGCCGTGGTCCAGGCCAGCATGACGGCGATCGCGGTGAGTGTGACGGCGACCCAGGCTTTTGGCCGGGTCCACAGTGCCCAGTCGGCAACACCACGAACCGAGGCTTGTCCAGACCGTTCCCCCGATGTGACCATTTTTCCCCCAGCCCCTTGCGCAGGTGATCAGTGACAATCTACTCACGGACAGTTTCAGACCGTTTGCGTGCTGTCCACAAGGGCTTTCGGTGTGTACTTTTTGGTTGACACCGGAACGAGAGGTGGCCAGCGATGCGCGGCAAAGATCAGTGACCGCACAGCGCACCGCAAGGTCGCGCAGGTCAAGCCCACGCGCGGGGCATGTCAGGCATGTTCGGCGCGTGCGGCTTCTTTGTCGATCCATCTTTCCGGCTCGCCCGACAGGGCCCGGGTCCACAGTGCCGCCAGCGGCAGGGTGAGGACGAGCCCGGCGACGCCGAAGATCCCGACGGTCCCGTGCGGGGTGAGCTGATCCGCGAGCACGCCGCCGATCAGCGGGCTGACGCCCATCATCGTGGTCAGTCCCGTGTTGGACAGGCCCATCACCTGCGCGCGCTGCTCGTCGGGCACGGCCAGGGTCAGTGACGCGGTCGCCTGCAGCAGGCAGACCGTGCCCAGGCCGCCGGACACGATGAACAGGATGATCGACGAGACCGGCCCGGGGTTCAGGAAGCAGAGCACCAGCGGCACCGCGCACAGCGCGGACAGCGGGCCGATCAGCTTCGGCCGCAGCCGCGCGGGCACCCAGCGCGTGTAGGCGAACGTCGCGATGACGCTGCCGATCGGGTCGGCCGCGAGCAGCAGGCCGATCGCCTGCGGGCCGCCACCCGCCGCCGAGACGTACGGCGCGGCGATGCCCTCGTAGACCGGCAGGAGCCCCATCAGCCAGGTGAAGAGCACCAGTGTCCGCAACGGCGAGTTCGCGAAGGCCGTGCGGCCACCACCGCCGAGCGTCGCGAAGAAGGACTTGCGTTGCTCGCCGGCCGCCGCGGCCGGCCGGGCCCGGACGCCGAAGCGGACGAAAAGGGCCGACAGCACGAACGTGGCGGCGTCGACGAGCAAAGCGACGTGCGGGTCGACGGCGATCAGCAGCGCGCCACCGCCGGCGAAGCCGAGCAGCTGGGCGCTCTGCACGGTCATGCTGCGGATGCCCATCCCGACGACGAAGCGGTCGCCCTCGAGCACCTGCGGCAGCAGCGCCAGCTGGGACGCCTTGAACGGCGGGTTGACCAGCGAGACCCCGCCGACCAGCACGCACATCAGCCAGAACGGCATCCCGGGCACGGCGACCAGCAGGATCAAGGCGGCGCGCAGCAGGTCGACGACCACCATCACGCTGCGGCGGGGGAAGCGGTCGGCCAATCCGGTCAGGAAGATGCCGCCCAGCAGCGACGGCGCGTAGGTCAGGGCGTAGGTCAGGCCGGTGAGCGTCGCGGAGTTCGTCCCGGTGAACACGAGGATGGACAGCGCGACCCTGGCCAGCTGGTCACCGGCGATCGAGAGCAGTTCCCCGAACCACAGGGCGCGGAACTCGGCGACCCCGAACACCTCGCGGAACGTGACGCGATCCGGCGGTGCTGCCATACGTTTCTCCCGACATCTGTGCAGACCGCGTCCCTCGCACGACCGCAGGTGACGAGACGACCAGTCGGTCATGAGGCAGTCACGGTACGTGAGTTACCCCAGCCAGTGTCCCGTGACTGTTGGTAAATCTCTAGGTTCTTTCGCTGGTATCCAGGGTGTCACGGAGCTTTCCCGAACGGGTCAGACGATAGCCCGCAGTGTCTGACCGGTGGCCCAGGAGTCACCAAGCGATCATTCCGTACCGCTTGGTCGGTCGCCAGAGGCAAAAGTAGCCACCTCGCGGGCGCGAGGTGGCCACCGGGGAAACGGGAGCTCAGCCGTCGGTCCGGCCGTGGCTCAGCTCTGGCCGCGCGCGCGTTCGATGACGTCGATCGAGGCGCGGACCTGTTCGAAGCTGGGCGGGACCGCCCGGTTGAACACGACGGTCAGGGACCGGCGCGGGATGACCACGAACTCGACGTCGACCCCGGCCGCCTCCGCGGCGGCCTCGACGACGTCCCGCCAGTGCTTCGGGTCGATCCCGTCCGGGTCGGCCCACTCGTGGGCGAAGATCGCCCAGTTCCCCTGGAGCAGGGTGCCGACCACGTCCTGCGCGGTGGGGACGCGGTGCGGCGAACCGATCTCATCGGCCAAGTCTTCGCCGCCGGGGTGGTGCTGCCGTCGATGCTGCCGAGGCCCGGGCGCCTGCGTGGACGAGGGACAATTCCGCTCCTTTTGCCGGTGTGCCCGGGGGATTCGGAGCCGCGAGGGGGGTGGATGGGTCGCGCCCGGGAGTCCGCTCTGTGGGACGGGCTTCCCGTGCCGGAACCCCGGCGTAGCTTCGGGTTCGTGGCCGATCTGCCGCCGTTCACCCTTGCCGTCGTGGGCGCCGGACCCCGCGGGGTCGGCGTTCTCGAACGGCTCGGCGCGAACGCCGCGGAGCGACCCGGCGGACGGCGGCTCGAGGTGCACCTGATCGACCCGTTCCCGCCGGGGCCCGGCCGGGTGTGGCGGTACGACCAGTCACCGCTGCTGCGGATGAACTCCATGCCCGAGGACGTCACGATGTTCACCGACGACTCGGTGACGATGGCCGGCCCGGTGCGGCCGGGGCCGTCGCTGCTGGAGTGGGCGCGGAAGGTGCGGGACAGCGGGCTCGACGCCGAAGTGCCGCCCGACGTCGTCGCCGAGCTGACCGCGCTCGACCCCTTCGACTTCCCCACCCGGCGCCTGCAGAGCGCCTACCTGACCTGGGTGTACCGGAAGGTCGTCGAGGACCTGCCCGACGGCATCGACGTCGTCGAACACGCGGCCCGGGCGGTCGGGGCGGACGGGCACACCGTCCGCCTTTCCGACGGGTCGGCGATCGCGGCGGACGCCGTCGTGTTCACCGTCGGGCACCTCGACGCGGAGCCCGACGAGCGGGAGCTCGAACTGGTGGAGTTCGCCGCCCGGCACGGGCTGTCGTACTACCCGGCCGGCTACACCGCCGACGTCGACTACGCGGGCGTCGAGCCGGGCGAAACCGTGCTGGTGCGGGGATTCGGGCTGGCGTTCGTCGACCTGATGCTGCTGCTGACCGAGGGCCGCGGCGGCCGGTTCGAGGACTTGCCGTGCGGCGGCCTGCGCTACCACCCGAGCGGCGCCGAGCCGGTGCTGCACGTCGGGTCCCGGCGCGGGGTGCCGTACCACGCGAAGATCGGCTACCGGCTGCGCGGGAAACCGTTGCGGCTGCCCAGGTTCTTCGACGCCTACGCCATGGACGGGCTGACCGGGCCCGCCCTCGACTTCCGCGCGGACGTCTGGCCGCTGATCGCGAAGGAGCTGGCCTGGGGCTACTACAGCGAGCTGTTCACCGGGCACCCCGGCCGCGTCCGGATGGACTTCGCCGTGTTCGCCGACGCCTTCGCCGACCTCGACTGGGATTCGCCGTCCATGCGGGACCTCGTCGCGCGGGCGGTGCCCGCCGACGCCGACCGGCTCGACCTCGACCGGCTGGACCGGCCGATGGCGGGCCGCACCTTCGGCACGGCGGAGGAGTTCGGCAAGGAGCTGCGCAAGTACGTCGAGGCCGACCTGGCGCGCCGGGCGGACCAGGAGTTCAGCGCCGACCTAGGCGCATTCACGGCGCTGCTGTCGGTGTACGGCCAGCTGCCCACTTTGGTCCAAAGAGGACGCTTGGCTGCCGCGTCCCAGGTGTCCGATATGGACGGCTGGTTCCACGGCTTCTTCTCCTACTACGCCAGCGGGCCGCCGCCGCGCCGCCTGGACGAACTGCTGGCGCTGCACGAAGCCGGCGTGGTTTCCTTCGCGGGCGCCGACATGCGGGTGACGGCGGAACGCGGCGTCTTCGTGGCGTCCTCGACGAGCCACCCGGAGACCGTCGAGGCCCGCACGCTCATCGAAGCGCGGTTGCCGGGCCCGAGCGTGACCCGCGCGGCCGACGGCCTGCTCCGGCAGCTGCGCGACGCGGGCGAGCTGGCCGAAGAGACGGTGGCAGATCCCGTCACGGGCGCGCGCCTGCCGTCCGGTCGCATCCACACGCGGGTCTCGGACTCCCGCGTGCTCGACGGCAGCGGACGTCCTCACCCGCACCGGTTCGCGGTGGGCCCGCACACGAGCGCCCGTTCGGCGGCGGCGTTCACGAGGCCGCGGACCAACGCGTTGTCGTTCCGCCAGAACGACGCGGTGGCGCGGGAAATCCTGGCGCTCGTGAGTGGTAATGAGGGTTAGAACGCTCATCACCACTCACGAGGCCCAGGTGACGATCTCGGCCAGCACCCGCGCGGGCGGCGCCATCTCCGCGATCTCGGCGGCGATACCGCGGGCGATGGTCCGCGCTTCCGGGTCCGCCAGGAGTTCCCGGGCGGCGGCTTCGATGGCGGGCATCCGGATCTCGTCGCCGGTCAAGGACCGGGCCGCCCCCAGCGCCGAGAGGCTGTCCGCGTTGGCGAACTGGTCGGCGCCCTGGGGCAGGATCAGCTGGGGCAGCCCGGCGGCGAGCGAAGCGAGCACCGTGCCCGTGCCGCCGTGGTGCACCGCCAGTCCGGCGTGCTTCAGCACCTCGGCCTGCGGCACGAACCCGGCGACCCGCACGTTGGCCGGCACCGGGCCCAGCGCCGCCGGATCGCCCGGCCCGAGCGCGACGAGCACGTCCGTTCCGAGGCGGGCCAGCGCGTGGAGCGCCCCGCGCAGCACCTGCGTCGCGCCGAAGACCACCGTGCCGAGCGTCAGGTAGACGAAGCCGTCGTCCGGCAGGGGCGGCAGCGGAACGTCCGGGTCGAACGGCGTCGGGCGCATCCGGAACACCTTCGGCACGGCGGCGGTGACCGGGTCGCGGACGCTGTCGGGCCAGACGTCGACGCAGGCGTCGCCGAGCATGGCGTCCGCGGGCAGCGTGCCCCAGAGCGGCCGGAGCCGTTCGGCGGCGAGGGCCAGGACATCCGGCGGCAGCGACCGCCCGATCGCGACCGAGACGGCGGGGATGCCCGCGCGGCGGGCCGCCACCCCGGCGCCGACGTCGCTCATCTCGTGGATCACCAGCCCGGGACGCAGGTCCGGGAGCAGCGGCGTCAGGTCGGCGAGCAGCGAGCGCGGCAGCAGTTCGCCGAACATCGTGAGGGCGAGTTCGATGAATCCGGTGTCGTCGCCGTGCCGTCGCCTGGCTTCGGCTTCCGCCTCGGCGATGCCGAGGCCGGCGCGGTGGACCGCGAAACCGAGGTCACGCACCTTGGGCACGAACGTCTCGCCGGTGCCGAACACGACCTCGTGCCCGGCCGCGCGCGCCGCGTTCGCCAAGGGGAGCAGGGGAAAGAGGTGGCCGTACGCCGGGCGGCACGTGAAGAGGATCCGCACCGCCCGAGCGTACCGGCGTCAGCAGCGGTTGAGCATGTCCGTCAGTGCAGTCTTCTCGGCGGAGTTGATCGTCAGCTTGAACTTGGCCTTCACCGCGACCCACATCTTCGCGTAGGTGCACCAGTAGCTGACGAGCGGCGGCTTCCACGCGTCGGGCGACTTGTCGCCCTTCTCCTGGTTGACGTTGTCCGTCACGGCGATCAGCTGCGGGTCGGTGAGGTCGTTCGCGTACGCCTGGCGCTGCGCCGTCGTCCACGACGACGCCCCGGTGCGCCACGCGTCGGCCAGCGGCACCACGTGGTCGATGTCCACATCGGACGCCGCGGTCCAGGTCGCGCCGTCGTACGGGCTGAACCACTTGCCGGAGGTCGCGGCGCAGGCGGAGTCGGTCACCACGCTCGTGCCGTCGCGCTTCAGCACCACTTCGCGGGTGTTGCAGCTGCCGCCCTGGTCGATCCAGTGCGGGAACTTGTCGCGGCTGTAGCCGGTCTGCGAGCCGTCGGCCTTGACGGTCAGCGCCGCGAGCTCGGACTTCGCCGTGGTGGCCGACGGGATGCCCGGCGGGGTGGCGGCCGCGACGCCGGCCAGGGTGCCGGACAGCACCGCGGTGACGGCGAGCACAGTGAACGAATGACGAACAGCAAGCCTGGTTGGCATTTTGCTGCCTCCGGGTCAGTGATGGGGACAGCTAACCCTGAAGCACCGGAGTGGCGAGTACAACACGTATAGGTGACATGTTGCTGCCCGTCGATGAACACCGCGTTGCCGCCGGCTCACCCTACCGTGACGATCAGCTCGCGCCCCGGACCAATCGCAGGTCTTCGGTGTGGCGGTACCAGGTCCACTTGTTGACCGCGCGCTCGTGGACGACGTCGTCGCGCACCGGCCGGGTCGGGATGCAGCCGATCTGGAACGCCCGCGCGTACAGCGTCGTCGGGCGCTTGAAGATCGTGCCCTTCACCACCCGGATGGCGAGGCCGGGCCCGCCCGGATCCGGCGTCACCTCGATCGATGCGGCCGGCCCCCGCAGGGCCACCTGCTCGTCGGCGTAGGCCACGCCACGGACCAGCCGGAGCTGCCCGCGCCCGACGAGCACGCCGCCGACGTCGTCGCGGATCAGCGGCACCGGGTCGACCTCGCCGCGCAACGCCAGCGCGAGCGCCCGCAGCGGCGTCTTCGGCAGGCCCCAGAGCGCGCCGACGACCGAGTCCGGCGACGACGGCACGAACCCGACCGACACGCCGGAGACGGCGTCCTTCCGGAGCAGCCGCTGCACGACCGCGGCGAGGTCCGCATCCGTGCCCGACACGACCAGATGATCGTGTTCGCCCAGCAAGGGATCGATTTCCGCCTTGCCGGGACGGCTCGGCACCCGGATCGACTCGACGTCGTCGACCTCTTCGAAGCCTGCCGATTCGTCGCCACAGGCCACCACTATTCCGCGCACCCGCGGGTCCTCCGTTACGCTCATGCACCGGCATTGAGCAGCGCCACCGGTGTCCGTCCGGGACACTAAACCTCACGTCGTCGAAAACCTGGAGTGTCACATGCCGGCCATCGTGCTCATCGGTGCCCAATGGGGAGACGAAGGCAAGGGCAAGGCCACCGACCTGATGGGTGACCGCGTCCAGTGGGTCGTCCGCTACCAGGGTGGCAACAACGCCGGTCACACGGTCGTCCTGCCGAACGGCGAGAACTTCGCCCTGCACCTCATCCCGTCCGGCATCCTGACGCCGGGCGTGACCAACGTCATCGGCAACGGTGTGGTGGTGGATCCGGGTGTGCTGCTCGAAGAGCTCTCCGGCCTCGAAGCGCGGGACGTCGACACGTCCAAGCTGCTGATCTCGGCCGACGCGCACCTGATCATGCCGTACCACGTGGCCATCGACAAAGTCACCGAGCGGTACCTCGGCAGCCGCAAGATCGGCACCACCGGCCGCGGCATCGGGCCCTGCTACCAGGACAAGATCGCCCGCGTCGGCGTCCGCGTGCAGGACCTGCTCGACGAGAAGATCTTCCGCCAGAAGGTCGAAGCCGCACTGGAGTTCAAGAACCAGGTGCTGGTGAAGGTCTACAACCGCAAGGCCCTCGACGCCGACCAGGTCGCCGACGAGGTGCTGGCCGCGGGCGAGAAGTTCGCGCACCGCATCGCCGACACGCGGCTGCAGCTCAACCAGGCGCTGGAGCGCGGCGAAACCGTGCTGCTGGAGGGCTCACAGGGCACGCTGCTCGACGTCGACCACGGCACGTACCCCTTCGTGACGTCGTCGAACCCGACGTCCGGCGGCGCGAGCGCGGGCTCCGGCATCGGGCCGGGCCGGATCGGCACGGTGCTCGGCATCCTCAAGGCCTACACCACGCGCGTCGGCTCCGGCCCGTTCCCGACCGAGCTGCACGACGAGTCCGGCGAGTACCTGCGCAAGCAGGGCGGCGAGTTCGGCGTGACGACCGGCCGCTCGCGCCGCACCGGCTGGTTCGACGCGGTGATCGCGCGGTACGCGGTGCGCGTCAACGGCATCACCGACTACTTCCTCACGAAGCTGGACGTGCTGTCCGGGCTGGAGAAGGTTCCCGTGTGCGTCGGCTACGAAGTCGACGGATTCCGCACGCAGGACATGCCGATGACGCAGACCGACGTGCACCACGCGATCCCCATCTACGAAGAGCACCCGGGCTGGTTCGAGGACATCTCGGCGTGCCGCACGTTCGAGGAGCTCCCGGCGAACGCCCGCGCGTACGTCGAGCGCCTGGAAGAGCTGTCGGGTGCCCGGATTTCGGCGATCGGCGTCGGCCCGGGCCGCGAGCAGACGATCGTGCGGCACGCGTTCGTGTAAGGCGCTGCCGTCTAGGTCAGCTTCGTGCTGACCGGCGTCTCGTTGCGGAACAGGTCGAGCACGGGGCAGTGCTCGTCGACCTCGCGCTTGAGGTCTTCGTAGCGCTCCCGGCTCGCCGGGCCTTCGAGCTCGACGGACACGCGCACGTCCCCGAAGCCGGGGCGGGTGTTGAACGAGAAGCCGAAGAAGCCGTGCAGGTCGAGGTCGCCGTCGACGGTGACCTTGACGGAGTCGAGCGGAACCCCGCGCTTCGCCGCCCAGAACTGGTAGGTGATGACCTGGCAGGACCCGAGGGCGGCGAGCGCGAACTCGACGGGGTTGGCGGCGTGGTCGGTCCCCCCGAGGGCGGCCGGTTCGTCGACGGTGAAGCTGTGGTCCCGGACCTTGACTTCGACTTCGGTCTTCGTCCCGGGCTTCAGGGCGTTTTCGACGCTGAAGGAAACGGCGGCGTTGTGCGGATCGGCGTCGACGGCCCGGCGGGTGCCTTCGATGACTTCGGTCAGCGACATGGGGCTCTCCTGAGATCGTGATCGGGATCTCGCTCAGCGTGGGGGATGCACGAGCGGCCCGCTCGGGTTCTCACGCGGTGGGAAGCCGGAAATCCGTGGCGCCGCTCGATACCTTGGGATCATGACCATCGGAGTCGCGCTGCCGGCCGGGGACACGGGAACGGCACTGAACCTCGTCGACGAGCTCGTCGCCCAGACCCGCCAGGCCGCCGAGGCCGGGCTGAAGTCCGTCTGGTTCTCCCAGCTGCCGCTCAGCCAGGACGCCATCACCGTCGCCGCGCTCGCCGGGCGGGAAGTTCCCGGGATCGAGGTCGGCACCTCCGTCGTGCCCACCTATCCGCGCCATCCGCTGCTCGTCGCGAGTGCGGCCCAAACCGCGCAGGCGGCCACGGGTGGCCGGTTCACGCTCGGGATCGGGCTCGGCGCGAAGGGCTTTCTCGGCCCGGTCTACGGCGTCGAGTACCCACCGCCGATCCGGCACCTGCGCGAGTACCTGACCGTGCTGCGGCAGGTCTTCGCCGGGGAGGCCGCCGACTTCGACGGCGAGACCGTCCGCGCCCACTCGCCTGGGCCGTCCACTGTGGCCGGTGGCGGGGACGTGCCGGTCATCGTCGCCGCCATGGGGCCGCAGGCGCTGGCCGTCACCGGTGAGCTCGCCGACGGCACGCTGCCCTACCTCGCCGGGCCGAGAGCGCTTTCCGAGCGGATCGTCCCCGCTCTGCCCGAAGGGAAGCGGATCATCGCCGCCGTGCCGGCCGTCGTCACGGACGAACCCGACGCCGTCCGGGCGCTCGCCGCCGAGCAGATGGCCTTCTACGGGCAGATCCCGTCCTACCGGAAGATCCTCGACGCCGAAGGCGTGGACCACCCCGTGGAGCTGGCCCTGATCGGCGACGAGGAGCACGTCCGGCGGGGGATCCAGCGCTACTACGACGCCGGCGCCACCGACGTCGTCCTGACCCAGACCGGGATCCGCTCCGCCGAAGAGCGCCTGCGGACGTGGGAGGCGCTCAGCCCAGCCGGTTCGTGAGGGTCGCCGAGACCGACAGTTCTTCCAGATCCAGCTCCCGCAGCACCTTCCGCAGGACCTCGTCGTCGAGCCGGCCCGCGCGGTTCTCCTCGATCATCGCCTTGCGCTGCGTGATCAGCAGTTCGCGCCGGGCCTTCGCGAACTGCGCCTGCGGGCTGCCGGAGTGCTCCTCGCCGGACAGCGTGATCGCCGCCTTCGCGAACCGGTAGCGCATGTCGATCAGCCGTTCCAGCCGCTCCTTGAGCCGGGTGACCCGCTCCGGGGGCAGGTCCAGGGAAGCCAGCCGCTCGCGGTTGATCTCGCGAAGCCGTTCGTGCGCGGCCTTCTTCGCGACTTCGCGCGCCGCGAGCTCCTCCGCTTCGTCTCGCGATGTTTCCGTCGGGTCCTCGACCTTCAGCACCCGGATCAGCGGCGGCAGCGTCAGCCCCTGGACGAGCACCGTGCCGATGGCCACCGTGAACGCGAACAGCTGGATTTCCGCGCGTCCCGGGGTGTCCGCCGGGACGCCGGCCGCGGCGGCGAGCGTGACCACGCCCCGCATGCCCGTCCACGAGACGACCGCCAGGGTCCGCCACGAAGGCGCCGCGCGGTCGCGGCCGAAGAGCCGCACCGTCTGCGGCAGGTAGGCGGAAACGAACACCGCCGGGATCCGCACGAGCATCGTCACCGCGAGCACGGCCACCGCCACCAGCGCGAGCGTCCCGTTGTCGCGGGCGGCGTGCTGCGCGCCGTCGAGCACGAAGGGCAGCTGCAACCCCATGAGGGCGAACACCAGCGCTTCCAGCAGCACGTCGATGGACGCCCAGACGGATCTGTCCTGCATGCGCGTCGCGGGGGACGCGTACAGCGCGCGGTGGCCCAGCAGGAGGCCCGCCGCGACGACGGCGAGCACGCCGGACCCGCTGAAGTCGTCGCTGAACGGGTGCAGGTGCTCGGCGGTGACGTAGGCGGCGAACGGCACGATGATGCCGAACGCCGACTCCATCAGCGGGTCGTCGAGCTGCCGCCGGATCAGCACGACGAGCGCGCCGATGGCCAGGCCGACCCCGATGCCCAGCACGGTCGCCACGCCGAACACCGCGAACCCGTGCCCGGCCGAGCCCGCCGTGCCCGCGACGGCGGCGAGCGCGACCTTGTACAGCGTCAGCGCGGCGGCGTCGTTGACCAGGCTCTCGCCGGTCAGCACGGTCATCACCCGCCGGGGCAGGCCGAGCTTGCGGCCGATCGCCACCGCGGTCACCGCGTCCGGCGGCGCCACGACCGCCCCGAGGACCAGCGCCGAGGTCAGGGGCACGTCCGGCAGCAGCAGGTGCACGACGAGGGCGACGACCACGGCGGTCACGGCGACCAGCACCACGCCCAGCGCGACGATCGGCCGCAGCGCCCGCTTGAAGTGCGTCAGCGAGCTCTCCAGCGACGTCGAGTAGAGCAACGGCGGGAGCACGGCGGTGAGCACCAGTTCGGGCTCCAGCTCGAACCGCGGCACCCCGGGGATCAGCGCGACGCCGAGCGCGACGACCACCACCAGCAGTGGCGCGGACAGGTTGTAGCGCCGGGCGAGTGCGGTCAGCGCCAGCGAACCGGCGAGCACGCCCATCAGCGTCAGGATCTCCACCCGCCTGATCTTTCCGCAGGTCGTGGGCCCGTGCCCGGCTTCCGGTCAATGGAAGCACCGTGGATTGTGTCGGACCCCTGGTGCATACTTGTGCGCAATCCGCACGGGTGTGCGGAAGACGTGCACCGACGCACATCCGGAGGTTCCCGATGTCCCCTGGCGCCCGCTCCTGGGTCGTGCCCCTGGCCTGGACCGCCGTCCTGCTCGACGGGTTCGACCTGGTCGTGCTCGGCACCGTGCTGCCCGTGCTGCTCCGCGGCCACGTCTGGGGCCTGACGCCCGGCACGGCGTCGGTCGTGTCGACGGTGGGGCTCGCCGGGATGATGCTGGGCGGGCTGGCGATCGGCACGGTCACCGACGTCATCGGCCGCCGGAAGGCGCTGATCATCTCCGTGACGCTGTTCTCGTTGTGCACGCTGCTGTGCGCCTTCGCGCCGTCGACGCTCGTCTTCGGGCTGCTGCGGTTCGTCGCCGGGCTCGGCCTCGGCGGCTGCCTGCCGACGGCCATCACGCTCGTCACGGAGTACGCCCGCGATGGCAAGGCCGGCAGCGCCACCACCACGGTGATGACCGGCTACCACGTCGGCGCGGTGCTGACCGCGTTGCTGGGCATCGTGCTGATCTCCCCGCTCGGCTGGCGCGCGATGTTCGTCGCCGGTGCGCTCCCGGCGGTCGCGCTGGTCCCGCTGATGCTGAAGTTCCTGCCGGAGTCCGAGACGTTCCAGCGGGTCCGCGACACGGAACGGTCGGCCGGGCACGCCGTCGCCGGGCTGTTCCGCGGCGGCCTGCTGCGCGCGACGATCGCGTTCTGGGTCACCTCGTTCATGGGCCTGCTGCTGGTCTACGGGCTCAACACGTGGCTGCCGGAGATCATGCGCCAGGCCGGCTACCCGCTGGGTGCCGCGCTGAGCCTGCTGCTGACCCTGAACGTCGGCGGGATCGCCGGACTGCTCGTCGCGGGCCGGGTCGCCGACCGCGTCGGCATCCGCCCGTCGGCCATCGTCTGGTTCTGCGCCGGTGCGGTGTTCCTCGCGCTGCTGAGCGTGAAGCTGCCCGCGGCCGGGCTGTACGCGGCGGTGTTCTTGACCGGGTGCTTCGTGTTCAGCGCCCAGGTGCTGGTGTACGCCTACATCGGCCGGATCTACCCGGACGCGATCCGCGCGACCGGGCTCGGCTGGTCCGCCGGCATCGGCCGCATCGGCGCGATCTCGGGCCCGATCCTCGGCGGCGCCCTGCTGACGGCGGGCATCGCGTACCCGTGGGGCTTCTACGCCTTCGCCTGTGTCGGCGCACTGGGCGCGGCGGCCGTGACGGTGGTCCGCCCCGGCCGCCGCAGCCCGGCGCCGGACGTCAGCCCAGCTCTTTCAGTTCCTGTTCCACCGCGGCCAGTTCCGCCTCGGAACCCTGGACCTTCGGGCCCGTGAACCACTTCCGCGCCGAGACCACCCACCAGATACCCGCGCCGCCGAGCACCACCAGGAACGCGATCGGCGTGTAGTTGAAGGAGTCCACCGTCACCGGCGACGCCTGCGGGAGCATGAACAGGAAGAAGATCAGCACGACCCACACCGTCGCGACGATGCCGATCGGCTTGCCCCACCTGCCGAGGTTCCACGGACCCGGTTCGAACGAGTCGCCGCGGCGGACGCGCAGGAACACCGGGATCACGTACGCCACGTACAGCCCCACGACCGCGATCGACGTCACCGCCGCGTAGGCCGTCGCGCTCCACAGGTACGGCAGGGCCAGGATCAGCGCGCCGCCCGCGGCGAGCCACACGGCGTTGGTCGGGGTCTGCGTGCGCTTGTTGATCTTGTGCCAGAAGCCCGACCCCGGGATCGCGCCGTCGCGGGCGAAGGCGTAGATCATCCGCGAGTTCGCCGTCACCGACGCCATACCGCAGAACAGCTGGGCGCCGATGCAGATCAGCAGCAGGAACTTGCCGGTGACCGCGCCGGTGGCGTCGATGAAGATCTGCGCGGGCGGCACGCCGGTGGCCGAGCCGACCGCGCCGTCGTAGTCCTGGATCGCGAACGTCAGGCCGATCAGCAGGATCCAGCCGGCGACGAGCGAGACGACGATCGACATCACGATGCCGCGCGGGCCGGCCGTCGCCGCGCTCTTCGTCTCCTCTGTCATGTGCGCCGACGCGTCGTAGCCGGTCAGCGTGTACTGCGCGACCAGCAACCCGAGCGCGAAGACGTAGAACGTCGAGCCCCAGCCCGTCTGGTTCACGAAGCTGCCGAAGACGAAGGACGCGTCCTGGTGCTTGGCCGGCACGAAGATCAGCACGCCGACGATCACCAGCACCCCGATGAGGTGCCACCACACGCTGACGTTGTTGAGGATCGCCACGATCCGGACGCCGAAGGTGTTCAGCAGGCCGTGCACCACGAGGATGATCGCCAGCAGCAGGATCGTGTGCCCCGCTGTCGCTTCGAAGCCCCACTGCAGGTCGAGGAACGCGTTGAGGAACAGCGCCGCGCCGAAGTCGATGCCCGCGGTGACCGCGATCTGCCCGATGAGGTTGAACCACCCGGTGAACCACGACCACGCGGGGCCGGACCGGGCCGGCGCCAGCTTCGCGGCCCAGTAGTACAGCCCGCCGGCGGTCGGGTAGCTGGAGCAGACCTCGGCCATGCCGAGGCCGACGAGGATCACGAAGAACCCGACCAGCGGCCAGCCCCAGATCATCGCGGCCGGGCCGCCGGTCTTCATGCCGAAGCCGTAGAGCGTGAGGCAGCCGGAGAGGATCGAGATGATCGTGAAGGAGACGGCGAAGTTCGAGAACGCCGACATCGTCCGTTTCAGCTCTTGCGCGTACCCCAGCTGGTGCAGGCGCGCGCTGTCGTCGTCGGGGGCGGTCTGCTGGTCGGAGACATCCATCAGGCACCTCTTGAAAGGTATGCGGCCAGACCATTGAATTCGCCGAAGGTAGCCTTGGTCCCGGAGGGTGTCAAGCCTTCGTGAAGAACTCGTCCAGCCACCCCAGCAGGGGGCCGCCACCTCGGTGGTTGTTCGAGATCAGGGTCGCGGCGAGCCCGGACGCCGGCTCGTGTGTGCTCCAGAACGTGACGCCGTGGTCGCCGCCGTTCAGGGTGCACCACACCCGGCCGTGGCAGCCAGAAGCCGAGCCCGTAGCGCTCCGCGTGCGGGCGGAGCATCCGGTCCACCCACTCGCGCGGCAGGATCCGGCCGCCGAGCAGCGCGGGCCAGAACCTCCGGAAGTCCGGTGCGGAGCTGTAGATCCCGCCATCGGCGAAGCCTGCGACGGGGAGGCTGAACACGTTGGTGCGGCTGTCTTCGAGGTAGCCGGTGGCCGTCCGGGCGGGCAACGCGTCCGAGCGGAGGAACGCCGTGTCCGCCAGGCCCGCCGGCTCGGTCACCCGGATCCGGACGAGGTCGGCGAAAGGTATGCCCGCGATCCGTTCGGCGATCAGGCCGAGCACGGCGAAGGCGCCGTTGTTGCACCGGAACTCCGTGCCGGGCGGAGCCACCTGCGGGTACCCGTCGAGGGCGGCGAGGTAGCCGGCCGACGTGGCGAGGAACGGAGTCGGTGGCGGCGGTGGATCCGCCTCTTCGTCGCAGTAGTCGCCGATGCCGGAGGTGTGCGTCAGCAGGTGCTCGACGGTCACCCGGTCGTCGATCAGCGGCAGGGCGTCGCCGAGGACCTCCTTGCCGCGGGTCACCAGCACGACGCCGGAGAAGCCGTGTTCTTCCGCCAACGCCGTGAGGGGCACCTTCACGGACTCAGCGTCCTGAAGGGCCCCCACGGCAAAAGCGATTAACGGCCCAGGAACGCGTGCAGCGACTCCAGCGCCGTGTCCGGCTGGTCGGCGAAGAAGCCGTCGACACCGGCCTTGAAGAACGCCGCCTCCTCGGTGAAGACGTCACCGTAGGCGTCCGGCTCGGCCGACGAGCGCAGGTTCGCCGGCAGGAACGGGTTCTCGTTCCGGAACGTGTACGGCTGCACCTTCAGGCCGGCCCGGTGCGCGTCCGCGACGAGCGCGGTCGGCGTGCCCAGGTTGTCGTTCTTGTCCCGCGGGATGATCTGCGCCTTGTCCGGGCCGAGGTACTTCGCGTACTTCGCGACGTCACGCAGCCCCTGCGGGGTGACCAGGTCGGCGTACGTCCGCTTATCGCCGTTGGCGACGAAGTCCGCGGGGGCGCCGGTCGCCGACGTCAGCTGCAGCAGCGGCGTCCGGACCTGCTTGTGCAGCGCGATCAGGTTCGACACCTCGAACGACTGGATGATCGCCGGCGCGTCCGGCCGGTCGAGGCCGTTGCGCTTGAGGATCGCGACCAGCTTCGGCTCGGTCGGGTTGCCGATGGACTGGAAGAACGTCGAGTGCTTGACCTCGGGGTAGGTGCCCAGCGTCCGGTGCAGCTCGCGGCCGAGGCGCCGGGTCAGGTCGAGCACCTCCTGGTAGGAGGCGATCTGGTAGCGGCCGTTGTACAGCGTGTTGTGCGGCCGGTTCTGCGGGATCCGCTCGACCGCGCGCAGCGTCTTCAGCTCGGCGAGCGTGAAGTCCTGGGTGAACCAGCCGGTCGTGGTGACTCCGTCGAGCACGACGGTCTTCTTCCGGTTCGCGAACTCGGGATGCTTCGCGACGTCGGTCGTGCCGCCGATCTCGGGTTCGTGCCGGGCGACCAGCTGGCCGTCTTTGGTGGGCACGAGGTCGACGTCGACCCAGTCCACGCCCATCCGGTAGGCGAGCTCGTAGGAGGCGAGGGTGTGCTCCGGCCGGTACCCGGGCGCGCCGCGGTGTCCGATGATCACCGGGTCATCGTGGCCCCGCCCGTGCGCGGCCGCAGCGGCGGACCCCTCGCTTTTGCCGGACGCTGCGGCAGCCCAGGCCGACCCGGCCGCGACTCCGGTGACACTCAGCAACGCCAGCCCGGCCAGCGCCAGTACACCCACACGGTTGCGTTTCATCTGGTGACCTCATTTCACAGGGTGTGACCTGACTACTCGCGCCACCTTCGGTGTCGCAAGCGTCTCGCGGTGGTACTTCGGCGGTCAGCGCGGTAAACGGCGCGTGGACTCCTCTTCCCCGGGCCCCGTCCGGCCCTCGGCCGGGCGGCCGGGGGACGGCGCAATGTCCACCGCCGACGCGGCCGGATACGCTGTGCGGCGTGCGCGTACTGGTAATCGGCTCCGGCGCCCGTGAGCATGCACTCGTCCTCGCGGCGTCCGGCGACCCCACCGTCACGGCCCTGGCCTGCGCGCCCGGCAACGCCGGGACGGCGGCGGTGGCCGAGCAGCTCGGCGTCGAGGCGTCCGATCCCGAAGCGGTCGCGGGGCTCGCGAAGAGCTGGCAGGCCGACCTGGTGGTGATCGGGCCGGAGGTGCCGCTCGTCGCCGGCGTCGCCGACGCCGTCCGCAAGGCGGGCATCGCCTGCTTCGGCCCCTCGGCCGCGGCGGCCCGCATCGAAGGCTCGAAGGCGTTCGCGAAGGACGTCATGGCGGCGGCGAACGTGCCGACCGCGCGCTGCGAGGTGGTCGACAACCCGGCCCGCCTCGACGCCGCGCTCGGCCGCTTCGGCCCGACCTGGGTGGTCAAGGACGACGGCCTCGCCGCGGGCAAGGGCGTGGTCGTCACCACCGACTACGACGTCGCGCGCAAGCACGCCATCATGCTGCTCGACGGCGGTCACCCGGTGCTCCTGGAGTCCTTTTTGGACGGCCCGGAGGCATCGCTGTTCTGCTTCGTCGACGGCACCACCGTCGTGCCGCTGCTGCCCGCGCAGGACTTCAAGCGCGTCGGCGACGACGACACGGGCCCGAACACCGGCGGCATGGGTGCGTACGCGCCGCTGCCCTGGGCGCCCGAAAACCTGGTCGACGACCTGGTCGAGAAGGTCGTCCAGCCGGTCGCCGACGAGCTGGTGAACCGCGGTGCCCCGTTCTCCGGCCTGCTCTACGCCGGCCTCGCGCTGACGTCCGAAGGTCCGCAGGTCATCGAGTTCAACTGCCGCTTCGGCGACCCGGAGACGCAGGTGGTGCTGGCGCTGCTGCGCAGCCCGATCGCCGGGCTCATGCACGCCACCGCCACCGGCAGGCTCGCCGAGCACCCGCCGCTGGAGTGGGCCGGCGGTACCGCGGTCACCGTCGTGATCGCCGCCGACGGCTACCCGGGCAAGCCGCGCACCGGCGACGTCATCACCGGGGCGGAGCTGGAAGGCGTCCTGCACGCGGGCACGCGTCGCCGTGACGACGGCGCCGTGGTGTCCACCGGCGGCCGCGTGCTCTCGGTCGTCGGCACCGGCAAGACGCTCAAGTCGGCGCGCAAGCACGCCTACGAGACCGTCGAGAAGGTCCACCTCGCGGGCTCGCACCACCGCACGGACATCGCGCTGAAGGCGGCGAACGGCGAGGTCGGCGCTCCCGCGGTGAAACAGCGCGCCTGATTCCACGGATCGGGGGAACCGGCCGGGCCTGCTCTTCGTCCAAACTCAGGCTGCTGCTACACGCACGTTGGTAGCCTCGACGGGAGCCGGCCGGTCACTGTCCGTATGACGTCAGGGGAGCGCATGTCAGGATCCTCGTACGACAGCGTTGTTCCGGGGCTTCGCCCCGGGCTGGGGGCTCCGCCACCCGGACCCCCGCAAGACCTCAGCTCGGCCGTCCCGGTGGTGCCGGCGGCCGCGGACGTCCTCGTTCACCCGGACAAGCTCCTCGACGTCGCCCGGATCGTCGAAGAGCAGGCCAACGCCCTCGAAGACCAGCTGCTGACCCGGCTCGGCCAGCTGCGGATCGACGCGCCGTCCGCCGACGTGATCAGCACCCAGTCGATCGCGGCCTGGAACTCCCTGATCGCCGACGGCGACCGCTCCTACGCCGGGCAGGTCCGTGAGTACGTCGCCGGGCTCAAGCGCCTGGTTTCGCAGCTGCGCGAAGCCGCGAAGGACTACAAGATCAGCGACGAGGAGAAGGCGGCCGTGTTCGGTGACCGCGGCAGGCACGGTGTGTAACCGGAGAGTGCGGATCATCGGGGGTGCGGTCGCGGCGGTGGCGCTCGCCGGCTGCTCCGCGGGTACCGACGGCACCCCGTACCCGGTCGAGACGGCCGCGACAGCTGCTTCGCAGAGCGCCAAGGCGGCCCAGCTGCCGCAGCGGCCGGCCGACCTGCCGCTGGACGGCGTCCACCTGTGCGAAGTGTTCCCCCAGGTGCAGCTCGACGCGCTGAAGATCACCAGCGCGCCGCGCGAGGCCGCCGCGCCCGCTGACGGCCCGACGTGCGTGTTCGACGCCGACGGCGCCGAGCCGGTGCACTCCTACCACGTGCGGGCGGTGCCGGCGGACCTCGGCGAGTGGATCACCGGAGCCCGCAAGAAGAACAGCATGACCACCGAGCCGAAGACCATCGGTGGGTACCCGGCGCTGACGAACTACCGCGCGGACGGCGACCCGGCCGACTGCGAGACGCTCGTCGGCGTCGCGAAGGGGCAGACGCTGGCCGTCCAGACCTTCGCCATCACCCGCGGCAAGCTCACGCAGCCGCAGCTGTGCGACATGGCGGTCCACGCGGCCGACCTGGCGTTGCAGTCCCTGAAAGCACGCAACTAGGGAGGGCGCGTGGAATTCTCCGAGCTCGCGGACGGGATCCGGAACCACCGGTTCGACGGCTGGACCAACACCGCGATCGCCGACCAGATCACGCGGATGGTCAACGGCGACGGCACCGGCAGCATCGGGACCGCCGTCGACGCGTTGAAGGCCGTCGCGACCGCCCTCGCCCACACCGACGAGACGCTGCGCGCGCAGCTGCTCAAGCTCGGTGTCGAGTGGCAGAGCCAGGCCGGGGGCGCGGCGAGCCAGGTGTTCACCGAGCAGGCCGGTTTCTCCCAGGACGCCACGACGAAGGTCGCGCACGCCGCGGAAATGGTGTTCGAGCAGGGCGAGGCGTTCAACCGGACCAAGTACAAGCTGCCGGATGCCGAGACGGTCCGGAAGGGCGCGGGCGGCTACAGCCTCACCGACGGCCTGCTGCTGAGCCTCATCGGCTTCGAGACCGACCACGCCCGGCAGGTCGAGGCCGCGAACGACGCCAAGGCGCAGGCGACGCAGGCGCTGAACGAATACGCGCAGGACAGCGGCACCAACCTGCTCTCGACGCAGGCGCTGTCCGACCCGGAGTCCCTGAAACTGGCCGCCCCGGGCATCGCGCCGGGGGTGCTGGACGTCGCCGGCGCCGCGGTCGCGGTGACCCCGGACGGCGGCGTGAAGCCGGCGTCGGACAAGGTCCGGTCGGTGCACGTCGACCCGCCGGTGGTGCAGCCGGTTTCCCACACCGTCCACGCCGACCCGCCGACCCCGGTCTACGGCGTCGCGGCGCACCAGCAGCAGCCGTCCCGGCCCGCGCCGCAGCCGCAGCCGCAGCCGCGGCAGACCGGCTCGGTGACCGCCCCGGCCGCCCAGCACACGACGCCGAGCTCGTCGACGACACCGGCGGGTGTGAAGCCGGCGCCGTCGTCGCCCGGGCCCGGCTGGGTCCACGCCCCGGGCCGCGGCCCGTCCGGTGCTCCGCCCGGCCGCTTCACCCCCGGCCCGGGGGCCGAGGGGCACGGCGAACCGTTCGTCCCGCCGGGTGCGCCCGGGGCACTGCCCCCCGGCTCGGCCCCGGCGACGGCGCCGATCAAGTCGCTCGGCGGCAGTGGTGGCGGCACGCCCGGTGGGGCGACCGGCATCGACAGCTCGACCGGCCGCGCTCCCGACGGGTTGCTGGCCAAGGGCCGCACGGTCGGTGCCGCTCCGCAGGCCGCGCTCCCGCCGGGCCAGTTCACGGCCGAACGCGGCTTCGCGGTGAAGCCCGGCGCGTCTCCGGGCGAGCTGGGCGCCGGCGCGGCGGCGATCGGTGCGGGCGCGGCCGGTGGCGCGTTGAGCGGCGACAAGGAGCGGCAGCGGCGGGAGAAGGGCGGCCCGAAGGGCCCGGTGCGGCCATTGCCGGTCGGCGAGCTGCCCGAAGAGGAAGCCGTCGCGCTGCGGAAGTCGGAGCAGATCAGCCCGAAGCAGCAGCCCGGCGAGGCGAAGTTCCTGTCGGAGGCGGCACCGCAGGAGGACGACGCCGAGCACGTCCGCCGCTACGGCGTCGACGACCAGGACCTGTTCGCCGACCAGCGGATGGTTTCCCCCGACGTGCTCGGTGACCACGGCGGGGACGGGCGCTGACCGTGTCGCTCGTGCTGTCGGCCCTCGAGTTCGACGTGCTCTGGGAGTCCTTCGAACTGCCCCGGCGGCACGTCGCGCTGGACGTGCCGAGTGCCGGAACCACCCGCGGCGAGCGGCTGGAGCTGGCGGAGTCGGCGTGGGCGTCGCTGAGCGAGCGGCGCCTGGCCCGCAACCGGCGGGCGGCCGGCGAGCTGGCCGACCTGCTGCACCTGCTGGCGCGTCCCCAGTTCGGGATCGACGTGTGGGTGTGGGCGGAACGCGAGATCCGCGGCCGCGCCGTCAGCCTGCGCAGCCAGGCGGTGCTGGCGGTGGTCGACCACGGTGAGGTCTGGCTGATCCCGGCCACGGAGGACGGCCTGGCGGACGCGGCGGTCTCGGTGGCGGGCGACCTGGCCGCGGGCGTCGGCCAGACGGTGAGCCTCCCGTACGAGACGGTCAAGTCCGCCGACGCGGCAGCGAAAGGCGACCCGAAGGCCCTGGTCACGGCGTTGGAGGACCGCGGGGTGCCGCTGTTCCAGGCCCAGGAGCTGTCGGGCATGCTGCTGGGCCAGGAGGCGCGCGGCCAGTTCGGCGCGGAACGCACCTCGCGGGACGGCGTGGTGCACCGGGCGGACCGGGTGGTGGCGTTCTTCGACACGGACGCGGGCCGTTACCTGTTCCAGGTGGGCCGCGACCGCGACGGCCGCGAGTGGGCCACGGTGACCCCGGCGGACAACGCCCTGCTGGCCACGAGGATCCGCGAACTGATGGCGGAGGCCTGAGCCCCGCTGGGGTGGAGTTGGCGGAGATCCGTACCCGCGCCCCGGGTGAAGTCATAAAGTAGGCGCGGGAACCGTCCTGGTCATGGCGACGTCTGACCGGGCGGAGACAAGTTTCCGAAGGGGATGACGAACCGTGCCTGTCTATGACCCGGACTCGATGGCCATCGCGGCCGGCCAGGTGGAGAAGCTGAAGGACGAGTTCGAAAAGTCCAAGCACAAGGTCACCGGCATGGACCACGAGAAGGAAAGCCCCTTCGGCGGCATGGACGAGACGGGCGACGCGCACGGCGCGGTCGGCAAGTTCAAGGACGGCGTGCACAGCCAGTTCGACGCCGCGGGCAAGCACATGGAAGCGCTGGGGTTCGTCATGCGCAAGGCCGCGGGCCTGATCGCCGAGACCGACCAGGTCGGCGCGAGCGACCTCAAGCTGCACGTCGACAAGTAGAGTTAGCGGGGGCACGAGAGTGGCTTTGAACGGGAAGGGCGCCGGAACGCCGGACAATTGGGACGCCTTCGTGAAGAAGGTCGACCAGGTCGAAAAGGTGGATCTGGAAAAGATCTCGGCGGCGGCGACGCAGTTCCGTGAGGCGGGCAAGAACGCCGGCGACCACAACGCGTCCCTGAAGAATTCGACCGACGCGCTCAACGGCAGCGTGTGGGCCGGTCCGGCGGCGGACCAGTTCTTCCAGTACGTCCGTCAGGTCCGGGACGCCGGGACCAAGGTGCAGACCCACCTCGAGGACGTCGCCAAGGACCTCGACGACCTCGCGAAGTCCCTCGACCAGATCAAGAAGAACGTCGGGGACAAGCAGCTCGCCGCGGAAAAGGCGGTCAATGAGCGCAACGCCACGGCCGAAACCCAGATCAACAACGCCTTGGCCGCGGCGAAGAAGGCGCACGACGAAGGCAAGCCGGGCCCCAGCCCCAGCGCCGACGAGATCCTGGCCACCGCCAAGACGGACATCCACAACATCACCGCCGGCTTCGACGGCGACGTGACCGGCCTGCAAACCCAGGCCGACACCGCGATCAAGGCCTCCCAGAAGCTGATGTCCCAGCAGATCGAGGGCGGTTACGACCAGGTCCCGCTGCCGAGCAGCGCCGCCTCGGCCCCCAAGAGCACCGGCGGCATCCACAGCAACGGCTCGTCCCACGGCGGTGGCGGTGGCGGCGGTGGCGGCGGTGGTGGTGGTGGTGGTGGTGGTGGCCTCGGGCCCAGTGGCGGCCCGCCCTCCTCGCCGCCCCCGGGCAACGTCCAGCAGTGGATCCAGGAAGCCATGAAGGCGCTTCAGGCCGCGGGAATTCCGGTTACGGACGCGGATATCCCCAAAATCTGGGCGATCATTCAGCACGAATCCGGCGGAAATCCAAATGCTATAAACAATTGGGATTCGAACGCCGCTGCCGGGCACCCGTCCAAGGGGCTCATGCAGTGCATCGACTCGACGTTCAACGCCCACAAGCTGCCCGGGCACGACAACATCTACAGCCCGGTCGACAACATCATCGCCGGCGTGCGGTACTCCTTCGACCGGTACGGCGGCCTCGACAACGTGCCGGGCATCAAGGCCATGGCCCATGGTGGCGCCTACCGCGGCTACTAGCCTGGCCGCATGGTCGACCTCGGAGCTTTCGCCGGGCCCGCACTGCGGGCCGGCGTCCCGCCCTTCCACGTCATGGACGTCCTCTCCGCGGCCGGCGCCCGGCAGCGCAGTCACGGCGATCTCGTGTCGCTGGCGGCCGGGCAGCCGTCCGCGCCCGCGCCGAAAGCCGTGCTCGAGGCCGCCCAGGAGGCGCTCCGAAAGAGCACTCTCGGCTACACCGAGCAGCTCGGCGTCCCTGAGCTGCGCGAAGCCGTGGCCGGGCACTACCGTAAGCGGTACGACGTCGACGTCCAAGCGCACGACGTCGTCCTGACCACCGGGTCGTCCGGGGGCTTCCTGCTCGCCTTCCTCAGCGCCTTCGACCCCGGGGCCAAGGTGGCGATGGCGCGGCCCGGGTACCCCGCCTACCGCAACCTGCTCTCCGTCCTGGGCTGCGAGGTCGTCGAGTTCGCCACCACCGCCGAGACGAACTTCCAGCCGACGGTCGCCCTGCTCGACGAGCTCGGCCCGATCGACGGCCTGATCGTCGCCAGCCCGAGCAACCCCACCGGCACCGTGCTGCCGCCCGGGGAGCTCGCCGCGATCACCGGCTGGTGCTCGTCGCACGGTGTGCAGCTGATCAGCGACGAGATCTACCACGGCATCTCCTACGGCGCCGAACTCGACTGCGCGTGGCAGTACGGCCGCGAGCCGATCGTGCTCGGCAGCTTCTCGAAGTACTTCGCGATGACAGGCTGGCGGCTCGGCTGGATGCTCGTGCCCCAGCGCCTGCACCGCGCGGTCGATGTCCTGACCGGGAACTTCACCATCTGCCCGCCCGCGGTTTCGCAGTACGCGGCGCTCGCCGCCTTCACGCCCGAGGCGTACGCGGAAGCCGACGCGCACGTCGAGCGGTACCGCGCCAACCGCGATCGCCTCTTCGCCGGCCTGAAACGCATCGGCCTCGGCAAACTCGCCCCCGCGGACGGCGCCTTCTACGCGTACGCCGACGTCAGCGCCTACACCGAAGACAGCCTGAGCTGGTGCCAGCGGCTGCTCGCCGACACCGGGCTCGCCATCACCCCGGGTGTCGACTTCGACCCGGTCGACGGCGGCAAGTACGTCCGGTTCTCCTTCGCCGGCAGCGCCGAGGACATCGACGAAGGGGTCCGGCGCCTGGGGGCCTGGCTGGCCAGGGGGAACCCTGAATAAACCCCGAACGTTGGCCTTCCGAGGGGAGTTTCACCGCGGCGGGTGGCAGTGTGGAGTCATCGGGCCGGTGGGGCCACGGGGAAGCATCGGAGGAACCATGTTCTGGAAGATCGTCGGCGGCCTGCTCATCGCCTGGGTGGCGTTCATGGTGCTGGGCGCCGTGATCGGCTTCGTGTTCAAGGCCGTCCTGTGGATCGCCATCGTCGGCGGCATCGTCTTCCTCGGCGCGGCCGGCTACCGCGCGATCAGCGGCAAGAAGGACCCTCGGCGCATCAACCGCTACTGAGTCCTGCGGGACAGCGCCTGGGGAATCCGCGCCACGCCGCACAGTGACGTCCGGTTGACGGGCGTCAGCGGCGCCAGGCGCGGCCCGTCCGGCCACCACTCGTGCGGGGCTGTCAAGCCGGGCTCGAGCAGGTCGAGGCCGTCGAAGAACGACGCGATTTCGGCGCGCGAGCGGTAGTGCGTGTCGAGCCCGGTGCGGCCGAACCGGTCCTGCAGGGACGCGGCGACGGTGGCGGCTTCCGTGCCGTCGTCCGGGTTGTGGTGGTGCAGCAGGACCAGGTACGAGCCCGGCGCCAGTGCGCCGACGTAGGACTTGACCACCTGCTGCGCCTGGTGGAGATCCGTGATGTGGTGGACGACCGCGCACAGCACGAGCCCGACGGGCCGCTCCAGGTCGATGAACCGCCGCACGTCGGCGAGGGTCTCTGCGGGCCGCAGCAGGTCGTTGCCCGAAATGTGGGTGTAGTCGTTGTCGACGAGCAGGGCCCGGCCGTGCGCCTGCACCACCGGGTCGTTGTCGACGTAGACGACGCGCGCCTCCGGGTCGTACTTCTGCGCCACCCGGTGGGTGTTCTCCACCGTCGGGAACCCGGAGCCGAGGTCGAGGAACTGGTCGACGCCCAGCCGCTCGGTCAGGTACCGGACGGCGCGGACGAGCCACTGCCGCACCTCCTGGGCCATGGCGGGGGAATCGGGCGCGATGTCCAGGATCTGCTGCAGCACCGCGCGGTCGGCCGCGTAGTGGTCCTGCCCGCCCATCAGCGCGTCGGAGACGCGCGCGATGCTCGGCCGCTCGAAGTCGACGCGGTCCGACGGTCGTTCGCTCGTGGCCATGGGCACCTACCGGGGAAGTCGGGGGAGCACAGCCTAGGTCATGGGGATCACACCCGGTAGGCGACCGTGTGGTGCGGGTGATTTTCAGTCCACCCAGGCGCGGGCCGCGTCGGCGCCGTTCCAGACCTGCGCCCGCATCCCGACCGCCCTCGCACCGTCTACATTGGACTCTCGATCGTCGAAGAACAGGCAGTCGGCCGGTTCGGCGCCGAGCTCGTCGAGCAGGAGGCGGAAGATCTTCGCGTCCGGCTTGACGCACCGGACGTCCCCCGAGAACAGCGTCACGCGGAAGTGCCGCGCCCAGTCCTGCGCGCGGACCCACTCGCCGAACGCGATCGGCGCGTTCGAGAGCAGCGCCAGGTTCGCGCCGGCTTCGGAGAGCGCTTCGAGCAGTGCCGCCGAAGACGGTTCCAGGTGACCCCAGCCCTCGACGTCGATGCGGGTCAGCTCGGCCGACAGCGCCTCGTCGACCGGCGCGCCCACGGCGTCGCCGACCGCCTGCCAGTACTCGAGCGGGGTGCTGCCGGCGTCGTAGGGAATGCGGTACTCCCAATACGCCTTCAGGAACTCCGGCAACGGCGCTCCCATCGCCGTGGCCAGGTCGGGCAGGGCGGCGCTCGGCTTGCTGAGCACGTCGCCGTAGTCGAACACGATCCAGTTCATTCAGTCCCCAGAACTTTCGTCAGACGCCGGTCTTGATCCGGCGCACGGCTTCTTCGACGTCGGTCGCGCTCAGGTCCCGGTGGGTGACGAACCGGACCTTGCCCGCCATCGGCACCACACGGACGCCGAGCGAGTCGAGCCAGGCCAGCGCGGTCGGGATGTCGGGCACCTCGGCCAGCACGATGTTGGTGTCGGGGTCGTTCGTCGGCCAGCCGTGCTCGCGCAGGCCCTCGGCGAGCCGCCGGGCGTTCTCGTGCGACTCGGCGAGCTCCGGGATGCGGTCCAGCGCGATCAGGCAGGCCGCGGCCAGGACGCCGCCCTGCCGGACGCCGCCGCCGAGCATCTGGCGCATCCGGCGCGCCCGCTCGACGAACGCGGTGCTGCCCGCGACGACCGAGCCGACCGGCGCGCCGAGGCCCTTGCTGAAGCAGGCCGACACGGTGTCGACGCCGACGGTGAGCGCCGCGGGCGGCACTTCGAGCGCGACGGCGGCCTGCCAGAGCCGGGCGCCGTCGAGGTGCACGGTCAAGCCGGCTTCCTTGGCGACCGACAGCAGCTGGGCGTGCTCGTCGGGCGGCGTCACCGCGCCCCCGGCCGCGTTGTGGGTGTTCTCGAGGCAGAGCAGGGTTGTCCGTAATGTGAAGTACGGCCCGGGTTGTCCGATCGCGGCTGCGAGGGCGTCGGGCGATGGGCGGCCCGGGCCGCCGTCGTGCTCCAGGATGTCCGGCATGCCGCCGGCCAGCCACGCCGCCGACCCCAGCTCGTTGGTCAGCACGTGCGCACCCCGGGTGGCGAGGAACCGGTCGCCGCGCTGCAGGTGCAGGCTCAGCGCGATCACGTTGGCCATCGTCCCGCTCGGCACCCAGAGGGCGGCCGGCATGCCCAGGACGTGCGCCGCCCGCTCCTCCAGTGCCGCGACCGTCGGATCGCGCTCGAGGACGTTGTCCCCGACCTCCGCGGACGCCATCGCCGCCCGCATCACCTCGTCCGGCCGGGTGACGGTGTCGGAGCGGAAGTCCAGCGAAGGCGGCGTGAAGGTCACAGAGCGATCACATCACACCCACGTCGCGGGGATCAATGAGCCCTTGAGTGGTCGAACCCACTCCGTCCGTGCAACCGTGGACGCCCCTGATTCCGTCCTCCCGGGCGAACGGCAACAGAGCGGAGCACGACTGCGCGTGGACCAGCGCGACGAGCAGGAGTTCGCGGAGTACTTCGCCGCCAGGCGGGACACCGTGCGCCGGACCGCGTACATGCTCTGCGGCGATTGGCACCGGGCGGACGACCTCGCGCAGACGGCGTTCGTCGCACTGCACCGGAGGTGGACGAAGATCAGGGATCGCGCGGCGACCGACGCGTACGTCCGCACGACGCTCGTCCGGGCGTCGATCGACGAATCGCGGCGTCCGTGGCGGCGCGAGTGGCAGACCGAGACGCTGCCGGAGCCCGCCGACGACTCGCCCGGCCTCGACGACCTCGTCGCGACCAGGGAAGACCTGCTCGCGGCGTTGAAGGAAGTGCCGCCCAAGCAGCGGGCGGTGCTGGTCATGCGGTTCTTCGAAGGACTCGACGTGGCCGGCGCGGCGCAGGCGCTGGGCTGCAGCGAAGGCAACGTGAAGAGCCAGACCGCGCGCGGGCTGGCGAACCTGAAGCAGGTCCTCGAACGGGAGGTGGAGACCAATGGATGAGCAGGAGCTGCGGTCGTTGTTCTCCGCCGCGCCCCCGGACGCACCGCCGCCGGCGTTCACCCGCGACGACGTCGTCCGCGAATCCCGCCGCCAGACCGTACGCCGCCGGAACCGGATCACCGCCGGGGTGAGTGCCGTCGCGCTGGTCGTCGTCGGGTTCGGGGCGTACGGAGTGCTTTCCGGGGGTACCCCGGAGTCGCTGACCGCGGCGAAGGACAACGCCGCGCCCGCGCAAGCGGGCTCCGCGCAACCCGGGGACGGCTCGATGCGTCCCCAGGTCGGTGGGGAGTCACCGAACTTCCCGGCCCAGCCACCTCAGCAGGGGGGTGACGGGGACGGGAAGACCGGCCCGCTGGCCGAAGGCGCCTCCGGGTGCGAACAGGTGGACGGGGAGCTCGCCATCGCCCTCGCTGGCGAGCTCCCCGGCCACTCCGCCACCCAGGCCGTCCCGGGTGGCGCCTGTTCGACGGCGTCGCGGTCCGCCGGGTTCCCGGTTCCGGGCGGCGAAGTCGCCGCGGCGGTGTACCCCAAGGGCGTCCCCGTGGCCTTCAAGTCCCAGCCCGCCGGCACCGTCACGGCCCAGGTGGGCACCGCGTCCGGGGGCGTGCTGGTGCTGGTCAGCGTGCCTTCCGCCGGGGCGCCGGCACCGTACGCGGGCCAGGTGGACCAGTTCGCGCAGGATCTCGCGCCCCGCTTCTGAGCCCGCGTCCACCCGGTTGGCAGAATGACCGGCCATGACCGCTGCGACCACCCCGAAGGGGGAGCGACGGCGTGCCGCGCTCGTCGAGGCCGCCGCGAAACTGCTCGTCGAGGGCGGGTTCGACGCCGTGCGGCACCGGGCGGTGGCCGAGCGGGCCAGCCTGCCGCTCGCGTCGACGACGTACTACTTCGCCTCCTTGGAAGAGCTGGTCACGGCGGCCGTCGAGCACCACTCGAACGCCGAGCTGGCGACCGGCCGCCGACGGCTGGAGGAGCTCGCGACCCGCAACCGCGGGGTGCAGGCGACCGTCGACCTGGTGCTGGACCTGCTGCTCGGCCCGGAGAGCGGTGACCCGGCGGCCGACGCCGAAGCGGTTCTCCTGCGGTACGAGCGGCTGGTCGCGACCGGCCGCCGCCCGTACCTGCGGCCGCTGATGCGGACGCTGTCGGCCCAGCTCAACGAGCTGCTGACGGCGATCTTCGCCCGCTCGGGCACCCCGGTCACCGACACCGAGCTGGAGCGGCTGGTCGCGCTGGTCGACGGCGCGGTCGTCAACGCCCTGATCGCGGTCGACCCGGAGCCGCGCGCGGCGGCGGCCCGGATGCTCCGGGCGGCGCTGGAGCCGGCCGTTCACGACCGCGTGCGCTGAGCCTTTTCCAGGTCTTCGCGGGACTTCGTGACCAGTGCGAGCATCGCCTGTTCCGCCGCGGCCGGGTCGCCAGCGACGATCGCGTCGACCACCTTCCGGTGGCTCGGCACCGGGTCCTCGGCCGTCGGCGCGCCGTGCACCAGCTTGTCGCGCTCGGCCAGCCCGATCGCGAGGATCCGCTCCATCCGCACCAGGAAGTTGTTGTGGGTGGCGGCCATCAGCCGCCGGTGGAAGGCGAGGTCGGCCCGGACGCTCGCCTCGAGGTCGTCGCCCGCCGCGGCCATGTCGGCCAGCGCCTCCCGCAGGGCCTCGATGTCCTCCTCCGACGCGCGCCCGGCGGCGATCCGCGCGGCGGCGGGCTCGACGACCGCGCGGACCTCGGTGAGCTCGTCGAGCAGTTCCGGATCGTCGGCGGCCGCGGTCTGCCAGCGCATGACGTCGGCGTCGAGCATGTTCCACTTCTCGCGCGGCTGGACGAAGGTGCCGCGCTTCTGCCGGGCGTCGATCATTCCCTTGGCTCCCAGCACCTTCAGCGCTTCGCGCAGCGCGGTCAGGCTGATGTCGAGCTCTTCGCGCAGCGCGGGCAGGTCCAGGACGGTGCCCTCGCCCCACTCGTCGGAGAGGATCCGGCTGGCCAGTGCCTCCACGGTCTGGCCGTGCAGCCCGCGTGGCCGGTGTTCGGTCATGGAGGGCCCTTCAGCCGGCAGGTCGTGACCGCTGCATCCTACGATCGATCGGCTTCGGCGCGGATGGCGTGCTCCCGCTGTCAGTGCAGCGAAACCGGCAGCACGAACGTCGGCGACCCGGTCGGGTAGTACCGCAGTTCCGCCTCGCCGGACGCGGTCAGCGTGAACGCCGTGATCGCGTCCTCCGACTGCGCGGCCACGTAACACGTCCCGTCCACCAGCGCGAAGTGCCGGGGGTTCGCGCCGCACGGCTGGTCCGTCACCGCGGCCGCGTCGTCGAGGGCGAACTCCGTCACGCAGTCCGGCCCGCGGTTCGACACGTACAGGCGCGAGCCGGTCAGCTCCACGTGGGCCGCCAGGTTCGGCCCGGAAGGCGGCGAGCACGTCGACGCCGTCGTGGACACCACCTCGAAGGCACCCGGGGAAGGCTCGCGGACCGTCACCAGCGTGCCGGCCAGCTCGCCGACGACGTACGCCAAGTCCGTCCCCGGACGGCGCACCAGCTGCCGCGGTCCCGTGCCGGGCGGCAGCGCGGAGACCGCCAGCGGTTCCAGGCCGCCCGAGGAAGTCAGCGTGTAGCTGCGGATCTCGTCCGTGCCGAGGTCGACCGCACTCACGATCGAGCCGTCCGGCGAGGGCACCACCATGTGGACGTGCGCGGCCTCCTGGCGGTCGGACACCGGGCCGCTCCCGCTGTGCCGGACCAGCGCCGTGCGGGAGAGCAGGGCACCGGACGGCGACAGCGAAAACACCGCCAGGCTGCCACCGGAGTAGTTGGCGCACACCAGAAACCGGCCGTCCGGCGTCACCGCCAGGTGGCACGGGTCCGCGCCGCCCGTCTCGGCCGTGCCCAGCACGGACAACGTCCCCGAGGGCGCGATGGCCAACGCCGTCACGCCGCCTGCCGAAAGCTCGTTGGCCGCGTACAGCACCGGTAACGACGGGTGCTGCACCAGCCACGACGGCGATTCCAGCGGCAGGGCACCGACCTCGCCGAGCTCACCCGAAGGCGAGCGCGAGAACGTCGTGATCCCGGTGCCGTTCCCCGCGTCGCCCGTGTAGCACCCGACGAAGACCAGCTCAGCCATGCGTGCTCCTCAGCAGCGTCTCGACCCGGGCGGTGATCTCCGCGGTGGTGCCGCGGGTCAGCGCCGAGCCGATCCCGCAGGCGACCGCACCCGCCGAGAGCCAGCGTGGCACGTCGTCCGGTCCGATGCCGCCGGTGGGTACCAACGGCGCCTGCGGCAGCGCCGCCCGCACGTCCGAGATCCACGACGGCGTCAGCGCGGAAGCCGGGAACACCTTCACGGCGTCGGCGCCTTCTTCCAGTGCTCGCACGATTTCGGTCACCGAACCGGCGCCCGGGACGGCGGCCGCGCCGTACCGGTGCGCCGTCCGGATCACCGCAGTGTCGACCGACGGCGACACCAGGAACCGCGCGCCGGCGCGGATCGCGAGGACCGCCGAGGCCTCGTCGAGCACCGTGCCGGCGCCGATCGTCGCGTCCGGGTAGGCCGCGGCGAGCCCGGAGATCGCGTCGAGCGCGCCGGGGTTGGTCAGCGGCAGCTCGATCGAGCGCAGCCCGGCTTCGAGGGCGGCGCGGGCCGCCGCGACCGCCGACTCCGCGTCGGGCGTCCGCACGATTCCGATGATGCCCTGGCGCAGAGCGTTCGACATGATTTCCCAGCGGTACTGCACGGGTCCACCTCCGTAGGATGTAATCTTAATTTAGTATTATTGAAGGGAGACGGCGATGCCTGCCCGTACCGCGGTGGTGACCGGAGCGGCGTCCGGGATCGGGGCGGCGACCGCACGGAGACTGCTCGACGACGGCTACCGCGTGCTGGGCGTGGACCTCACCGAACTCCCCGGCGGCGTCGTCCCGATCCGCGGTGACGTCCGCGACGACGCCACCTGGGCCGCCATCGGCGAGGTGGACGCCCTGGTCAGCAACGCCTACGTGCCCAGCACCGGGCCGCTGCACGAGATCGACCGGGCCGAGTGGCAGCGCCAGCTCGACGTCAACCTGACCGGCACGTACCTCGCGGTGAAGGCCTGCCTGCCGTCGTTGCGGAAGCGGCGCGGCGCGGTCGTGCTGGTTTCGTCGGTGCACGCGCACTTCGGGCTGGCGGGCCACCCCGCGTACGCCGCGAGCAAGGGCGCGCTCGTCTCGCTGGCCCGGCAGCTGGCCGTCGAATACGCCCCGGACGTGCGCGTCAACTCCGTGCTGCCGGGGCCGGTCCTCACCGAGGCCTGGAACCGCATCTCGCCGGAGGACCGCGAACGCAGCGCCCGCGCGACGCCGGCAGGCCGGCTCGGGCAGCCGGCCGAAGTCGCGAACGTGATCGCGTTCCTGCTTTCGGACGCCGCGTCGTTCGTCACCGGGGCCGAGCTGACCGTCGACGGCGGCTGGTCCGCTGCCAAGGATTCCGCGTAGGAGAGAGGACCCGGGTGAAGATCACCGAGATCGAAACGTTCCTGGTCGCACCGCGCTGGCTGTTCCTCAAGGTCAGCACCGACGAAGGGATCAGCGGCTGGGGCGAGCCCGTGGTCGAGGGCCGCGCGGAGACCGTCCGCGCCGCCGTGCACGAGCTGTCGGAGCTGCTGATCGGCCAGGACCCGCTGCGCATCGAGGACCACTGGCAGGTGCTGCGCCGCGGCGGTTTCTACCGCGGTGGCCCGGTGCTCTCCAGCGCGCTCGCCGGGTTCGACCACGCGTTGTGGGACATCGCCGGGAAGGTGCGTGACGCCCCGGTGCACGAGCTGCTCGGCGGACCGGTCCGCGACCGCGTCCGGGTCTACAGCTGGGTCGGCGGCGACCGCCCCGCCGGGATCCGCGAAGCGGTGTCCGCTCAGGTCGAGGCGGGGTTCACCGCGGTGAAGATGAACGTCGCCGGCCCGCTGACCGCGATCGCGTCGCCCGCGGAGGCCCACGCCGCGGTGGAGCGCGCGTGGGAGGCGCGGGAGGTGCTCGGCCCGCACCGCGACCTCGCGATCGACTTCCACGGCCGCGTCTCGCCCGCGATGGCGCGCCGGCTGGTCAAGCTCCTCGAAGACGTCCAGCCGATGTTCGTCGAGGAGCCGGTGCTGCCGGAGACCCAGGGCGACGCGCTGCGCTCGGTCGTCGAGGCGTCCACCGTGCCGATCGCCCTCGGCGAGCGGCTCTACTCGCGCTGGGAGTTCAAGCCGGTGCTCGACGCCGGCGTCGCCGTCGTCCAGCCGGACCCCTCGCACGCCGGCGGCATCTCCGAGCTGCGGCGGATCGGGGCGCTGGCCGAGGTGTACGGCGCTTCGCTGGCGCCGCACTGCCCGCTCGGGCCGATCTCACTGGCCGCGTCGCTGCAGGTCGCGTTCGCGACGCCGAACTTCCTGATCCAGGAACAGAGCGTGGGCATGCACTACCACGAAGGACGCGAGCACACCTATCTCACGGACCCGTCGATCTTCGCCTTCCAAGACGGCTACGCGGCCCGTCCGCTGGGGCCCGGCCTCGGCATCGAGGTCGACGAAGAGGCCGTTCGCCGCGCTGACGAAATCGGGCACACCTGGCGCTCACCGGTGTGGCGCCACGACGACGGCGGCTTCGCGGAATGGTGAAACCCCGGGCCGTTACCGCGCTGACCTGCGCAGGTAGGGTGATGGTGTGACGGACAAGCCCCGCATTCCGAACGTGCTCGCCGCCCGCTACGCCTCGGCGGAACTGGTTTCGCTCTGGTCCCCGGAGCAGAAGGTCGTCCTGGAGCGGCAGCTCTGGCTGGCCGTCCTCAAGGCGCAGAAGGACCTCGGCGTCGAGGTGCCGGACGGCGTCGTCGAGGACTACGAGCGGGTCGTCGACCAGGTCGACCTCGAGTCGATCGCCGCTCGCGAGCGCGTCACCCGCCACGACGTCAAGGCGCGGATCGAGGAGTTCAGCGACCTCGCCGGGCAGGAACACATCCACAAGGGCATGACCTCGCGCGACCTCACCGAGAACGTCGAGCAGCTGCAGCTGCTCCGCTCCCTCGAGCTCGTGCGGACCCGCGTCGCCGCCGTGCTGGCGCGGCTGGCCGCCCTCGCCGTCGAGCACGCCGACACCGTCATGGCCGGGCGCTCGCACAACGTCGCCGCGCAGGCCACCACCCTCGGCAAGCGGTTCGCCACGGCGGCCGACGAGCTGCTGGTCGCCTTCGACCGGCTCGAAAACCTCATCGAGCGCTACCCGCTGCGCGGTATCAAGGGCCCGGTCGGGACCGCGCAGGACATGCTCGACCTGCTCGGCGACGAGTCCACTTTGGACCAGCTCGAGGACCGCGTGATGCAGCACCTCGGCTTCAACCGGCGCTTCGTCAGCGTCGGCCAGGTGTACCCGCGCTCGCTCGACTTCGACGTGCTGTCCACGGTGGTCCAGCTGGCCGCGGCGCCGTCCAGCGTGGCCAAGACGATCCGGCTGATGGCGGGCCACGAGCTGGTCACCGAGGGCTTCAAGCCCGGCCAGGTGGGCTCGTCCGCCATGCCGCACAAGATGAACACCCGCTCGTGCGAGCGCGTCAACGGCCTCGCCGTCGTCCTGCGCGGCTACCTGTCGATGATCGGTGAGCTGGCCGGCGACCAGTGGAACGAGGGCGACGTCTCCGACTCGGTCGTCCGCCGCGTCGCGCTGCCGGACAGTTTCTTCGCGCTCGACGGGCTGCTGGAGACGTTCCTCACGGTGCTGGCCGAGTTCGGCGCCTTCCCGGCGGTGATCGAACGTGAGCTGGATCGCTATCTGCCGTTCCTCACCACGACGAAGGTGCTCATGGCGTCGGTCCGCGCGGGCGTCGGACGTGAGACGGCCCACGAAGCGATCAAGGAGCACTCGGTCGCCGTCGCGCTCGAGATGCGCGAAGGCCGTGCCGAGAACGACCTGCTCGACCGGTTCGCCGCCGACGAGCGCATCCCGCTCGACCGCGGTGAGCTGGACAAACTCCTCGCCGACCGGATTTCGTTCACCGGGACGGCCGGGCGGCAGGTCGCGCAGGTGGCCGAGCGCGTCGCGGCGGTTCTCGAGCGGTTCCCGGAGGCCGCGGGCTACGCGCCGCAGCCCATCCTGTGAGCTGACGCACCCGTCCACGGACTGGAACGAAATTACTCGAACGGGCGAAATCCCTAATCTCGATCGCTGACCACGGAGCGCTGCGAAGCGCTAGTCCTCACCATGGAAGAAGCGATGAGATCCACGCTGTCCAAGATCACCGCCGTCCTCACCGCGGGCGCGCTGACCATGACCCTGGCCGCCTGCGGTGGTTCGAGCGCGGGGGCGGCCACCCTGCGCGTCGGGACCCTCAGCGACGCCCCGCCGTCGATCTACCTGGAGAACGGCCGCTTCACCGGCTACGACAACGAGCTGCTGCGGGACATCGCCAAGCGTGAGGGCTTCGAGGTCGAGTTCGTCGGCACGGAGTTCTCCAGCCTGCTGGCCGGCGTCGCGACCGGCAAGTTCGACATCGGCAGCTCGACGATCTCCAGCACCGAGGCGCGCAAGAAGACGGTCGCCTTCTCCAACGGCTACAACACCGGCTTCACCACGGTCGTCACGGCGAAGGGCGCGAACCTCAAGGACATCGCTTCACTGGGCGGGAAGCGGCTCGGCGCGGTCCAGGGCTCGGTGCAGGACGAGTTCGCGGGCAAGGTCGCCGGTGCCCAGGTCGTCCGGTTCCCGGACTACAACGCGGGCTTCGCGCAGCTCAAGAACGGCACCCTCGACGGCTGGGTCGTGCCGCAGGACATCGGGCAGAAGTACCTGGACCAGAACCCGGCGGTGCCGCTGGAACTCGGGTACACCGTCGAGGACAAGGACACCCCGTCGGCGTTCGCGGTCGCCAAGAAGAGCACCGACCTGCTGAACAAGCTGAACGACGGCCTCGCGAAGGCGGTCGCGGACGGTACGGTCGCCCGCATCTACGCGCAGTTCTACAAGAACACGCCGCTGTCGAAGGAACTCCGGCAGGGCGGCCCCGGCCTCCCGGTCAAGAACGTGGGTGTGTGACGTGAAGAAGCTGATCGTCACGGTGCTCGCCGCGGCCCTCACGCTGACCGCGTGCGGCGGTGGCTCCGAGAGCGCTTCCCCGACGTTGCGCGTCGGCACCCTGAGCGACGCGCCGCCGAACATCTACCTCAAGGACGGCAACTACACCGGCTTCGACAACGAGCTGCTCAAGGCCATCGCGGCCAAGCAGAACCTGAAGCTGGAGTTCGCCGCGACCGACTTCTCCGCGCTGCTCGGGCAGGTCGCGTCGGGCCGCTACGACATCGCCAGCTCGGCGATCGCGCAGACCGACGAGCGCAAGAAGACGGTCGACTTCTCCGCGGCGTACGACTTCGAAACGATGAGCATCCAGGCCAAGCAGGGCACCCCGGTCACCGACGAAAAGGGGCTGGCGGGCAAGCGCGTCGCCGTCATCCAGGCGACCGTAGGGGACCACTGGCTGACCGGCACCGTGCCCACCGCCCAGGCCGTGCGCTTCCCCGACTACGCCGCCGCGCTGACCGCGCTGAAGAGCGGTGCCGTCGACGCGTACATCCTGGACCAGTCCATCGCCGAGAAGAACGTCACCGACAACCCGGACGCCAAGCTGGTCGTCGTCAAGAGCTTCGTCACGGACGTCCCGCACGGCTTCGCGGTGAAGAAGGGCAACGCCGAGCTGCTCGGCAAGATCAACGACGGGCTCAAGCAGGTGATCTCCGACGGGACCTGGCTTAAGCTGCACCAGCAGTTCCTGCCGACCGTTCCGGTGCCGGCCGGGTTCCAGGGTTAGGAGAAGCATGAAGAAGACACTGGTCACGGCGCTCACCGTGACCTTGCTGGCCGCGCTCACGGCGTGCGGCGGCTCGGACAGCGGTGGCGACAAGACCCTGCGCGTCGGCACGCTGAGCGACTCGAAGCCGAACGCCTACCAGGAGAACGGCAACTACACCGGGTTCGACAACGAGCTCCTGAAGGCCATCGCCGCCAAGGAAGGCCTGAAGCTGGAGTTCGCCGCGACGGAGTTCTCGGCGCTGCTCGGCCAGGTCGCCAACGGCACGTTCGACATCGGCAGCTCGGCGATCTCCCAGACCGACGCCCGCAAGAAGACCGTCGACTTCTCGGCGGCGTACAACTACCAGTCCCTCGGCATCGAGGCCAAGGAGACCGCCGGCATCACCGACGAGAACTCCCTGGCGGGCAAGCGGATCGGCGTCGTGCAGGGCACGGTCTCGGACACCTGGCTCGGCTCGAACGCGCCGACGGCCCAGGCCGTCCGCTTCCCGAACGACGCCGCCGCGCTCAACGCCCTCAAGACCGGCGCGATCGACGGCGCCGTGTTCGACCAGGCCACCGCCGAGGACTACGCGAAGAACAACGCCGACGCGAAGCTCAAGGTGACGAAGGCGATCACGACGACCATCCCGCACGGGTTCGCGTTCAAGAAGGGCAACACGGACCTGATCGGCAAGATCAACGACGGCCTCAAGAAGGTCATCGCGGACGGCACGTGGGTCAAGGTGCACGACCAGTTCGAGCCGACCGCGCCGGTGCCCGCCGAGTTCAAGGCCGGACAGTAAATCCACAATGGACGACTTCGTCAACACGTTCCTGGACTGGGACTACATCTCCCAGGTCCTGCCGGACCTGCTGAAGACCGGCCTGCTGAACACCCTCATCCTGTCGGTGTCCTCGGCGCTGATCGGCACCGTGGTCGGCATGCTGCTGGCGGTGCTGGGCCTGTCCACCAAGTGGTGGCTGCGCTGGCCCGCGCGGATCTACACCGACGTCTTCCGCGGGCTGCCCGCCATCCTGACGATCCTGCTGATCGGCCAAGGGCTCGGCACGCTCGCGCGGGACGTCGTCGGCACCAACCCGTACCCGATGGGCATCCTGGCGCTGTCCCTGATCGCCGCCGCCTACATCGGCGAGATCTTCCGGTCCGGCATCCAGAGCATCGACAAGGGACAGCTGGAAGCCAGCCGGGCGCTCGGGATGAGCTACACCAAGTCGATGGTGCTGGTGATCATCCCGCAGGGGGTGCGGCGGGTGCTGCCCGCGCTGGTCAACCAGTTCATCGCGCTGGTCAAGGACTCCAGCCTCGTCTACGTGCTCGGGCTGCTGTCCGGGCAGCGCGAGCTGTTCCGGATCGGCCAGGACCTCGCGGCCAACACCGGCAACCTGTCGCCGCTGGTCGCCGCCGGGGTGTTCTTCCTGGTGATCACCGTGCCGCTGACGCACCTGGTGAACTACATCGACAAGAAGCTCCGGACCGGCCGCAAGGTGCGCGCCGACGAGCCGGGCGACGGAGACGAGCTGGATCTGGTCGCCAGCGGGAAGGTCGGCGCGTGACGGCGACGGCAGTGCGTTCGTCCAGTGTGGAGCTGCGGGACATCCACGTCAGCTTCGGCACGCTGGAAGTCCTGCGCGGGGTCGATCTCAAGGTGCCGAGCGGGAAGACGACCTGCGTGATCGGGCCGTCCGGCTCCGGCAAGTCGACGCTCCTGCGGTGCGTGAACCGGCTGCAGGAGCCCGATTCCGGCGATCTGCTGCTCGACGGCGAATCGGTGATCAGGTCCGACCCGGACGCGCTGCGCCAGCGCGTCGGCATGGTGTTCCAGCACTTCAACCTCTTCGGCCACCGAAGCGTGCTGGACAACATCGTGCTTCCGCTGCGCAGCGTGAAGAAGCTGGGCAAGGAGGAGGCGGCGGAGATCGCCCGGGCCCGCCTGGCGGAGGTCGGCCTCGCGGACAAGGCGCCGTACCGGCCGAGTGCGTTGTCCGGGGGGCAGCAGCAGCGCGTCGCGATCGCGCGGGCGCTGGCGATGGAACCCGAGGTGATGCTCTTCGACGAGGCCACCAGCGCGCTCGACCCAGAGCTGGTCAAGGGCGTGCTGAACCTCATGGCGGGGCTGGCTTCGCGGGGGCTCACCCTGATCGTGGTCACCCACGAGATGGGGTTCGCCCGGAGCGTCGCCGACGAGGTGGCGTTCATGGACGCGGGCCGCATCGTCGAGCAGGGGCCGCCGGCGCAGCTCTTCGACGAGCCGCAGAGCCCGCGGTTGCAGCGGTTCCTGTCCCAGGTGCTGTGAAAGGAAGACGCTTCGGCGGTGGCACCCCGGGTAACCTGCCGAGATGGCGAGAATCGCTCGGCTGAGGTACTACCCGGTCAAGGCCTGCGCCGGCACCGAAGTGCCGGCCGCCGAGGTCACCCCCGCCGGGCTCGCGCACGACCGGGTCTTCCAGGTCGTCGCGCCGGAGGGGGATGTCCTCACCCAGCGGCCGCACCCGGTGCTGGCGTCGGTCCGGCCGCGGGTGCTCGGCGACCGGCTCGCGTTGTCCGCCCCGGGCCTCGAGGACATCGTCGTCGACATCCGGCGCGACACCCCGCGGCGTCCGGTGTCGATGGCCGCTTGGCACGGCGAAGGCGTCCACCAGGGCGCCGAGGCCGCCGAGTGGTTCTCGGACCTGCTCGGCCGGCCCGCCGAGCTGGTCCGCGTCACGCCCGAACACCAGCGCGTCACCACTGGTGAAACGCCGGGCACGGCCGCGTTCGCCGACGGGCACGCGCTGCTCGTCGTCTCGGAGTCCTCTTTGGACGCACTGAACGCGCGCATCCTCGAACGGGGAGGGGAACCCGTCCCGATGGACCGCTTCCGCCCCAACATCGTCCTCTCCGGCTGGGCCGAACCGCACGGCGAGGACGACGCCCGCGAGCTGTCGGCGGGTACCGCGAAGTTCGGCTACGCCGGGCGCTGCGTGCGCTGCAAGGTCCCGATGATCGACCAGGAGACCGGCGCGAAAGCCGGCCCCGAGCCCATCCGCACCCTCGCCACCTACCGGCGTGACCCGGCCGGTGGCGTCGTCTTCGGAATGCAGGCCGCGGTGCTCCGGCCCGGTCAGGTCGCCGTCGGCGACGCGGTGATCGTGCACTCCTGGGCCGGTCCGAGCCCGAGCACGGCCGCCGCCGAGCCGCCGTTGACGGCCACCGCGAGCCGTCCCGCCGAATCGGTGTAGAGCACCGACGCGCCGGCGGGCACGTCGGCGAAGGTCCGCCCGAGCACCGTGGTCACCGCGACCCGCTCGCTGTGCACGGAAACCGCGCCGGACAGGCCGGAGAGCTCGAGGTCCGCCGGGGTCGCGGCCAGCTGGACGTTGCCGAAGTGGTCGACCGTCAGCACCTCCGACACCAGCTTCCCCGGGAACGCCGCCACGAACGGCTCCGGCATCGCGACCAGGTCGGCCACCTGGTCACCGAAGTCGGCCGGTGGCACCCCGAGCGCGAGGTGCGCGGCCGCGGGCGCGAAGACGTCCCGCCCGTGGAACGTCGCTGACGTGGCCGGCAGCCGCAGCGACGGCTCCGCCAGCTCGTACGCCGCCCGGACCCCGCCGAGCGCCTGCGCGGCCGGCAGCAGGAGGCCGTTGTCCGGCCCGACCAGCAGCCCGTCGTCGGTGACGACGACCACGCCGAGCCGGGCGGTGCCGACGCCGGGGTCGACGACCGCGACGTGCACCGATTCCGGCAGGTAGGGGACCGTCTGGGCCAGTGCCATCGCCCCGTGCCGGATGTCCTGGGGAGGCACTTCGTGGGTCACGTCGAGCACCCGCACCGCGGGCGCCAGCCGCGCGATCACGCCGTGGCAGGCCGCCACGAAGCCGTCGCGCAGGCCGTAGTCGGTGGTCACCGAGATCCAGTCGTACGCCATGCCAGCATCATCCATGGTGGCGGAGGGTGCCGGTTAGGGTTCAGCGCGTGACACCCCTCCTCGCCCTCGAACGGATCGCCACCGGCAAGGTCCGCGACCTGTACGCGGTGGGCGACGACCACCTGCTGATCGTCGCCTCCGACCGCATCTCCGCCTTCGAGCGCGTCTTCCCCACCTCGGTCCCCGGCAAGGGCCGGGTGCTCACCGCGATGAGCGTCTTCTGGTTCCGCGAACTCGCCGACGTCCTCCCCAACCACCTCGTGACCTCCGACGGGCCGCTCATCCCCGAGTCCGTCCGCGGGCGCGCCCTGCTGGTCGAGCGGCTCGACATGCTGCCGGTGGAGGCGGTCGTCCGCGGCTACCTCACCGGCCGCGGGTACGCGGATTACCGCCGGTCCGGGGAGGTGTGCGGGCTGCCGCTGCCGCCCGGGCTCGCCGAGTCGGCGCGGCTGCCGGAGCCGATCTTCACGCCGTCCACCAAGGCACGTGCCGGCGAAAAGGACGAGAACATCGACTTCGGCACGTGCGTCTCGGTGCTCGGCCGCGCGCTCGCCGAGGAGGTCCGGGAGGCGTCGCTGGAGCTGTACCGCCGGGGCGCCGCGCGGGCCGCGGAGCAGGGGTTGCTGCTGGCCGACACGAAGTTCGAATTCGGCATCGGCGCGCACGGCGGCCTGGTGCTCGCGGACGAGCTGCTGACGCCGGATTCGGCGCGCTACTGGCTCGCCGACGGCCACCAGCCCGGCCTGCCGCAGCCGTCGTTCGACAAGCAGCACGTGCGTGACTGGCTGGTCGACCCGGCGTCCGGCTGGGACTGCGTGTCCCCGCTGCCGCCGTTGCCGCCGGAGGTCGTGACGGCCACGCGCGAGCGGTACCTCGAGGCGTACCGCCGCATCACCGGGCTTTCCCTGGCAGACTGGCCGCGTGATCCTGCTGATCTGCGGCAGCCTGCGGGCCGGCTCGGGCAATGCGGCGGTGCTGGGGACCGTCGCGACCCTCACCGCGAGCAAGACGTACACCGGCCTCGGCGACCTGCCGCACTTCAACCCCGATGACGACCGCGATCCGCTGCCCCCGGCGGTCGCTTCGCTGCGGGCGTCGATCAAGGACGCCGACGCGATCCTGATCTGCACCCCGGAGTACGCGGGTGGGCTGCCGGGCTCGTTCAAGAACCTCCTGGACTGGACGGTCGGCGGCGGCGAGATCTACGGCAAGCCGGTTTCGTGGATCAACGCGTCCTCGATCGCGGCGCCGACCGGCGGCCGGGACGCGCACGACTCGCTGCGGAAGGTCCTGACGTACGCGGGCGCGAAGATCGTCGAAGAGGCGTGCGCCCGGATCCCGGTCTCGCGCGCGGACGTCGCCGACGGGCAGGTCGCCGATCCCGACCTGCGGGGCCGGATCGCGATGGCGGTCCAGCGCCTCCGCGAGGGTGTCTGAGCCTTACGGCAACGGACGCTCGCCCGTTCTGCGCAGTTCACGGGAGTTTCAGGCACGTAGGTCCCAATGGGGACGTGGACGCTCGCTTGCTGGTTTCGCTGTCGGGAATCACCCCGCGCACGCTGCACCGGTGCGCCGACCTCGCGGCCGAGCTCGACCGCCGCAAGGTGCCGCTTTCGGTGCTGTACGCCGCCCGCACCGGCGAAGGCCCGGTGACGGAGTGGGTGCGCACCCGCGCCCGCGCCGGTGATTCCGTGCTGCTGCACGGCTACGACCACGCCGTCACGCCCACGCACCGCACGGTGTACCTGGGCAAGAAGGCGGAGTTCGCGACCTTGCCCGCGCACGAGGCGCGCCTGCGGCTGATCGCCGCGAAGGCCGCGCTGGACCACGCCGGTCTCGCCGTCGACGGCTTCGCGCCGCCGCGGTGGGTGGCGTCCCCGGGCACGCTGCAGGCGCTGGCCGAGCACGGGTTCCGGCTGTGCGCGGACCTCGGCGCGGTGCGGGACCTCGTCACCGGCGACGTGCGCCGGGCGCGGGTCCAGGAGTTCACCAGCCAGTCGTACCGCACGGAGACGGTGCGCTGCTTCGCGCTGGTGCTGGCGGCGGCGCGGGCGGCGCGCCGCGGCGGGCTGGTCCGGCTGGCGGTGGACGCCATCGACCTCACCCGCCCCGGCCTCCGCCAGGCCCTGCTCGACGCGGTGGACGTCGCGGTGGAGAACCGCGCGTTCGGGGCGACTTACGGTTCGCTGCGCGCGGTGGCGGCCTAGAACTTCGCGGGTTCCGCCCGCTCGAGCACCTTGACCTCGGTGCCTTCGGGCGCGAGGTGGTCGAACAGGCCGTAGTGCATGGCCGGGTTGGCGAGCACGGCTTCGTGGATGGGCACGGCCACCCGCGGCGCGACGGCCCGCAGGTAGTCGACGGCCTCCCCGGCCTTGAGCCACGGCGCCCCGGTGGGCAGGCCCAGGACGTCGATCTTCTGTTCGGGCACGAAGAACGAGTCGCCGGGGTGGAAGAAGGCACCGTCGTCGAAGACGTATCCGATGTTCGGGATGACGGGAATGTCGGAGTGGATGACGGCGTGCTCCCCGCCGACGGCCTTGACCGAGGTGGCCCCGACGGTGAAGGCGGCACCGACGTCGGCGACGTCGAACGGGAGGCCCAGTTTTTCGACTTCGGGGGCCGATCCGGGATCGACGATCAGCTTGGCGTCCGGGTTCGCTTCGAGGACCTGGGGCAGCCGCCGGACATCGAGGTGGTCGAAGTGCTGGTGCGTGATCAGCACGGCGGACAGCTCCCGCTCACCCTCGAAGCCGGTCGAGAAGGTGCCGGGGTCGATCAGGATCCGCTCGGAGCCGGTCTCCAGCAACAGGCAGGCGTGTCCGAAATGGACGATACGCATCGGTGGTTCTCCTTCACGAGGGGTCGATTCCAGCCTAGTCAGAGTTTCCCGGTGAGCAACGCGTCGCCGAGTTCCGTGCGCCGGTAGAGCACCCGGTGACCGCGGCGTTCCGACGCGAGCAACCCCGCCCCGCGCAACGCCGTGAGGTGCGCGGAAACCGTCGCCGGGGCCAAGTCGTGGCGGCGGGCCAGTTCCGTCGTCGCCGCCGGCCGGTCCAGGCTCGTGAGCAGCAGCGCCCGCGTCCGGCCGAGGACCTCGGCCAGCGCCGCCGGCGGGCCGGCCGGGGACGTCCACAGCGAAGCGACCCCGCGCGCCGGGTACAGCAGCGAAACCTGCCACGGCGGCACCGTCACGACGCCGACGTTCGGCCACGCGAACACCGCCGGGATCAGCAGCAACCCCCGCGAGTCGAGTTCGAGCCGCTCGCGCGCGCGGAGGTCGACCAGGATCGTGGTGCCCGACAGCCGCACGCGCGGGTGCAGCTCGGCCAGCATCGCCGCGAGCCCGCCGGACCCCAGCTGCCGCGTCCGGAACGCGATGTCCGCGGCCAGCAGCTCGCGCAGGCGGGGCCACTCCGGCGCCAGCAGCGTGTCCCACACCGTCTCGAGCTGGTCGGCGAGCAGGTCACGCGCGGCCACCGGGTCGGCAGGCAGCAGGGACAGATCGGCGTCGACCATCCCCAGCTCCAACGCCACCTGCGAAGGCGGCGTCGCACGGACCACCTCGAGCTGCGCTTCGGCGGTCGTCTCCGGGCCGTCGGGCGGCGGGCTCAGGAACTCGGTGATGTAGTGCCGCGCGCTCAGGACCGCGGCCAGCTCGGGCACGTCGGGAACGGCGGAGAGCCACGCCGGGGGCGCCGGGTGCCGCCGGACGCCGAGCAGCGTCTGGACCGCACCCAGCACCTCCTCCAGCGGTGAGATCGCGAAGCGGACGTGGTGGCTCCCCTCCGCGGTCAGGACCAGTTCGATCACGGCTGATTCGCTCTCACCCGAATCAGTGTGCCTCGGATGGCGGACGAACGACGCTACGGACATGTCGTTGTTCACCCATCGCGCCTATTGGCGCTGGTCGGCGGGCGTCCAGTTCGCCCGCCTCCCGGCGACCATGGCGCCGCTCGCGTTCACCCTGCTGACCACCGCCACGACCGGTTCGTACCGGCTCGGCGGCGTGCTGATGTCGGTCTACGTCGCCGCCGAGATGGTCTGCGCGGTCCCGGCCGGCCGGCTGCTGGACCGCCTCGGCCCGGCTCGCGGACTGCCCGCGCTGCTGCTGCTCACCGCCGCCGGGTTCGCCGTACTGGCCGCGGCGGCCGCGAACCACGCGCCGGCCGCGGTGCTGACCGCGCTCGTCGTCCTGCCCGGGGTCGCCGCGAGTGCGCTGTCCGGTGGCTTCCGGACGCTCTTGGCCGACACGGTCGACGACGCGCTGCTGCCCCGGGCGATCTCCGTCGACGCGATGCTCCTCGAAGGCGTGCTGATCGGCGGCCCGGCGCTGGTCGCGCTGCTCGACCTGGCCGGCACGTTCGTTCCGGTCGCCGCCATGGCCGTCACCTGCGTGGCCGCCGCCGCGCTCGTTCCACGCCGCGCGGGTGCGCACGATCGGGCCGATTCCGCCGGCGACGTCCCGCCGGCACGGCTCACCGCGTACCTGCCGTGGCTGGGCTGCGCGTTCACCGTCGGGCTGCTGCTGTCGACGATCGAGGTGGCGCCGCTGCCCTTGGTCGAGCGTCTCGGGGCGCCGCCGACCGCGGCACCGGTGGTGATCGCGGTGCTGAGCGGGGCGAGCATCGTGGGCAGCGCGCTGTACGCGTGGCGGGGGAAGACCGGCGACCCGCGGCTGTTCCTCGGCGGGTTCGTCGTCGGCGGCCTCGTGCTCGCCGCCGGCCTCGGCTGGCCCGGGTTGCTCGCGTCGGTGGTCGTGATCGGCGGCTGCACCGGCCCGCTGGTGGCCGCGACGTCGGTCAACCTGCAGCGCCTGCTGCCGAAGAACCGCAGGTCGGCGGGATTTTCGCTGAGTTTCACCGTGCAGGCGGGCGGCTTCGGGCTGGGCTCGCTGGCGGTCGGTGTGCTGCCGTTGTGGCTCGCCCCGGTGTTCGGTGTCTTTGCCGCAGCGACCGCCGGTGCAATGCTGGTGGTGAAGCCCGCGCGACCTATTGGCACCGTGTCAGTAACGCCGTAACCTGGGCTGAACCTAGAACCACGGGAGACGCCGATGACTGCCGTCCAGCCGAAGCCGACGTCGGTCGGCGAGACCTTCGACTCGCTCAGCCCGGCGACCGACGAGGTGGTCGGAACCTACCCCGTGCACGGCCCCGAGGACGTGCAGGCCGCCGTCGCGCGGGCGCGTGTCGCGGCGGAGTGGTGGGCGGGCCTCGGCTTCGCCGGGCGCGCCGAGCGGCTCAAGAGCTGGAAGGGCGTGCTCACGCGGCGGCTGCCGCAGCTGTGCCAGGTGGTCCGCGACGAGACCGGCAAGCCGATCGCCGACGCGCAGCTCGAGAGCATCCTGGCCATCGAGCACATCGCCTGGGCGGGCAAGCACGCGAAGAAGATCCTCGGCAAGCAGAAGCGCTCGGCCGGGCTGCTGATGTCGAACCAGGCGGCGACCGTCGAGTACCAGCCGCTGGGCGTGGTGGGCGTGATCGGCCCGTGGAACTACCCGGTCTTCACACCGCTCGGTTCGATCGCGTACGCGCTCGCGGCGGGCAACGCCGTGGTGTTCAAGCCGAGCGAGTACACCCCCGGCGTCGGGAAGTGGCTGGTCGACGCGTTCGCCGAGGTCGTGCCGGAGCAGCCGGTGCTGCAGCTGGTCACGGGCTTCGGCGAGACGGGCGCGGCGCTGGTCGGCGCGGGCGTCGACAAGATCGCCTTCACCGGCTCGACGGCCACCGGCAAGCGGATCATGGCCGCGGCCGCCCAGACGCTCACCCCGGTGGTCATCGAGGCGGGCGGCAAGGACCCGGTGCTCGTCGACGCGGACGCCGACCTCGACGCCGCCGCGGACGCGACGGTGTGGGGCGCGTTCTCCAACTCCGGCCAGACCTGCATCGGCGTCGAGCGGGTGTACGTCCACGAGAAGGTCCACGACGAGTTCGTCGCGAAGGTCGTCGAGAAGTCGAAGGACGTGCGCGCGGGCTCGGACGAAGCCGCCCAGTACGGCCCGGTGACGATGCCGTCCCAGCTGGGCGTCATCAAGCGCCACATCCAGGACGCGCTGGCCCGCGGCGGCAAGGCGGTCCTCGGCGGCGAGGACGCGGTCGGCGACCGGTACGCGCAGCCGACGGTGCTCGTGGACGTCCCGGAGGACTCCGAGGCCGTCACGGAGGAGACGTTCGGCCCGACGGTGACGATCGCCAAGGTCCGCGACATGGACGAAGCCGTCGAGAAGGCGAACAGCACGAAGTACGGCCTGGGCTCGACGGTCTTCTCGAAGGCGCGCGGCGTGGAGCTGGCCGAGAAGCTGCGCACGGGCATGACGGCGATCAACGCACCGCTGTCGTTCGCCGGTATCGCCTCGCTGCCGTTCGGCGGCGTCGGCGATTCCGGTTTCGGCCGCATCCACGGCCCGGAGGGCCTGCGCGAGTTCGCCCGCACGAAGGCGATCGCCCGCCAGCGGTTCACGGCCCCGTTGACGCTGACGTCGTTCACCCGCAAGGAATCGACGGACGCCCTGGTGGCCAAGCTGGTGACCATCCTCCACGGCAAGCGTTGAGCGGTCCGGGGCTGTGGACAACCCCGTCCGCAGCCCCGGAACTGTCGGTGCGCACCGCTAAACTGGATACCGGGGGCCGCGGCCCGCCCTCACCGCCCGCGAATCAGGTCCGCCGCCTTCTCCGCCACCATGATCGTCGGCGCGTTGGTGTTCCCCCGCGGCACCACCGGCATCACGGACGCGTCCACCACCCGCAGCCCCTCCACACCCTGCACCCGCAGCTGCGGATCGACCACCGTGCCGATCGCGCACGTCCCGACCGGGTGGTACAGCGTCTGCGTGTTCTCCCGGATGTGCTCGGCCAGCTCGGCGTCGCTCAGGTCGTGGCGCGACGGCAGGAACGGCTTGTCCAGGAACCGCCGCAGCGGCCCCGACTTCCCGATGTCGATCAGCGCACGCAGTCCCGCGATCATCGTCTCCATGTCGCGCGGCTCCGCGTAGTACGCCGGGTCGATTTCCGGCTTCCACAACGGGTTCGCGGACTTCAGCCGCAGCCGTCCGCGGCTCGCGACGTCCACCAGCGTCGCCGCCGACGTGAACCCCGGGACGGTCGGCTCGCGCATCCCGTTGTCGTAGAACAACGTCGGCGCCACGTGGATCTGCATGTCCGGTGCCGGCAGGCCGTCCGTGGTCGGGTAGAACGCGCCCGCTTCGCCGATGTTGGACGTCAGCGGCCCGCGCTTGGTCAGCTGGTAGCGGATCAGGCCGCGCGGCGTGGCCGCGTCGACCAGGTCGGTGGTGCCGCGCGTGGACCAGATGATCCCGCACGCCGGGTGGTCGTGCAGGTTCTCGCCGACGCCGGGCAGTGCGGCGACGACGTCGATGCCGTGCTCACGCAGGTGCTCGGCCGGGCCGACGCCGGAAACCATCAGCAGCTGCGGCGAGTTGACCGCGCCACCACTGAGGATCACCTCGGCCGCCGCGTGCGCGGTGCGCTCGACCCCGTTGTCCAAATAGGACACGCCGGCCGCGCGAGTGCCCTCGAAGACCACCCGGGTGGCCGGCGCGCAGGTCTTCACCGTGAGGTTCGGCCGCTCGAGCGCCGGGCGCAGGTACGCGTCGGCGGTGGACCACCGGCGGCCCTTCTTGCAGGTCACCTGGTAGACGCCGGCGCCTTCCTGGCTCTCGCCGTTGAAGTCGTCCGTGCGCTTCAGTCCCCACGCGACGGCCGAGTCGACCCAGGCGTGCGACAGCTCGTGGGTGAACCGGCGGTCTTCGACGTGCAGCGGGCCGTCGGTGCCGTGCAGCGGGCCACCGAGCCGCTGGTTGCCCTCGGCGCGCTTGAAGTACGGCAGGACGTCGTCCCAGCCCCAGCCTTCGGCGCCGTGGGAATCGCGCCAGCCGTCGTAGTCGGCGCGGTTGCCGCGGATGTAGATCATCGCGTTGATCGAGGAGCAGCCGCCGAGCATCTTCCCGCGCGGCCAGTACGCCGTCTTGCCGGTGTGCTTCTGCTCGACCGTCTCGTAGTTCCAGTCCCACTTGGTCTTGAACAGCGACGCGAACGCGGCCGGGATGTGGATCTCGTCCGCGGTGTCCTCCGCGCCCGCTTCGAGGAGCAGGACCTGGGCCGACGGGTCTTCGGTCAGCCGGTTCGCCAGCACGCAGCCCGCGCTCCCGGCGCCGACGATGACGTAGTCGTAGGAGTCTTGGACGGCCACGGTGCCTCCTGTTGGCGAGATGTCAACGACTCATCATGGCGCAGCGCCGCGCCGTCGGCCAGTCTAGGTTTTCCGGTGGGCCCCGCCAGGGGTGCGAGAGGGTGAACTATGCTCGCGGGGTACCCACGACCTGCGTGAATAAGGAGCAGCCTGCCGTGGCCCGAGTCGTCGTCGACGTCATGCCGAAGCCCGAAATCCTCGACCCGCAGGGACAGGCCGCGCTCGGCGCCGCCGGCCGCCTCGGCTTTACCGGGATCACCGAGATCCGCCAGGGCAAGCACTTCGAGATCGAGGTCGACGACACGGTCGACGACGCGACGCTGGAGAAGATCGCCGAAGGCTTCCTCGCGAACCCGGTCATCGAGCAGTGGACCATCACGCGGGTGGACGCGTGAGCGCGCGCATCGGCGTCATCACCTTCCCGGGCACGCTGGACGACGGTGACGCGGCCCGCGCGGTCCGCTACGCCGGTGGCGAGGCCGTGCCGCTGTGGCACGCCGACGAGGACCTGCGTGAGGTCGACGCCGTCGTCGTCCCGGGCGGCTTTTCCTACGGCGACTACCTGCGCGCGGGCGTGATCGCCCGGTTCGCGCCGGTCATGACGCCGGTGATCGAGGCGGCCCGCGCGGGGATGCCGGTGCTCGGCATCTGCAACGGCTTCCAGATCCTGTGCGAGGCCGGCCTGCTGCCCGGCGCGATGATCCGCAACCAGGGCCTGCACTTCATCTGCCGCGACCAGTGGCTCCGGGTGGAGAACACCGACACGGCGTGGACCTCCCGGTACGAGACCGGTGCGGAGATCCTCATCCCGATGAAGAACATCGACGGCTGCTACGTCGCCGAGCAGTCCACTTTGGACGAACTCGAGGGCGAGGGCCACGTGGTGTTCCGCTACGTGGGCGGCAACCCGAACGGCTCCCGCAACGACATCGCGGGGATCCGCAGCGAGAACGGCCGGGTGGTCGGCCTGATGCCGCACCCGGAGCACGCGATCGACGCGCTCACCGGCCCGTCGGACGACGGCCTCGGCATGTTCTTCAGCGCGGTGGACGCGCTCGTGAAGGCCTGAGGGCGGGCCTCGCCCCCCGGTAGTCAGTTTATCGCGGGCCACCGACAGTTCCGGGGCTGTGGACCTGAGTTGTCCACAGCCCCGGACTCAGCTCGCCGCCGCCACCAGCCGGGCGTATGAACCGCCCGCCGACAGCAGTTCCTGGTGCGGCCCCAGCTCCGTGATGCGGCCGCCCTCGACCACCGCGATCCGGTCGGCCGCCGCGGCCGTGTGCAGCCGGTGCGCGATCGCGATCACCGTGCGGCCGGCCAGCACGCTGCTCAGCGACCGCTCGAGGTCCCGGGCCGAGCCCGTGTCCAGCAGTGACGTCGCCTCGTCGAGCACCAGCGTGTGCGGGTCGGCCAGCACCACCCGGGCCAGCGCCAGCTGCTGCGCGATCGCCGCCGGGACCGGGTGCTCGCCCGACCCCAGCTTCGTGTCGAGCCCGTCGGGCAGCGTCGCGACCCAGTCCGACGCGCCCGCCGACGCGAGCGCCGCCGTCAGCTCGTCGTCCGTCCAGTCGCCACCCGCCCGGCGGGCCGGCAGCGCCAGGTTCTGCCGCAGCGTCCCGGAGAACACGTGGTGCTCCTGGGTCAGCAGCAGCACCTCGCCGCGCAGCACGTCGTCGGCCAGCCCCGAGACGTCCTGGCCACCGATCCGCACCGAGCCCGACGACGGCGCCGCGATGCCGGCCAGCAGCCTGCCGAGGGTCGATTTGCCCGCGCCGGACGGCCCGACGATCGCCAGCCGCTCGCCGCGCGGCACCCGCAGGTCGATGCCGTGCAGCACCTCGCGGTCGGCGGTGTAGCTGAACCGGACGTCGTGGACGTCGATGTCCCGCCCGCGCGGCACCTCGGTGACCTTCTGCGCGCCCTCGACCGCAACCGATCGGATGCCGAGGATCCGGCGCGCCGCGGCCGCCGCGACCTGCAGGTCCTCCAGCCAGAACAGTGCCTCGTTGAGCGGCGCCGCCAGCGCCTGCATGTACAGCAGCATCGTGGTGATCTCGCCGAGCCCGGCCCAGCCGCGCGTGTACGCGAACAGCCCGAGCGGCAGCATGACCGCGAGCGGCAGCACGTAGCTGATCTCCAGCGACGGCAGCCAGCGCAGCTGCAGCGCCCGCATCCGGCGCTCACCGAGGATGCTCTCGTCGAGGGCGTGGTGCGCGGCGTCGATCCGCCGCTCGGTCAGCCCGAGCGCCTCGATCGTCCGCGCGCCCTCCGCGGTCTCGTGGACGCTGGTGGTCAGGTCGGCCCACCGGTCGAGCATCCACTGCATGGCCGACGGGATCCGCCGCTGGTACCAGACGTTCACCGGCACCAGCAGCGGCAGCGCGACCAGCAGGCCGAGCGCCAGCAGCGGCGACGTCAGCACCATCGTGACGACCGTGAACACGACGGTCACCACCGCGACCAGGATCTCCGGCGCCGCGAACCGCGCCGCGTGGTCGATCCGGCCGAGGTCGGTGGTGGCCCGGCTGAGCAGGTCGCCCGTCCCGGCCGCCTCGACCGTGCCGAGCGGCAGCTGCAGCGCCGTCCCGACGAACTCCTCGCGCGTCTCGGCCAGCACCAGCTCGCCGAACACCGCGCCGCGCATCCGCGCGATCTTCCGCGCCAGCGCCTGCAGCACGAGGATCGCGACGAACACCACCGCCACCACGTCGACGCGCCCGGTGGTGGTGCCGGCCGCGACGTCGTCGACCAGCGCGCCGAGCAACTGCGGGCCGGCCAGCCCGATCAGCGTGGCCACGGCCAGCGAGCCCAGCAGCAGGCCGAACTCGCGTTTGTGGACCGCGGCCGTCTTCAGCGCCCAGCGCCGGACGTCCCGCCGGGACGCCGTGGGGAGCCGTTTCATACCGTCACCACCTTCGCCGTGAAAACCTCGTCGGCCACATGTGTCCACAAGGGACTCTGGCTGAACACCACCGTCGTCTTGCCGCGCCGCAGCGCCGCGACGCGTTCGGTGATGCGTGCCTCTGTGTGCGCGTCGACCGCCGACGTCGGCTCGTCGAGCACCAGGACGTCGGCGTCGGTCGCCAGCGCGCGGGCCAGGTTCAGCCGTTGCCGCTGGCCGCCGGACACCTCGCGGCCGCGCTCGCCGATCACCTCGTCGACGCCGTCCGGTAGCGCGTCGACGATGTCGTCGGCGTCGGCTGCGGACAGGGCTGCCGTGATGCCGACGCCGCCCGGCCGCGCCGGTGCCAGCTGCTCACGCAGCACGCCCGAGAACCAGATGTCCTGGTTGTGCGCGTAGACGATCCGCCGCCGCAGCTCCGCGAGCGCGACGTGGTCCGCCCGGACCCCGCCGACCAGCACCTCTTCGCCCGCGGCCGGATCGGCGAACCGGGCCAGCCGGTCGGCGACCGCTTCACCGCCGGCGCCGAGGTCGACGACCGTCAGCTGACCGGCCGCCACCCGGATCCCGGACTCGGTGTCGACCAGCTCCAACGGGCCCTCGGGCAGCGGTACCGGCCGCTGCGGGTCCGCCAGCTTCGGGCGCAACGCCAGCAGCGTGACGACCTTCCGCGCGGCGACCAGGCCGGACGTGATCGAGCCGACCGCCTCCGTCGCCGCGGTGACCGGCCAGATCAGGAACGCCGAAACGCCGTAGAACGCCACCAGCTGCCCGATGCCGATCTCACCGGCCACGGCCAGCCGCGCACCCAGCCAGGTGATCACCACGGTGACCAGGCCGGGCAGCGCGATTTCCGCTGCGGCCAGCCACGCTTCGGCCTTGCCGACCTCGACGCCGGCCCGCCGCACCCGCTGGCTCGTCTCCCGGAAGCGGCCGAAGAACCGCCGCTCGCCGCCGATGCCGCGCAGGATCCGCAGCCCCGACACGATGTCCGCGCCGAGCGCGTTGACGTCTCCGCGCTTCTCGCGCTGCTTCGCCTTGCGCTTCTGCAGCGGCGCCAGCAGCGGCCCGATGCCCAGCACCGCGAGCGGCACCCCGACCAGCGCGACCACCCCGAGCAGGGGCGACGTCGAGATCAGCCACACCGCCACCACCACGAACGCCAGCAGCGAGCCGAAGGCCCGTCCGGTCATCTCGACGGTGTTGCCGATGTGGTTGATGTCCGTCGTGCTGATCGCGACGAGGTTCCCGGTGGTCGTCTGCTCGCGCAGGGCGGCGCCGACGCGCGTGGTGTGCGCCGAAACGGCGCGTTGCGACGAGCCCGCGCCGTGCAGCCACAGGCCGTAGTTGAGGAAGTGCAGCCACGTCCCGGACAGCGTCTGCACGACGCCGAGCGCGGCCGCGGCCAGCGCCCAGCGCCCGACGGCGGCACCGTCGTGCGCGCCGACGGCGCCGATGCCCTGGCCGATCACCAGTGGCACGAGCGCGCCCGGCAGCGCCCAGACGACACCGATCGCGGCAGCGCCGAGCACCGTGCCCAGACGGGCCCGGAACACGGCGAGCAGGAAGCGGCTCGCGGTCGGCCGTGCGGGCAGCCGCAGCGGCGGAAAGGGATACGTGGCGGAAAGCACGATTCTCGACGTTAAGCCGAGGACCAGCGAAAGGCGACCGATTTTCCGGCGCCTGCCCCTTGGGGACCCCCGGTTTCAACGTTACTCGCGGGGACCGACAGTTCCGGACCCGCGCGCCCGGGTTGTCCACAGGGAGCGCCCCATCGGCCACGCTCGATGTCGCCTCGCTCACACCGCGCCCGGCCCGGCCGATTTCGGCGGCCCGCCGTCGGGGCCACCACCGGGCGGCACGTATCCTGACGGCCGTGGCGAACCCTGACACGGACACCGTGACCAGCACCGTTGACACCACCGAGCGCGCCGGGGCGACCCCGGACCACACCCAGCCGTATCGCGAGCTCGGGCTCGCCGACGACGAGTACGCCCGCATCCGGGAGATCCTCGGCCGCCGGCCCACCGACGCCGAGCTGGCGATGTACTCGGTGATGTGGAGCGAGCACTGCTCGTACAAGTCGTCGAAGAAGCACCTGCGGTACTTCGGGGACACCGCCACCGACGAGATGAAGGCCAAGATGCTGGCCGGCATCGGGGAGAACGCGGGCGTCGTCGACATCGGCGAGGGCTGGGCGGTCACCTTCAAGGTGGAGAGCCACAACCACCCGTCCTATGTGGAGCCGTACCAGGGCGCCGCGACCGGCGTCGGCGGCATCGTCCGCGACATCATGGCGATGGGTGCGCGGCCGCTCGCGGTCGCCGACGCGCTGCGCTTCGGCCCGGCCGACGCCCCCGACACCAAGCGCGTGCTGCCCGGCGTCGTCGCCGGCGTCGGTGGCTACGGCAACTGCCTCGGCCTGCCGAACATCGGCGGCGAGCTCGTCTTCGACCCGTCCTACGCCGGCAACCCGCTGGTGAACGCCCTGTGCGTCGGCGCGATGCGCGTCGAGGACCTGCACCTGGCGTTCGCGTCCGGCACCGGCAACAAGATCATCCTGTTCGGCGCCCGCACCGGGCTCGACGGCATCGGCGGCGTTTCCGTCCTGGCGAGTGACACCTTTTCGGGTGACGAGTCGTCGGGTGGGCGCAAGAAGCTGCCGAGCGTCCAGGTGGGCGACCCGTTCACCGAGAAGGTGCTCATCGAGTGCTGCCTCGAGCTGTTCGCGCAGAAGCTGGTCGTCGGCATCCAGGACCTCGGCGGCGCCGGCCTGTCCTGCGCGACGTCCGAGCTGGCCGCGGCGGGCGACGGCGGCATGCACATCTACCTCGACCGGGTTCCGTTGCGCGCCACCGGGATGACGCCGGCGGAGGTGCTCTCCAGCGAGTCGCAGGAGCGCATGTGCGCGGTCGTCTCGCCGGAGAACGTCGAGGCGTTCATGGCGGTCTGCCGCAAGTGGGACGTCATCGCGACCGACATCGGCGAGGTCACCGACGGCGAGCACCTGGTGATCACCTGGCACGACGAGGTCGTCGTCGACGTCCCGGCGCACACGGTCGCCCACCAGGGCCCGGTGTACGACCGGCCGATCGAGCGTCCGTCCTTTCAGGACGCGCTGATCGCGGACACGTCGGCGAAGCTGCCGCGTCCGTCCACTCCGGACGAACTGCGCGCGGACGTGCTGCGGCTCATTTCCGCGCCCAACCAGGCGTCGAAGGAATGGGTGACGTCGCAGTACGACCGGTACGTGCGCGGCAATTCCGTGCTTTCGCAGCCGTCGGACTCGGGCATGATCCGGATCGACGAGTCGACCGGCCGCGGCGTCTCGGTGGCGACGGACTGCAACAGCAAGTTCGTCTACCTCGACCCGTACCGCGGCGCGCAGCTGGCGCTGGCGGAGGCGTACCGCAACGTGGCGACGGGCGGCGCGACGCCGGTGGCGGTGTCGGACTGCCTGAACTTCGGCGCGCCGACCGACCCGGGTGTGATGTGGCAGTTCGAGCAGGCGGTGCACGGACTGGCGGACGGCTGCGTCGAGCTCGGCATCCCGGTCACCGGCGGCAACGTGAGCTTCTTCAACCAGACGGGTTCGACGGCGATCCTGCCGACACCGGTGATCGGCGTCCTCGGCGTGATCGACGACGTCACCCGCCGCATCCCGACCGGCGTCGGCGCGGAGGCGGGCGAGACACTGCTGCTGCTGGGCGAGACGCACGACGAGCTGGACGGTTCGGCCTGGGCCCGCGAGCTGCACGGCCACCTCGGCGGCGTGCCCCCGCGCGTGGACCTCGCCCGCGAAAAGCTGCTGGGCGAGATCCTGGTGGCGGGTTCCCGCGACGGCATGATCTCGGCGGCCCACGACCTGTCCGATGGTGGCCTGATCCAGACGCTGGTCGAGACGGTCCTCATCGGACAGTGCGGGGCCCGGGTGTTCCTCGACGCCGGCCAGGACCCATTCGTCCAGCTGTTCTCCGAGTCGGCGGGCCGGGTCCTGGTCGCGGTCCCGCGCACGGAGGAGCTGAGGTTCACCGAGATGTGCACGGCCCGCGGCCTCCCGTGGCGCAAGACGGGTGTCGTGGACCCGGAGTCGGGCACGCTGGAGCTGCAGGACATCACGGAATTCACGCTCGACGAGCTGCGCGAGGCGTGGGAGCGCACGCTCCCGGCCCTGTTCGACTGACCCGCACCCCCGACCTGTCCACAGCCTGGCCCGGTTGTGGACAGGTCGGGGGATCCGCGGCGGTTTCCGGGGAGGGCACCCGATCCGGGGAGGCCTTCTTTCAGGTCGCGTCCGGCCAACTGACCGCCCACCGCGGCCAACTCACCGGGACTGCGGTTCCGCCGCCACGAAGATCGCCGTCTCCGGCGTG